>NZ_VKHP01000933.1 GCF_010811875.1 Bradyrhizobium uaiense
ATGGGTCCTGGCTTTCGCCAGGACGACATCGTTGGTCGCGGAAACGGCGGGGCTAATCCCGCCCGAACTGGTGCTTCAACTCGAGCTTGGCGCGTTCCAGCCGCGACCGCCCGGTCTTCGGTAGCGGCTTTCCCGCGCGGGTTGTATAAAAGGGCCGCATCGACAATGCCGGAACGGAAGCGCCCCTCCTGCGGCGCGTGCCCCTCGTGGGGGGGTTTTTTTAGGACGGCGGCGTCTTTTTTGGA
>NZ_VKHP01000934.1 GCF_010811875.1 Bradyrhizobium uaiense
GCCTACGGGCATCACTCTCTGTTTGCCGGCGCGTCGACACAGTACGGGTACAACATTTGAAACACCCAATCCAATAAGCACGAACCCTGCCATGGCAATCAACGCAATCGGCGCGGCCACCACGGCCGGGTATGCGGGTATACTGGTCGGTCCCGCCAGCATCGGGCTCGTCGCACACATGGTCGGCTTGCCGTTGGCGTTCGCGATGTTAGGCGTGCTCATGTGCATCGCGACGCTGTCGGCG
>NZ_VKHP01000935.1 GCF_010811875.1 Bradyrhizobium uaiense
CTGACCGAGGCCGGTCAGCAATATGTGCATCGTGCCCGCGGCGTCGTTGCCGATGTCGGCGACCTGCTGTCGCGAATGGGCGAGAAGCAGCGCGATCTTTCCGATCATCTGCGCGTCAAGGCGCCGATCGCAATGTCAAAGCCTTCGGTCACCGGATCGACCGGGCGATCGATCATCACGATCTCGAGCTTCACGCTGCTGTTCTGCTTCTGGAAGATCGTGAAGGCATCGGCGAGACGTGCGA
>NZ_VKHP01000936.1 GCF_010811875.1 Bradyrhizobium uaiense
TCACGCATGGCCTTGCCATTGTCCTTGCGGAAATCGGCGATGGTCTTGAAGTCCGGTGCCAACTGCCCGGTCAGCCAGATCATCTCGATATTGCGTTGACATTCCCGCTCCAGGCGTCGGCTCGACGACTACCTGTCCGAGGACAATCCGGTGCGTGCGATTGATGTGTTCGTCGATGGGCTCGATCTGGATAAGCTCGGTTTCGTTGGCGTTCGGTCGCTTGACACGGGGCGACCCGGCTACC
>NZ_VKHP01000937.1 GCF_010811875.1 Bradyrhizobium uaiense
GCCGCGGTTGACCTGCGTAACGCTGGAGGCGGCTTCCTGGGTGCCTTGGGCGACATTCTGCACGCTGCGTGCAATCTCCTGCGTGGCCGCGCTCTGCTGCTCGACCGAGCTTGCAATGTTGGTCGCGGAAACGGCGGGGCTAATCCCGCCCGAACTGGTGCTTCAACTCGAGCTTGGCGCGTTCCAGCCGCGACCGCTCGGTCTTCGGTAGCGTCTTGCCAGCGCGGTTGATATAGAAGGTCAG
>NZ_VKHP01000938.1 GCF_010811875.1 Bradyrhizobium uaiense
GCCACACGGCGTGCTCTCTCAAACGAGCGACGAACGGCGCACAAGCAATGTTGCGATAGCAAGGCGCATATCGATCATCTCGCCCGGAGCCACCCCTCTCCCCACCCTCCCCCGCAAGGGGGGAGGGAGCCCATCGGCCGGTGGCTCACTCACGCTGCGTGTGTCTACGAGCGCGAGGCGCCGGCTAGCTCTGCTGCTTCACGGCCAAAATCGTCACCGAACGGGTCTGGTGGCTCGGGGTCTG
>NZ_VKHP01000939.1 GCF_010811875.1 Bradyrhizobium uaiense
CGCGGCGACAGCGCAAACAGCACGATCTCGGCGATGACGCCGAGCACCCAGAGGCAAGCGATCGTCAGGCCGCTGAAACCGGCCTGCCGCCAGGCAATCGATGCAAAGATGTAGTAGGCGCCGTGGCGCGCTGGGCGATCACCGCGCAGGACCCGCCGCTTGCAGTGCTTGCCGCGGTCCAGCTCGGACACGGGCTGAGCTTCGGCCTGACGCAGGTCGGGATCATGGGTCTGATGGTGCATCA
>NZ_VKHP01000940.1 GCF_010811875.1 Bradyrhizobium uaiense
AGCGCGCGTGACGGGTTGTTGGGAATGACGGCGAGCGCGCCTTTGGCGGCGATGGCTTGGCGCAAGTGATCGGCGTCATAGGCGGCGTCGGCCATGACGACCTCGGCGGACAAGCCTTCGATCAATGTGGCGGCTTGCGGTGCATCGCCCTTCTGGCCCGCGGTGAGCGTGAACCGCACGGGACATCCCAAGCCCCGAACCGCCATATGTATCTTGGTGCTCAAGCCGCCGCGCGAGCGCCCGA
>NZ_VKHP01000941.1 GCF_010811875.1 Bradyrhizobium uaiense
CTTCCCGGCCGCGGCAAGCTCGGCAGCCTGATAGGCCAGCGCTCGGGCCGCCGCCGCCTTCGCGGCGAGCTGGGCGAGCTTCAGCCGCACGCCCTGCTGATTCCACAGCGGGCCGCCGAATGCCTGCGCGAGGTCTCGATGGTCAAGGCGCTGTCGCCCGAGGTGCTGCACGAGGTGGTGCATGGCTGCCTGCAACTGCATGGCGGCTCAGGCTTCATGCGCGGCACGCCGATCGAGCGCATGG
>NZ_VKHP01000942.1 GCF_010811875.1 Bradyrhizobium uaiense
ACGGGACCATCGACCTGCAACAGTTTTGCGCCCGGCCTGATCAGAGAAACCATCACATCCTCCAGTTTCCGGAATTATGCCGTTGTCATCAAACGCACACCAGAGCCGAACACTCCGCCGTCGTCCCGGCCAAGCCAACGGGTCGGCGCCAAGCGCCGCCCGATGACAGGCTCCGCGCGAGCCGGGACCCATAACCACAGGGCGGGGTGACGGAGCGGGCTGTGGTCACAAGCTTCGTCTAACA
>NZ_VKHP01000094.1 GCF_010811875.1 Bradyrhizobium uaiense
CCTTCGGCCGGCCCGGCAGCGCCAGCCGGCCCACGATCGAAACCTCGGCACGGCTGCCGGGGGCAAACACCGGCGCGAAGCGCAGATCGACGGTCAGGGCGACTACCTGCCGAGCCAGCGCCACGCGCTCTTCCTCGCTCCAGCCATCGGCGTTGCGCGCAAGATAGCCGAGCGCCGCGCCGAGCCGTCGTTCCACCGCGACATCGGGCAGCGATTGCAGCAGGCGATGCACCAGCGTGCCGCGTTGCAGGGCGCGGGCGCGCAGCAGCACCGATTCGCCGGTTCGGATCGGATGGCCATCGCCGTCAGCCGGATCGGACGGGCGCAGCACGCCCGCGGCGGCGGCTTCGGGCGCGGCCGCAGCATGCAGCCAGGACGGCAGCGCAATCGGCGCCTCAGCCGTTGATGCGGTCGCGCCGGTGAGATCGGCGACGTCGTCCGGCCGCGAATAGCGCATCACCTTGCCGGCCGGCGTCTCGATCTCCTCGAGCTTGAGCCCGGAATTGGCGAGCCCCTTGGTGATCAGATCGTACCAGGAGGATTTGCGCACCGTGCTCATGTTGCCGGGCATGCAGCCGCCGACGATCAGCCGGTCGGCGGCGCGCGTCATCGCGACATAGAGCAGGCGGCGATATTCGTCCTCGGTGTCGCCGAGCATCGCCCTGCGCGCGTCGGCCACGCCGGGCGGATCCTCCGCCTTCTTGCCGGCCCATACCACGACGCCGGGCGCATTCGGCGCGGCATTGCCCTGCGGCAGATGGATCAGCCGCAGCCGCTGCGTGTCCGACGGCGAGGTCGTGGTGTCGACCAGGAACACCACCGATGCCTCGAGGCCCTTGGCGCCGTGCACGGTCATCACGCGAACCTCGTCGCGCGAAATCTCCATGTCGCGCTTCACCTCGGTGTCGGCGGCGCGCAGCCAGGCGACGAAGCCTTGCAGCGAAGCGGGCGCCTTGCGCTCATAGCCCAGCGCGAGCTCGAGGAATTCGTCGAGCGCATCGTTGGCCTCGTGGCCGAGCCGGCGCAGGATCCGCGCGCGCCCGCCGTCGCCGCCGAGCAGCCAGGCGTAGAACGCGAACGGCGTCTCCTCGGTGAAGCGGCGCTCGCATTGTTCGAGACGGCGCAGCGCGGCTGCGAATCGTTCGTCGGTCGGCGCCTGCGCGGTCAGTGCCTCGCGCAGCGAGCCGCGGCGCTGATACGCCAGCTTGAACAGATCGTCGTCGTCGAGGCCGAACAGTGGGCTCTTCAGCGCCACCGCGAGCGCAAGGTCGTCCTGCGGCAGCAGCAGCGCGTCGGCGAGGTTCATCAGGTCGATGATCGCGATGTGCTCGGTCAGCTTCAGCCGGTCGGCGCCGGCGACCGGGATGTTGGCATGCTTCAGCGCCTGGATGACAGCGTCGAAGGCGTTGCCGCGCCGTCGCACCAGGATCAGCATGTCGCCGTAGCGCAGCGGCCGCCGCCCGCCCGCGCTGCCGGTCATGGTGCCGCTGGTGACGAGGCGCTTGATCTCGGCCTGGATGCGCCGTGAAAGCTTCACCTCGGGACTCGTCACCGAGACGCCGTCGAACGGTGCGCGCCAGCCCTCGATGTCCTGGCGATCATCGGCAACCGCGAGATCCCAGAGCTCGATCAGGCTGGGACCGGCATCGGCCATCGCATTGTGGATCGGATAACCGTTCTCGACCGCATGGATGCTGCGGAAGACCTCCTGCTCGCGGAAGACATGGTCGACCGAATGCAGGATCACCGGCCCCGAGCGGAACGAATAGGTGAACGACACCGGGTCGAATTTCAGCCCGGCTTCCTCGAACCGCCGCTTCAGCTCGCGCCGGCGCAGGTCGAATTCGCGTGGCGCGGCACCCTGGAACGAGAAGATCGACTGCTTCTCGTCACCGACCGCAAACACCGTGCGCACCAGGCCATCGCGCGCGCCGGCGCCGGAGGTGAACTCCGAGATGATATGCGCGACGATGTCCCATTGCCGCGGGCTGGTGTCCTGCGCCTCGTCGATCAGCACGTGGTCGACGCCGCGGTCGAGCTTGTAATGCACCCAGCCGGAGGAAACGCGATCGAGCATCGCGAGCGTCTTGTCGATCAGGTCGTCATAGTCGAGCAGGCCGCGTTCCAGCTTCTCACGCCGGTAATGCGCGGCGGCCGCGGTCGCGATGTGGATCAGCGCCTCGGTGCGGTCGCGCGCGACCACGGCGCGGCGGCGCTCGATCAAGGGGCCGAGACGGTCGACCTCCGCTTCGAACCGGCGGCCTGCGACAGCATTCTTCTTGATGAAATTGTTGGTGACGACAGAGGCGCGCGGCGCGCGGTCGTCGGTCAGGAAGACGCCGAGATATTCTTCAACCTGGGCCGCGCCGGTAAAGGTCAGCGCGCCCCGCAGTCGCTCGGCCTGCTTCTGATCCGCCTTGCTGCTGGTATCGAGCAGCGTGGCCATCTCCTTCCAGCTTGTTCGCGGCAGGTTCGGGCCGTCGACGATCTCGCGCTCGACATCCTCAATACGAATATCGGCGGAAACGCCGAGCGCGGCGGACATCTGCGCGGCGGCAGCCGTGGCGTTGCCGGCGGCGTCGGTCCAGGCCATGAAGTGATCGCGGCTGAGGCAGGCTTCGCGCACCACCTCCTTGAAGGTGACGTCGGCCGCATTTGCCATCGCGGTCCGCAGCGCGCGGCCGATGGGACTGTCGGGAATCCGCGACGCCTCGAGGAACACCGCGAGATTGGCGCGTTCCATCATCTCGTTCTGGTCGCGGTCGTCGAGCACGGCGAAGCGCGCCGGCACGTTGGCCTCGAACGGGAACTGTTGCAGCAGGCGCGTGCACAGCGCGTGGATGGTCTGCACCTTCAACCCGCCGGGCGTCTCCAGCGCGCAGGCAAACAGTTTGCGTGCTTCCCTGCGGAGCCTCGAATCCGGATGCGCGATGCCGGCCTCGCGGATCGCCGCGTTGAGCGCATCGTCGTCGAGCGTCACCCAATGGCCGAGCGTCGTGAATACGCGCTCGGCCATGTTCGCCGCGGCAGCCTTGGTGAAGGTGATGCAGAGGATCTTTTCCGGCGGCACGCCCGACAGCAAAAGGCGGATGACGCGCTGGACCAGCACATGGGTCTTGCCCGAGCCGGCATTGGCCGAGACGAAGGTCGACGCTTTCGGATCGGACGCGCGCGCCTGCGCATCGCGCACCGCCGGCGGGATGGGACGCGCTGCCTTCACCATTCCTCGATCCCCAGGCCGCCGGCCGCGGACCATTCCTTGATGCGCGCGAGGTCGTCATAGGCGCCGTAGCGGTTCGCCCACATCGAGAGGTTCAGCGAGGTGTAGGCTTGGCTCTCATCGTCGAAGGCGCGGATCAGGGCTTCCAGCTTGCGCCGCGCGCTGTCGGCGGCTTCGTCGGGCGGCTGCGGCGTATCGCTGGTCTTGATCTTCAGCTCCAGCGAACGCTGCTCGCCCGGTGGGTTGTTGCCGCTCAGCCGGACATAGACGAGGTCGCCGACCGAGGAGTCCGCCGGGATCTCGGCAAAGCCACCCTCGCGCAGGATCGCGGCTTCCAGCGTCAGCTGCGGCGACAGGCCCATGCGCACCTGCTTGCCGGTCGGCGGCTGGCCGGTCTTGTAGTCGAGGATCGCAAAGCTGCCATCGTCACGCCGCTCGATGCGGTCGGCGCGCGCGGAAAGCACGAATGTCCTGGCATCGTCGAGGGGAATGCCGATCTCGCCGCGGATCTCGGCCTTGATCGCAGCGATACTGCCGCGCCGTGCCTGTTCCCATTCGGCGAACCACGCCGCAATGCGCTGGAAGCGCGGCCACCACAGCGCACGGGCCTCGGGCCGCTCCATCAGTGGCGCGAAATGCTTGGCCCCGATGTCGCGCAGCGCGCTCTTGATGTCGTCGGGCAGCGCGTCGGCGTAAGTTTGTGTGAACTCGCCGAGCGATTCGTGGATTGCCGAGCCGCGATCGGCCGCCGACAGCGGCATGTCGACGGGATCGAGCGGATCGAGCTTGAGGATATAGCGCGCATAGATCGTGTAGGGATCGCGCAGCCAGTCCTCGATCGCGGTCACCGACATTTTCAGCGGACGCGCCTCGCGCGGTGGCCGCGGCTCCGGCTGCGGGATCGGCTCGACCTTGGCGGGCCGGTCGAGCTCGGCGGCATATTGCACGTAGGTTTCGCCGGCCGATGTGGCGGCTTTCCAGCGCGCTTCGCCCGCAACCGCTTCAAGCCGATGCAGGAAGCGCGAGGCGACCGCCGGCGCTCCGCCGACCTTGGCGGCATGGGTGAGGATCACCTCGTCATGGCCCAGCAGCTGCGCGAAGTCGTGCGCGGAGAGGCCGATGCGCCGTTCGGGAAGATCGAGCCGGAGCTCGTGCCGCATCGGCCGGCTCAACCACGGATCGATCCGCGGCGCCGGCGGCCAGACGCCCTCGACCAGGCCGCCGAGGATGATTCGATCGGATTCGGTCAGGCGCGCTTCGAGCTGGCCGAAGATGTTGAGCTGCGCGCGCGCCGATTCCGGCCGCCGCACCATGCGGTCGGCGAACGCGGTCTGGAACACCTCGGGATAATCTGACAGCGGCGTCATCAGCCCGCTCGGCTGCTGCTTGGCAAGCAGCTCGTCGAACGCGGACGCCAGCGACGCGCCGGCGCGTTCCTCGAACACGACAGCAACGCCGTTTGGGTCGGCCGACAGCGCGATCAGCGCTTCGCGGTGGCGCGCTGCCAGTTCGGCGAAATCATACGGCTTTGACGACGCCATGCCTTCCAGCGGCGCCAGCGCTGCCTGCAACCTGGCGATCAGATCCTGCGCCTGGTTGAGCTCGTTGTCGCGCAGCCGGGCGCGCGGCTCCATGGCGTGCAGCGACGAGGTCTCGCCGCCGTGCAGCTTGACCAGTTCGGCACGGAAGCGCGCGAAGTCGCGGGCGAGGCCACCGGTTCCGGCTTGCGGCCGGGTGCCGCGCAGCAGCGCGATCTCCAGCACCTCGATCGTGCGCTTCAGCGCGCCATGCGTACCTCCGAGCCGGAACAGCGGATGCTTGAGCAGCGCGAGCAATGTCGGCGGCTCCAGCCCATTGGCTGCGGCCTCCGCGGTGAGGCGGGCGAACACGCCGGCCGGCGTTTCGATCAGCGCATCGCCGCCGGAATCGTCGAATTCCAGATTCCAGCGGGTCAGCGACGCCATCACGCGGCGTGCCAGCGCGCGATCCGGCGTCACCAGCGCGGCCGATTTGCCGAGATGCCGCGCCTCGCGCATCGCAACTGCAATGGCCAGCGCCTCCATCTCCGGGTTGGGCGCCTCGACCACGGTGAGGTCAGTCATCCCGGCGGAAATCCGCGCCACGATCTCGGGCCGCTCCAGCCGGTCGTGCCATTGTGCCGTGGCTGTCGAGGGACGCATCGTCTCCGACACCAGCACCTCGCGACCAAGCGGCGCAGGCTGAGCGAGGCTCTCGACATCGCGGCGCTTGATGCCGAAGCGGTCGAGCAGCGCGTGCATCGCGAATTGCGGGTGGTTCGACGAGGGCGGCGTCTTGAATCTGCCGTCGTCGCCGCGCTCGCCGCCGATCGTGTCCCAGCTGTCCTCGTCCAGGTCGACGTCAAGTCCGGGCAGCACCACGGCGCCGTTCGGAAGCTTCGCCACCGCGTGGAGGAATTTGGCCGTCGCCGGCATCGAGCCGGTCGAACCGGCGGCGATCACCGGACCCGTGGGATGCGCGGTCAGTCGTGCCGCTTCGGCCTCGATCAGCAGATCGCGGCGCGCCGCAGGTTCGATCCGGCTGATCTCCTTGAGGTAGTTCGGCCAGGCGTCGCGCGCGATGCGCAGGAAGTCGAGCGAGTGCTGCCAGTATTTGTCGAGCTGGTCCGGCACCAGGCGGTCGAGCGCGCGCCAGTCGACGCCGCGCGTCACCATGTCGTCCATCAGCCGCGCCAGGTCGCCGGCGAGCTGCAACGTCGAGGCCGGGCCGCCGACCACCAGCGGCGCCGACACCGGCGTCTTTGCCCAGGCCGCGACCAGATGCGCCAAGGTCAGCCGACGCTCGAGTTCGCCGAGCCGGGGCGGGATCTCCAGCGGCGCAGCGCCGCCGACGTCGTCGCCCTGGTCCGCGAAGGCAAGCTCGTCCTCGTCGATCTCGCCGAGCGCGACGATGCGCGGCAGCACCGCGGCGTCGGAATCGAGCACATCGAGGAAGATTTCACGCGCAAGCCGCCCGGCGCGGCGGGTCGGCAGATAGAGCGTGGCGTTGGCGAGCTTGGCGGGATCGTTGCGCGCCTCGAATCCCGGGACAAGCCGGCCGTCGACCAGCGCCGCGATGACGGTGCGTAGGAACGGCGCAGAAACGGGAACGCTGAAAACGCGCATGGGCTGCCTGATTCGATCAGGCGCCAATATAGGGAGCGGCGGCCGCCGTTAGCCACCCCTCACGCTCAACCGTGTCAGCTGATTATCGCAATCGGACGGGCGCAGCGATCAACGGCATCCAGGAACCAGCGCAGCGCCGGATCGTCAGTCGCGCGGCTGAGATGGATCAGGTCGATCGCGAAGGCGGGGATGTCGAGCGGCGGCACGACCACGGCAATTTCGGCGAGATGCGTGAAGAGGCGGGCGACGCGCTCGGCCATGGTGGCGACGAGATCGGTGCCTGTGACGGCGAAGGGAACGGCCACCACATGCGCCAGCGTCACGGCCACCCGTCGCTTCACTCCATGGCGCGCCAGCAGCGCGTCAATCACACTCGGCAGCCCATCGCCGCCGGCCGCCGAGAACAGCGCGTGCGGCAGGGCTGCATAGTCTTGCAGGTTCAGGCGTTCGGATTGATTGGCGCGCGCCGCATCGCGGATGCAGACGAAGCGCTCCTCGAACAGCCGGTGCCGGACCGAGCGTGGCGACTCCGGCAGGTGGCCGCCGATCAGCGCATCGAGTTCGCCGCGCTCCATTTTCGCCAGCGCCGCCGTCGCGTCGGTCAACGGACGCACCGCGAGGTCGATGTTGGGTGCCTCCATGCGCAACAAGCGGGTCAGTTCCGGCACCAGGACGAGATCACCATAGT
The DNA here is from genome assembly GCF_010811875.1 of Bradyrhizobium uaiense. Taxonomy (GTDB): domain Bacteria; phylum Pseudomonadota; class Alphaproteobacteria; order Rhizobiales; family Xanthobacteraceae; genus Bradyrhizobium; species Bradyrhizobium uaiense. The sequence goes on from NZ_VKHP01000094.1 coordinate 7,052, forward strand.
CGGTTGCGGCGATGGTGATGCGCCGTCGCGCCGTCGACGGGTCGAAGCCCTGATCGGGCGCCAGCGCGCCCCTGATCTGTCGCAACGCTTCGCCGATCGGTCCGGCCAGTGCCAACGCCCTTTCGGTCGGCTGCATGCCTGTGCCGGCACGCAGGAACAGCTCGTCCGCAAACAATGCGCGTAGCCTCCGCAGCGCGCTGCTCATCGACGGCTGGGCGAGGCCGATGCGCTCGGCCGCACGGGTGACGTGGCGCTCCTCCATCAGCGCTTCGAAGGCGACCAGCAGGTTGAGATCGACAGCAGCTAAATTCATGACAGCAATAATGTATATAGAAATAATCGATTTCAACAATGATTTGCCCGGGCCTATGCTGGCCGGCAGGCGATGATGACGAGACCAAAAGATCTGACGCGATTGGCGAGGTTGGTGCCGAGCGGGCCGACATTGCTGATCATCGGCGTGCTGGCCGGGCTGGCTGTCCCTGCCCTGGCGGATGCCGTGCGCCCGCTGATGGCGGCGGCGATCTTCGTCCTGGTGTTCGGCACCTTTCTCCAGATCGACGGCGCGGCGTTCCGGCGCGCGTTGCGGCGGCCGCTGGTCTGGCTGCTGCTCCCCGTGCTCGCGATGCTGGTCTGCCCGCTTGCGGTCGCCTTCGCAGCGCGCGGCGCGGGATTGCAGGCCGAACTGATCGTCGCGCTGGTGCTGTCGGTCTGCGCGCCGCCGTCGAGCGGCACGGCGGCGGTCGCACGCATGCTCGGCTTCGACGCCACCATTCCGCTAGCCGTGACGCTGCTGTCGATGGCGCTGGCGCCGGTCACGGTGCCGCTGATCGCGGCGGGATTTGCCGATCTCGCACTCGATCCGCTGGCGCTCGCGACGCGGCTCGCGCTGCTGGTCGGCGGCGCCGGCGCGCTGGCGTTGCTGCTGCGCCGTCAGGCCGCTGCACGATTGGTGCAGTATTCGCGCACCATCGATGCTCTCGTGCTCGCCTCGTTACTGGTGTTTGCAATTGCCACCATGGCCGGGGTGCGTACGCAGATCGAGACGCAGCCGATCGCGGCGGCAACCTGCGTCGGCCTTGCGTTCGCCTGCAATCTTGGTTTGCAAGCGCTTGGCGCGCTGCTCACGCCGGGTCCGCTCGCCGAGCGGTTGACCACGGGCCTCGTTCTCGGCAATCGCAATGTCGGACTGGTCTGGTCGGCGATGGGTGCGGCGGTGTCGCCGATGACGGCGCTGTTCTTCGCGGCCACACAGTTTCCCATCTATATGACGCCGCGCCTGATCGAGATGCTGGTTCGGCGTGCGCGAAAGGAAGAAGCCTCACCATGAGCGAGACCATCCTGACCGAAGACCTCGCGGTTCGTTTCGCCCGTATCGCGCTCGGCCATGTCACGCGCGAATACCCGAACAAGCCGGATCACGTGCTGGCGGGGCCGCAGGATGCGCGCACGCCGCGCGAGCTGCATCCGGTGTTCTTCGGCAGCTACGACTGGCACTCCTGCGTCCACAGCTACTGGATGCTCGCCCGGTTGCTGCGCCGATATCCGGCATCCGAAGCGGCAGGCGATATCCGCGCGCTGTTCGACGCGCAGTTCGTTGCGGAGAAGATCGCGGCCGAATGCGCCTATCTGGCCGCGCCGACGGCGCGCGGCTTCAAGCGGCCTTACGGCTGGGGTTGGCTGTTGAAGCTCGCGGCGGAGCTTTCGCTGCTCGACGACGTCCGTTGGCGCGACCGGATCGCGCCGCTCGCCGAGATCTTCGCGCAGCGCTTTCGCGATTTCCTGCCGCTCGCCACCTATCCGGTGCGGGTCGGCACGCATTTCAACACCGCGTTCGGGCTACGCATGGCCGCCGACTACGCGGCAGCGACACAGGATGCGGCGTTCGGCGCGCTGCTGCGCGAGACGGCGCTGCGCTGGTACGGCGCCGACCGGGACTGCCCCGCCTGGGGCGAGCCGAGCGGCGACGATTTCCAGTCGTCCGCGCTGATCGAAGCGGAGTGCATGCGCCGGCTGCTATCACCCATCGACTTCCTGCCCTGGTTCGATCGCTTCCTGCCGCGGCTTGCGCAACACGAGCCCACGACCTTGTTCCGGCCGGCCACGGTCACCGATCGCACGGACGGCAAGCTTGCGCATCTCGATGGACTCAATCTCAGCCGCGCATGGTGCTGGCGCGCGCTGGCAGGCGCGTTGCCGGAGGCCGATGCCCGCCGCCCGATCCTGCTGGAGGCTGCGCGAAGCCATCTCGACGCCGGCCTGCCGCATATCGCCGGCGACTATATGGGAGAGCATTGGCTTGCGAGCTTCGCGGTGCTCGCGATCGACGCCGAAGCCTGAGGGCGGCGACGTTTACGCGACGCTTTCCAGGAAGGCTTCTTCCGCGGCCTGGATCGCGTCGGGGGTTCCGACATGCATCCAGACGCCGTCGAGGCGCAGACCAAACAGCCGTTCCTGTTCGTTGGCGCGATCAAACATCTTGGTCAGCGAGAATTCGCCGGCCGGAGCATCGGTGAATAGCGCCGGCGACATGATTGCAGCGCCGGCATAGACGAACGGCACCACCTGGTGCTCGCGTCGCTTGCGCAGCGCGCCATCCGGCAGCATCGAGTAGTCGCCGCGGCCGCTGTAGCCGATGCTCGAGGCGGTCGGCGCCATCAGCAGCAGGATATCCATCCGCGCCGGATCGAAGGCTTCCGCCAGCCGCGCGAGGTTGGAGCGCACGCCGTCGATCCACATCGTGTCGGCATTGAGATGATAGAACGGCGCATCGCCGAGCAGCGGCAGCGCCTTCACCACAGCGCCGCCGGTGCCGAGCACCTGGTCGCGTTCGTCGGAAATGATCACGCGCGGGCGGCTTCGGGTCTTGACGTGCTCGATGATCTGGTCGGGCAGATAATGCACGTTGACGACGGCTTCGGTGACGCCGGCGCCGGCGAGCTTGTCGAGCACATGGTCGAGCAACGGCTGACCGGCGACGCTGACCAGTGGCTTGGGCATCGTGTTGGTCAGCGGGCGCATGCGGACACCGAGGCCCGCAGCGAGCACCATGGCTTTATGGGGAGTGACGGGCATTTTACGGATATTCTCGGTCATCATCTCTCATGCGCCGATCATATCACGGCGATTCGGCAAGCACATCAATCAGACGCCATAGTCACGAGACATGACGGCCGTAAGACGGCATTAATGACGACGATGGCCTAGACGTCGGCTGCCTGCGCGCCGCGTTTGGCAGTTTTCTTCTTCTTGTCGCCTTGTTTGAGGAAGTTGACGCCGATCTGGTCGCCATTGACCCACGCCAGCTCGCAGCGGCGATAGGCCAATCCTGTGGACGACAGCAGCAGAAAGAACTCCTTCAGGTTCAGGCCCTCGACCGAGCCGTCGACGGAGAGCTTGGCGCCCGTCTCCGACACGTCTTCCATGGTGCAGTCGCGCCGCCAGGTGCCGTCAATGCCCATCATGTGCGCGGCTATGCCGCGCTCAAACGTGACACGATCGCCCTTGCGTCGTTCCGTCCCCATCGTGTGGTCCCGCTCCCGATCCGGCCGCGCCATGGATGACATGCAGCCTCCGCGACCTTAGGGGAGCCAACGCTAACAACCCGTAAACTAAGGTACTGGAGGAGGGACGTTGGCTGTGTACCAGATACGGAAGGTGGCCAGCGCCGGATGGGCCAGCGACCGTTCGAGATAGGTCCAGATCCGCGGCTGGTGCTTCAGATATTGCGGCTTGCCGTCGCGGCGATTGAGCCGCGCAAAGGTACCGAGCAGGCGGGTGTTCCGCTGCGCCGACATGATCGCATAGAGCTCGGCGAAGCCGGCGGGATCGAAGCTCTCGTCGGTGGCGCGCCGAGCCTTGATGTAGCGGGTCAAGAGCGACAGTTCGAGCTGCTCCGGCACGTCGATCCGCGCGTCCTGCAGCAGCGACACCACGTCATAGGCCGCAGGGCCGAGCAGCGCGTCCTGGAAGTCGATGATGCCGACACGCAGGATGCCGGTGCGCTCGGCAAGCCAGATGATGTTCGGCGAATGGAAGTCGCGGATCACCCAGGTCTGCGGCGCCGCGGCGGGCTTTTGCAGCAGGCCGCGCCACATCCCGAGGAATTCGGCGCGCATCTCCTCGCTTACCTGCACGCCGCGGTCGGGCAGGTACCATTCCAGCATCAGCCCGATCTCGATCAGCCAGGCGTCGATATCGAACACCGGGATGTCGTAGCTCTCATCCGATGTCAGCGGCAGCGTGCCGGGCAGCGCCTCGCGATGCAGCGCCGCCAGCATGTCGACGGCGGCCTCATAGCGCTCGGCGATCGGCTGTGGCGGATCGCCCTCGATCACGCCTTCGGCGCCGAGATCCTCGGTGATCAGGAAGCCCGATTCGAGGTCGATGTGGCGGATCGCGGGCGCAGAGAAGCCATGCTTGCGCAGGCCGTTTCCGATCGCGACGAACGGCCTGACGTCCTCGGCGAGATGCACCGCCGCGCTGTAAGGCCTGCCGTTGTAGATCGCGGGACCGTCGGGGCGACGCGGCGAGTTCATCAGGATGACGGTGCCGTCGTCGTTGCGCAGCCGCGCATAGGAGCGGGTCGAGGCATCGCCCGGCATCCGTTCGCGGCGGGCGTTGAGGTAGCCCGCGCGATCGAGGAAGTGGCGCAGCTCGTTGAGCCGCGCGACCTTCGCCGCGGCCTTGCCATGGCCGGTGATCTCGGCTGCGCGTGCGGCCGAGCCGAGCGCCGGCCGATGGCTGAACGCGATGTCGATGCGGTCGGCGGGCATCGCGTCGGGCGCACGTTCCGGCCATTCGATCAGCGCCACGATATCATCGGGCAGCGGCGACAGCCCGATCTCCTCGAGTTCGCTGGCATCGTTGATGCGGTAGAGGTCGGCGTGGACGAGCGGAAACGACGGCAGCTCGTAGCTCTGCGCCAGCGTGAAGGTCGGGCTCGGCACCTCCAGCGCATCGTCGGCGGCGAGGTAGCGGATCAGCGCGCGGGCGGCCGCGGTCTTGCCGGCGCCGAGGTCGCCCGAGAGCGTGATGACGTCGCCGGCGCCGATCAGGAGTGCGAGGTCGGCCATCAGCTCTGACGTCGCGGTTTCGTTCGCGAGCGCCACCGAGAATGTCGAGGTCGCCGTCATTCCGCGGCGTTGCGGTGTGCGGTCTGGTCGATCGGGAAGTCGCAGGTCACGGTCGTGCCGCGGCCTACGGTCGAATCGACGCGCACCCGTCCGCCATGCAGTTCGACGAAGGAGCGGACCAGCGATAGGCCGAGCCCGGCGCCGCGATGGCGCGAGCCATGGGAATGGCTCTCGAACCAGTTGAACACCTTGTCGCGCATCTCGGCTGGAATGCCGGGGCCGGCATCGGTCACCGCGAACACCACGCTGTGCTCGGTGCGGTGCGCGCTGATCGTGACGGTGGCGTCATGCGGCGAGAAGCCGACGGCGTTGGCTAGCAGATTGTAGAGCACCTGCACCACGCGCCGCTCGTCGCCGACGAAAGCGCCGATATTGGGCTCGATATCGACCTTGAGCGTGATGCGGTCGGTCGCGAGGCGATCCTGGATGCCTTCCGCAGCGGCCTCGATCGCCTGGCCGATATTGACCGGGCCGAGCTCGAGCTTCATCGCGCCGGCGTCGATGGTGGCGAGGTCGAGAATGTTGTTGGTCAGCGCCAGCAGCGCATTGGTCGATTTGGTGACGTAGTCGAGATATTCGGCCTGCTTCGGCGTCAGCGGCCCGGTCGAGGGATCGCTGAGGAAATGCGCGAAGCCGATGATGGTGGTGAGCGGTGCGCGCAGCTCGTAGGAGACGTGGTGGACGAAATCCACCTTCATCTGGTCGGCGGTTTCCAGCGCCTCGTTGCGCTCGCGCAGCGCCCGCTCGACATTCTCGGTGTCCGAGATGTCCTGGAAGGCCAGCAAGGTCTTGCCGTCGGGCAGCGGGATGGTCATGCAATTCAGCACGCTGCCGTCCTTGCGCTCGAGCTTGAGCGCGACCTGGGCGCGGTTCTCGATCGCGGTGATCTGCTCGCGCAGCGTTCGCCAGGTCAAGGCGTCGTCGAACAGCGGCCTGCACAATGCTTCCACCGCCTCGATGTGCGGTTCGTCCTGCAGCGCGTCGGCCGGCAGCTTCCACATCTTGGCGAATGGCGGGTTGAACAATTCGGCGCGGCCGTTGCTGCCGAACACCGCGACCGCTTCACTGAGATTGTCCAGGGTCTCGCGCTGCACCCGGGTCAGGCGGTCGTAGCGGCGGGCGAGGTCGAGGCTCTCGGTGACATTGTCGAACAGATAGGTGACGCCGCCTTCGAGGTTCGGTGTGGTGACGACGCTGATGGCGCGGCCGTCGGGCAGGAACCAGGTGTAGGTCTCGGCTTCGACAGCGCGATAGGCCTCGTGCAGCTTGGCCTTCCAGGCACGGAAATCCGGCTGCTCGGGCAGCTTGCGGTTGGCGCGGAGCCGGTCGAGCACGCTGGAATCGTCGGGATTGCTGTCGAGGAAGGCCTGGTCGAGGCCCCACAGCCGCCGATAGGATTCGTTGTAGAAGGTGAGCCGCCGGTCGGCATCGAACACCGCGACGCCCGAGGACAATTGGTCGAGGGTACGCCGGTGCGCTTCGATCATTCGCGCGATCGCCGCGCGCAGCGCCGCGGCCTCGCTGGCGTCGATCGCGATCCCGGCGCTGCCGCCGGAGAGCTTCAGCGCCTGCACGTCGTAGATCCGCCGCTCGCCGCTGACCACGATCGGCAGCCGCGCGGCATAATTGGCATTGTCGTTCAGCGCGCGGGTCAGTTCGGTGCGCTGGTCGCTTTCGAGCAGTTCGAGATTGCGCTGGAGCGCATCCGACACGCTCTTGCCCTCGGTGGCGCGGACATAGGCCGCGTTGGCATAGCGCAGATTGCCCTCGAGGCTCTTGGCCCAGATCGGCCATGGCGCGGCGGCAGCGAAATCGCGCAGCAGCTCGGTCTCCTCCTGCAGCGTCTTGTAGCGCAGGTTGGATTCGGCAAGCTCGCGGCGCAGGCCGCCGAGCTCGCGGATCCGCACGATGGCTTGTCCCCCGATCGCGCGGCCCATCGCCTCGATCGCGCGGCCGGCCGAGGTCGAGAGGTTGAGCAGGAACGCCTCGCCCTTCTCGCGCAGCGCGTCGACGGCGTGGTCCATCTGCAGCGCCGGCTCGGGCGGCAGCCAGGTTCCGAAGGCGAGGACGCGTTGCGGCGAACTCTCCTGCGACATCACCAGCGAGATGTCGCCCGAGATCTGCGGCCGGTTGTCACCCGCGGCCCAGGAGATCAGGACCTGCGGCTCGACGAACAGCAGCGCGCGCAGCCGGTCCGATTGCGCTTGCAGATCGGTGATCTCGGACTGCAGCTGCTCCTCGGCCCTCGTCGCCCGCAAGCGGGTGCGCATCAACAGGATGGCGGCGACGGCGGAGAAACCGACCAGCGCGAACGACGTCGCGAGAACCGCGATCTCCTGGTGGTTGAAGCCGAGGTGATCCGACAGCGCCTGGGCCACCAGGCTCTCGGCGGCAAACGAATTGCGGGCCGGCAGCAACGCGGTGATGGCGAGCCCAAGCATGCCGTCGCGCGCCAGTGAGGTGCATGACAGCAGGGTTCGACGCATTGCCGCGACTACGCCCGACATATGTTGCCCCAGAACGCACAAACCTTAAGGCATGATCCGGAAAAGAGGAGACCGGTGTTCCCTCACGGCAAACGTATGACGTTTGTCCGGGGATCATGCCCAAGCAGGACCCGACAGCCCGACGAAGACCCCCCGTCGCGCTCGAATCAATCCAGAATAATCCCAACGGGACTCGGCGAGTAAGAGTCCAGACCGTGAACGCAGAATCCGCTGTGAAAAAATGCGGCCGGCGATGTGGATTTTACGCGAATTGACTCCGTATTCGTGCGGAGGGCGCGCTCGAAGCGTGATCGGCCGGAGGCGTCCGCACACTTCTCAAGTCGGGACGGTGCTGCGCTCCCTCTCCCCGTTCTTACGGGGAGAGGGTTGGGGTGAGGGGCTGTTTCAGCGAATGCGAGCTGCGTTTGCGGAGGCTCCCCCTCACCCGGAACGCATCTAACGATGCGTCATAGCAGAAGCCCTGCTTCGGCGTTCTTGAGAACGGCCGCCGAAGGCGGCCTGTGCCTCTCCCCGCAGGCGGGGCGAGGTAAAGTGGAGCCCGTTACTCTAGCGCCCGGTCGAGCCGAAGCCGCCGCTGCCGCGATCGGTGGACGACAACACCTCGACCGGAACCAGCTCGGCCCTTGTGACCGGCGCGATCACCATCTGCGCGATCCGCTCGCCGCGCCGGATCGAAAACGCCTCCTGGCCGTGATTGATCAGCAGCACGTTGATCTCGCCGCGATAGTCGGCATCGATCGTGCCGGGCGAGTTCAGCACGGTGATGCCGAATTTGGCGGCCAGCCCGGAACGCGGCCGCACCTGCGCCTCGTAGCCGGGCGGCAGCGCGATGGTTAGTCCGGTCGGAACCATCTCGTAGCGGCCCGGCAGCAGCAGCAGCGGCGCCGACCGCGGCACCGCGGCCAGCAGGTCGAGGCCGGCCGCGTCGGCGGTCTGATAGATCGGCAGCAGCAGATCTGCGCCATGCGGCAATTGGTGGACTTCGACCTTGATGGTGGCGCTCACGATGCGGTTCCTACTTCTCGTGCGATCCGCGACACCAGCGCGGTCGCGACTTCTTCCTTGGTCATCACAGGCCAGGAATCGACGGTGACGTCCTTGCCCTCGCGCGAGAGCAAATGAACGGTGTTGCGGTCGCCGCCCATCACGCCGGTCGCCGGCGAGACGTCGTTGGCGACGATCCAGTCGCAGCCCTTGCGCGCGAACTTCGCCTTGGCGTTCTCGATCAGATGCTCGGTCTCGGCGGCGAAGCCGATCACCAGCGGTGGCCGCTTCTCCTTCAGCTTGGAGATCGTCGCGAGGATGTCGGGGTTCTCGACCAGTTGCAGCGGCGGCATGCCGGCCGCGGTCTTCTTCAGCTTCTGGCTGCCTTCGGTGGCGACCCGCCAGTCGGCGACCGCGGCGGCAAAGATTGCGACGTCGACCGGCAGCGCGGCCTCGACCCGGTGCAGCATGTCGCGCGCGGACTCCACGCGCATTACCGAGATGCCCGGGGGATCGTCGAGATCGACCGGGCCGGTCACCAGCACCACCTCGGCGCCGGCGGTGCGCGCGGCGGCCGCAATGGCAAAGCCCTGCTTGCCGGACGAGCGGTTGGCGATGTAGCGGACCGGATCGATCGCCTCATGGGTCGGGCCGGCCGTGATCAGCACCCGCTTGCCGGCGAGCGGACGCGGCTGCGGCGGCCGCAGCATGCGATCGGCTGCGGCGGCGATCTCGACAGGCTCGGCCATCCGCCCGACGCCGGCCTCGCCGGCTTCGGCCATCTCACCCGCATTGGGGCCGATGGTGTGGACGCCGTCACGGCGGAGCTGCAGCACGTTGCGGCGGGTGGCCGGGTTGTTCCACATCAGCGGGTTCATCGCCGGCGCCAGCAGGATCGGCTGGTTCGCCGCCAACAAAGTGGCGGTGGCGAGGTCGTCGGCATGGCCCTGCGCCATCTTGGCCATCAGGTCGGCGGTCGCCGGCGCCACCACGATCAGATCGCAGTCTCGCGCCAGGCGGATATGGCCGGCATCGAATTCGCTCTCGGCGTCGAACAGGTCGGTGTAGACGCGCTCATGCGACAGCGCGCTGGCGGCCAGCGGGGTCACGAATTGCTGGGCCGCCTTGGTCAGCACGCAGCGGACCTGGATGTGCCGCTCCTTGAGCCGCCGGATCAGATCCAGCGCCTTGTAGGCCGCAATCCCGCCGCCGATGATCAGGGTCACCTTGGGCTCGCCGGCCGCGCTGGCGGGCCGCGGAGCAGGGGCTGTAACCGTCACGGAACCCGATGTGGGCGTCTCCGTGGGCTCCGCACCGCCCCCTGCAAGCTCCCGGAGGATCACCCGGACCTCCTCTTCAACTGAGCGCCCGTTCTTGGCGGAGCGCAGCCGCAGATAGGCCTTCAGGGTGTCGTCGAGTTTGCGGATGGTCAGGCTGGCCATGGCGTGCCCTCAGACATCATGCTCAATCAAGTGTGATAGCGATGCTATCACATGGTGCATGCATTGCAATCAGTGTGCCCGGATCGCGAAAAAGATCGCGATGGAGGCGATCGCAATGACCCAGAGGCCGACGGTCTGCACCCGCGCCTTGCGGGCCTCGGCGCGGGCCATTTCGTCGATCGAGTCCGACGACAGCATGTGGCCCTCCCGGGTCATGGTCTCGAGCTGCTCGAGCACCGTCACGGCACGGTTGGCAATCGACGGCAAATTGGCGAGGACGCGACCGAGTTCGCCCGCGCCCGATATCGCGCCCTGGATGCGTCCGGCGGGCCCGAGATTGTGCGTGATCCATTCGCGCACGACGGGATCGGCGATCTTCCAGATGTCGAGCTTGGGGTCGAAGCCGCGCGCCACGCCCTCGACCACCACCATGGTCTTCTGCAGCAGGATCAGTTCGGGCCGCGTCTGCATGTCGAACAGGCCGGTGACCTCGAGCAGAAGCGTCAGGAGCTTCGCCATCGAGATTTCCTCGGCGGTGCGATTGTGGATCGGCTCGCCGATGGCCCGGATCGCCTGCGCGAAATTCTCCACTGAATGATGGCCCGGCACATAGCCGGCCTCGAAATGCACCTCGGCGACGCGGCGATAGTCACGGGTGATGAAGCCGAGCAGGATCTCGGCCAGGAAACGCCGCTCCTTCATCCCGAGCCGGCCCATGATGCCGAAATCCACCGCAACCAGCCGGCCGGTCTCGTCGAGGAACAGATTGCCCGGATGCATGTCGGCATGGAAGAAGCCGTCGCGCAGCGCGTGGCGCAGGAAGCTCTGGATCACCTTGCGGCCGAGATCCGGCAAATCGACCTGGGCCTGCGCGAGGCGGGCGTGATCGTTCAGCGCAATGCCGTCGATCCATTCCATCGTCAGCACGCTGTGGGCGGTGCGATCCCAATCCACCGTGGGCACGCGGAAGTCCGGATCGTCGCGGGTGTTCTCGGCCATCTCGGACAGCGCGGCTGCTTCCAGCCGCAGGTCCATCTCCATCGCGACCGAGCGCGACATCGTGTTGATGACTTCGATCAGCCGCAAGCGCCGGGCCTCGGCGGAATGCGCCTCGGCCTTGTGCGCGACAAAGAAGAAGTCGCTGAGGTCGCGGCGGAAGCGCGCGGCGACGTTGGGCCGGAGCACCTTGACCGCAACCGGGTGCCGCACGCCGTCGCGCTCGATCTCTGCGCGATGCACCTGCGCGATCGAGGCGGCGGCGACCGCAGGCCCGAGATGGGCAAAGGCCTGCGAGAGCGGCCGTTCCAGCGATTGCGTGATGACGGTTTCGGCCTCTTCCTGCGCGAACGGCGGCAGCCGGTCCTGCAGGCTTTCGAGGTCGCGCGCCATCGCCACGCCGACCACGTCGGGACGGGTGGCGAGGAATTGCCCGAGCTTGAGATAAGCGGGCCCGAGCCGGGTCAGCGCGCGCGACAGCCGTGGACCGGACTTGGCGGTGCGGCGCTCGATCAGTCGCGCCATCTTCAATGCGAGTTGCCCCGGCGGCGGCACCAGCGCGGGATCGACGACGCCGAACACGCCCTCGCGCGCGAACACGAAACCGGCGCGGGCAAGGCGCGCAATGTGGGTCAGTGCAGAGATCACAAACGCCAGCCCGAATGCAGCGCCACGATGCCGCCGGAGAGGCTCTGCCACTTCACGCGTGCAAAGCCGGCGGCGCCGATCATCTCGGCGAACGCGCTCGGCCGCGGGAATTTGCGGATCGACTCGACGAGATATTGATAGGACTCGGCGTCGCCGGTGACGGCGCGGCCGAGCGGCGGGATCACCTTGAAGGAGAACAGATCGTAGATCTTGTCGAGGCCCGGCACGTCGACGGTGGAGAATTCCAGGCACAGGAAGCGGCTGCCGGGCTTGAGCACCCGATAGGCCTCGCGCAGTGCGAGGTCGATCTGCGGCACGTTGCGGATGCCGAACGCGATGGTGTAGGCGTCGAACGCGCGATCGGCGAAAGCCAACGCCTCGGCATTGCCCTCGACGAACGAGACGCGGTCATCGAGATGCTGCCTGGTGGCGCGCTCGCGGCCGACGGCGAGCATGTCGGTATTGATGTCGCAGACGGTGGCATGGAAGCCGGTGCCCGCGGCCTTGGCGGCCCGGAACGAGATATCGCCGGTGCCGCCGGCGACGTCGAGCAGCGCGAACGGCCGGTCGCCCTTCGGCGGATCGAGCGTCGTGATCATGACGTCCTTCCAGGCCCGGTGCAGCCCGACCGACATCAGATCGTTCATCAAGTCGTAGCGTGACGCCACGCTGTGAAACACGTCGTTCACCAGCGTCTGCTTCTCGCCCAGGGGCACGTCCCTGAAGCCGAAATGGGTGGTTTGATCCGGCCGATCCATCAACTCACACTCTTACCTTTTGGTCGCGTTCTCTTCACGCGAACCGGGGCCCGCTTCGCTCGAAAACGCTCCAGCCAAACCATAGCGCGGCGGCCGCAATGGCGCTATCACGTCACTTCCAAAAGGTGAATGCCTGCCATGCCGGAATTACCCGAAGTCGAGACCGTCCGCCGCGGCCTGCAACCGGCCATGGAAGGGTCCAAAATCCTCAAGGCCGAGGCCCGCCGCAAGGATTTGCGGTTTCCGTTTCAAAAAGACTTTATCGCCCGGCTCGAGGGCCAGACCATCACCGGGCTCGGCCGCCGCGCCAAATATCTGATGGCGGACCTGAACTCCGGCGACGTGCTGCTGATGCATCTGGGCATGTCGGGCTCGTTCCGCGTGCTGAAGCAGGAGGGCGCGGCTACGCCGGGACAATTCCACCATCCGCGCAGCGACGATCGCGCGCATGATCACGTCGTGTTCCACATGTCCTCGGGCGCGGCGGTCGTGTTCAACGATCCCAGGCGGTTCGGTTACATGAAGATCATCGCCCGTAAGGCGATCGAGGATGAGCCGCTGCTGAAGAGGCTAGGTCCCGAGCCGCTCGGCAATGAGTTCGACGCGACGATACTGGCGCGCTCCTGCCATAACAAGAAGACCAGCCTGAAGGCGGCGCTGCTCGATCAGCGCGTGGTGGCGGGGCTTGGCAACATCTATGTCTGCGAGGTGCTGTTCCGTTCGCATCTGTCGCCGCGGCGATTGGCCGCGACGCTTGCGACCAAAAAGGCCGAGCCGACCGACCATGCCAAGCGGGTGGTCGATGCGATCCATTCGGTGCTCAACCAGGCGATCAAGGCCGGCGGTTCCTCGATCAGCGACCATCGGCTGACCAACGGCGATCTCGGCTACTTCCAGCATTCGTTCCAGGTCTACGACCGCGAAGGCGAGACGTGCCGCACGTCGGGCTGCGAGGGTATCGTCAGGCGCTTCACCCAGAACGGCCGCTCGACGTTCTGGTGCCCGAAGTGCCAGAAATAACAACAAAGGGAGTGCGAATTCATGAGCGGCAATTGGCGCGACCGCACCGCGGCAAGTTTTCAATGTGAAAAGCAGCCGGCCAGCAGCAGCCGCGGCATGGTGGTGAGCAATCATCCGTTGGCATCGAGCGCGGGCGCCGAGATGCTGGCGGCCGGCGGCAATGCGATCGATGCGGCGATCGCCACTTTGTTCACGCTGACCGTTGTCGAGCCCATGATGGTCGGCATCATCGGTGGCGGCATGGCGCATATCCGCCTCGCCGACGGCAGCCATCGCTTCATCGACGGCCAGAGCACGGTGCCGCAGGCGGTGAAGCCCGATACCTACACCTCGAAGCCCGGCTCGGCTCATGACGTGTTCGACACCGTCGGCAACGAGAATTTGAACGGGCCGAAGGCGGTCGCGGTGCCGGGCTCGCTGAAGGCCTGGTGCGAAACGCTGCGCCGTTTCGGCACCATGAGCCTCGCCGACGTGATGCAGCCCGCGATCAAGCATGCGGCGCGCGGCTATGCGGCGACGCCCTATCTGCACGAATGCATCACCGACGGCGCCGAGGAGATGCTGAAGGACAAGCCGATCTCGGCGATCTATCTGCCCAACGGCACGCCGCTGAAGCCCGGCGAGCGCGTGGTGCAGGCGGAGTATGCCGAAACGCTGAGATACATCGCCGATCACGGCGACAACGCGCTCTACCAGGGGCCGCTCGGCGATATCCTGGTCGACTACATGAAGAAGAACGGCGGCTTCATCGCACAGGAGGATCTTGCAACCTACAAGACCGTCGAGCGGCAGCCGATCCGCTGCGACTACCGCGGCTGGGAAATCCTCGGGCCCCCGCCGCCCGCGGCGTCAGGCGTGCACATCACGGAGATGCTCAACATCCTCGAAGGCTATGACATCGCACAGCTCGGCTTCGGCACGACCGAGACGATTCATTGCCTTGCCGAGGTGCTGAAGATCGCCTTTGCCGACCGTGAAGCCGCGAGCGGCGATCCCGCCTATATCAACGTGCCGGTGGAGCGGCTGACCTCGAAGGCCTATGCCGAGGAGCGCCGCCGCGCGATCGATCCGGACCGGGCGCAGACGTGGAGCGCCGGCGTCACCCAGCTCGAAAGCGCGCACACCACGCACATGACCGCGGCGGATGCGATGGGCAATGTGGTCGCGACCACCCAGACCATCAACAATCTGTTCGGGGCCAAGATCCTGATCCCGGGCCTCGGCACCGTCCCGAACAACTATATGAACCTGTTCGATCCGCGGCCGGGACACGCGCTGTCGCTGGCCGCAGGCAAGCGCGTCACCACCTCGATGTCGCCGATGATGGCGCTGCGCGACGGCAAGCTTGCTTACGCGCTCGGCCTGCCCGGCGGAAAGCGCATCTTCCCGAGCGCGATGCAGGCGCTGATCAATTTGATCGACCACGGCATGAGCCTGCAGGAGGCGGTCGAAGCGCCGCGGGTCTGGACCGAGGGCAATGCGCTCGAGGTCGAGCAGGCGGTGCCGGAGACCGTCCGCGTTGCGCTGTCCGCCAAGGGCCACAAGGTACAGGTGGTGCCGACTGTGGCCGGCGGCATGAACGCGATCCAGTTCCACGCTGATGGCACGATGTCAGGTGCGGCCTGCTGGCGCGCCGACGGCACGCCGGTCGGCATTGCCGGTGGCTTGGCCCGTTCCGGGGTGCGGTTTGCGTTGGGGTGACGCGGAGACTCTCTCCGATCGAGAGCCATCTCCATCGTCGTCCCGGCGAAGGCCGGGACCCATAACCACAACCCGTCATTGTTACGCGCTGCTGAAACAACGAGTCCCGCCTACAACGCCTGCTGCGGCGTATGGGTCCCGGCCCCCGTGCGCAATTGCGCACTCGGCCGGGACGGAGAGGACAGAACCCGGTTACTTCCTGACGCAGATCACGCGAACCACGGCGGCCTTGGCATCCGCCGATTCACCCGCCGCGGTGACGGCATGCGCCTTCAGAAAACTGCGCACCGTATCGGCAGGCACCAGCGCGGCCTGCGCCGGTGGTGCCGCGTTCGCGGGGCCCGCGACGATGACGGGTTTCAGCAGCGCGATGCCGGCAAACTTGCCGCCACCGTCGAGTGCTGCCGCGCCGGAGAACCCGAGCGCAGGCGGTGGTGACAGCGCCTGGTCGCCGCCGCCGAGTTGCGCCACCGAAGCCTTGACGCTGCTCGCGGCCGCGCCGCCGCCCTGGTTCTGCGGATCGGCGATGCCGGTGATGTCGAGCGCGGTCTGCGTCGCCTGGCCTGCGATGCTGAGCGGCTTCAGCCCGCGCGCCCCATAGATGCGCAGCAGAGCGAGATCATGTTCCTTGTCCTCGGCGACCCGGTCGGCATTGCCGTAACCCGGGATCGTCAGCGCGATGCAGTCGTTGGTCGCGACGCGGTCAGTTATGATCGCGCCATCATCGCTGACCACGACGCCGGTGGCATATTCGACCGTCTTGCGCGGCGGCGGGCCGGCCTGCACGCCCGTCGGAAATGCGTTGAAGGCGCTCGACATCGCGATCACCACCGGCTCGACGGTGGTCTGCATCGCCTGGTCATAGAGGATAGTGAGGATGCGCACCTCGTCGCCCTTCAAGGTGCCGCGCAGATAGAACTTCTTCAGCCCCTGCATGCCCGACAGCACGAAGAAATCCGGCTTCACCACGGTGTAGTCGATGGTGCGGCCGGCCGGCTCCTTCTTCTCCTGCTCGGCAACCTTTGCGGTGGTCGGGCTCGCTTCCTTGCGCCGGGTCAGCAGCACCTGAACGGTGGCGGTGGGTGAAGTCCATTTGGCGCCGGAGGCATCGCTGGTGAGCTGCGGCACCAATTTTGTGGGAATGCCGAGCCGCGCTCCGGTGGCAGGTTCGGTAACGATGCGCCAGCCGACGCTCTCCTGCTTCCGCCGCGCGGTGTCGGCGAGCACGCCGCGCTCCTGCGGGTTCAGCACGCCGGTCGGCTTGCCGCCGCGGTTCTTCTGGAATTCCTTGATCGCATTGACCATGCGCTCGCTGACGTCGCCGGTAATCGCGCCGTTATATTCGCCGACCCAGGCGAGGTCGGATTGCAGCGCCAGCCGCTCGGCCTGCGCCATCGCGCCCGCGGTATCTTCCGGTTTCTGCAAAGCGGGGCGAACCGGCACCGTCGTCGCCGCTTTCGGCTTGGCCCCGGCCGTCGTCGGCGGCGTCAACTGGGCGTGCGCCGCGCCTACAGCCGCGACGATCAATGTTGCCGAAAGCACCAATCTCATGACAAATCCGGGGAAATGACTGAAACCATTGACGTCCACGCAATTAAGCACATCTGCTTGGTCGGCAACAACCGCGCTCCGGTTCAGGGAACAGCGCGCAGGACATCATCATGCTGAGTGCTGACGAACTCGAACGCTACGCCCGCCACATCGTGCTGCGCGAGGTGGGCGGCCCGGGGCAGAATGCGTTGAAGCAAGCCTCCGTGCTGGCGATCGGCGCCGGCGGCCTCGGTGCGCCGGTGCTGATGTATCTGGCTGCCGCCGGCGTCGGCCGGCTCGGCGTAATCGATGACGATATCGTCTCGCTGTCCAATTTGCAGCGCCAGATCATCCATACGACATCCGATATCGGCAAGCGCAAGGTCGACAGCGCCGCGGCTCAGATCCACGCGCTCAATCCGCATGTTGCTTTCGAGGCGCATCCGATGCGGCTCACTGCCGGCAATGCGCTGGGGCTGATTGCGAATTACGATCTGGTGCTCGACGGCTCCGACAATTTCGAGACCCGCTATCTCGTCGCCGATGCCTGCTTCCTTGCGAAGCGGCCGCTGATCACCGCGGCGCTGGGCCAGTTCGACGGTTCGCTGACCACGATCCGCGCGCACGAGAAGAATGCGGAAGGGGTGTTCAACCCGACCTATCGCTGCCTGTTCCCGGAGGCGCCGCCGCCTGGCACGGTGCCGGCCTGCGCCGAGGCCGGCGTGATGGGCGCACTCGCCGGCGTGCTGGGATCGATGATGGCGCTGGAGGCGATCCGCGAGATCGTCGGCTTCGGCGAGGGCCTGGTCGGCCGTCTGCTGATGGTGGACACGCGCGCGATGCGGTTCGAAACCCTGCGCTACGCGCGCGATCCGCAGAACCCGCTCAATGGTGATGCCCCCGCTATCACCGATCTGAGCGGGCATCTGTAGAGCATGATCCGGAAAAGTGTGACGCGGTTTTCCTGCGACAAACGCGAAGCGTTTGCGCTGAGATCATGCTCAAAAAAAGAAGCTAAGGCGCGAGGCGTCGCGCCTTAGAGGTTAAGACGCCGTCGCGGACTTCTCGCTATCCATGTGCCGGAGATCCGGATAACGTCCGCCGGCGGCAGCGCCGGGCGGAAATGCCTCGGCGAGTGCGGCAAGATGCGCCGCGGTCAGTTTCACATCGAGCGCGCCGAGTGCTTCGGTCAGGCGCTCGCGGCGCCGCGCGCCGACCAGCGGCACGATGTCCTTGCCCTGCGCTGCGACCCAGGCAATCGCGACCTGTGCCGGCGAGGCGCCGATCTCGCCGGCGATGACACGCAGCCGATCCGCCAGCGCGAGGTTGGTGTCGATGTTGCCGGCCTGGAAGCGCGGGCTGAGCAGGCGGGAATCCTTTGCACCGACGCGGTCCTTCGACCAGTGCCCGCTGATCAGCCCGCGCGCCAAGACGCCATAGGCTGATATGCCGATGCCGAGCTCGCGGCAGGTGTTCAGGATGTCGGTCTCGATGCCGCGCGACACCAATGAATATTCGATCTGCAGATCGGCGATCGGATGCACCTTGTGCGCGCGACGGATGGTGTCGGAGCCGACCTCCGACAGACCGATATGCCTGATCCAGCCGGCCTTGATCATGTCGGCCATCGCGCCGACGGTGTCCTCGATCGGCACGTTGGGATCGAGCCGCGCCGGGCGGTAGATGTCGATGTGATCGACGCCGAGCCGCCGCAGCGAGTAGGCGACGAAATTCTTCACGGCGACCGGGCGGCTGTCATAACCGTGGAAGCCGTAATTGCGGTCGCGCAGCGCGCCGAACTTGACGCTGATCACGAGATTGGCGCGGCTGCGGCTCTTCAGCGCCTCGCCGATCAGCATCTCGTTGTGGCCCATGCCGTAGAAGTCGCCGGTATCGAGCAGCGTGATGCCGGCATCGAGCGCGGCATGGATCGTGGCGATGCTCTCGCTGCGGTCGGTCGGGCCGTAGAAGTCGGACATGCCCATGCAGCCGAGCCCGATCTGCGAGACCGTAGGGCCGGTGGAACCGAGTTTGCGTGTGTCCATGATGAAGTTCCCAAAGCGTGCCGGCGGACGATCCGCCGGCAAATGACGCGGCTGATATGGCCGATCCGCGTTCCGGGATAAGCTGGACAATCCGGAATGGCTTGTTCACTATATCGAACAATGCAGGATTTCGACCTTCGCGACCTCGACGCCTTCGTGGCGGTGGCGCGCACGCGCAACTTCCGGCGTGCGGCGCTGGAGAGTCGCGTCTCGGTTTCGAGCCTCAGCCAGCGCCTGCGCGACATGGAGGAGCGGCTCGGCGTCCGCCTGATGAACCGCACCACCCGCAGCGTAGCGCTGACCGAAGCCGGGGAGCTGCTGCTCGCTCGTGTCGCGCCGGCCATGGTCAACGTCGCCGACGCGATCACCGAGGTGCGCGGCCTGCGCGCCGAGCCGTCGGGGCGGCTGCGCATCAACGCGCCGCCGCCCGCGGTCGATCTGGTGCTGGCGCCGATGATCGCGCCGTTCCTCGGCAGATATCCGCAGGTCGACCTCGATGTCGTGGCCGAGAGTGCGTTCGTGGACATCGTCGCGCAGGGCTTTGACGCCGGCGTGCGCTATGGCGAGCATCTGGCGCAGGACATGGTCGCGGTTCCGCTCGGTGCGCCACAGCGCTACGCGGTGGTGGCATCGCGCGACTATGTCGCAAAGCACGGCCGGCCGATGCATCCGAAGGATCTGCTGACGCATGCCTGCATCCGCAGCCGCTTCAGCAACGGCGTGATGTTCGATTGGGAATTCGAGAAGAATGGCCGCCTGGTGAAGGTGTCGCCGCCGGCCAAGCTGACTGCGACCTATCTCGGCCTTGCGCTGCGCGCGGTCCATGACGGCGTCGGCTACTGGGCGACGTTCGAGGGCTATGTCCGCTACGGCATCAAATCCGGCGCGCTGGTCAGCGTACTCGACGATTGGTGCCCACCGTTCGACGGGCCGTTCCTGTACTATCCGAGCCGGCGTCAGCCGCCGCCCGCGCTCGCCGCCTTCGTGGCGTTCGTCGCCGACTGGCGCAAGCAGGCGCGGCGGAAGACGAAGTCGAGCTAGATCCGCATCGTCGTCCCGGCCTTGAGCCGGGACCCATATGTGGACGGCCCCCATCAACCACAGCTCTCACAATGACTAAGGTTGGGGCTCCAGCTCAACATAAACATCGGTGGTTATGGGTCCCTGCATTCGCGGGGACGACGACACCGAATGTGCGTTTACAGCGAGCGCCAGCCGCATCGGCTACTTTGCATGGGGTTGTTTTAGATATTTTGGCCGCCGCTCTCTTCCCCTTCCCCCTGAAAGGGGGAAGGTCGGGATGGGGGTCAGCCGCAGGCGACACTGCCTACGTGGAGACAGCTGATCCCCACCCGCTTTGCTCTGGCGAGCAAAGCGACCTCCCCTTTTCAAGGGGAGGTTAGGGCATCACGCGGTTGCCTTTATCCAGCTACAAGCGCCCTACAGCATGCTCGGCAGCACGCGATCCGGCGGCTTGTGGGCGTCGAGGAAGGTTCGGATGTTGATGATCACTTTCTCGCCCATCTCGACGCGGCCTTCGATGGTGGCCGAGCCCATATGCGGCAGCAGCGTCGCCTTGCCGGCCCTGGCGAGCCGCACCAGCTTCGGGTTCACCGCGGGCTCGTGCTCATAGACGTCGAGGGCGGCGCCGCCGATATCGCCGGCTTCGATCAGCTTGATCAGCGTGTCCTCGTCGATCACCTCGCCGCGCGCGGTGTTGACGACATAGGCCTCTTTCCGGATCAGCTTGAGCCGCCGCGCCGAGAGCAGATGATAGGTCGCCGGCGTGTGCGGGCAGTTCACCGAGATGATGTCCATCCGCGCCAGCATCTGGTCGAGGCTTTCCCAATAGGTCGCCCCGAGCTCTTCGGCGATCATGGGCGCCACCGGGCGGCGGTTGTGATAGTGGATCTGCAGGCCGAAGGCGCGGGCACGGCGCGCCACGGCCTGGCCGATACGGCCCATGCCGACGATGCCGAGCCTCTTTCCCCCGATGCGGTGGCCGAGCATCCAGGTCGGCGACCAGCCGGCCCAGTGCTGCTTGCCTTCGGTCAGGATCGAGGCGCCCTCGATCAGGCGCCGCGGCACCGCAAGGATCAGCGCCATGGTCATGTCGGCGGTGTCCTCGGTCAGCACCTTCGGCGTGTTGGTCACCGTGATGCCGCGGGCATGCGCGGCGGCGACGTCGATATTGTCGACGCCGTTGCCGAAATTGGCGATCATCTTCAGCTTGCAGTCGGGCTGATTGATCACGTCCTCGCGGACCATGTCGGTCACGGTCGGCACCAGCACGTCGGCGGTCCTCGCCGCCTCGGCGATCTGCTCCGGCGTCATCGGCGTGTCGTCGAGATTCAGTCTGGCGTCGAACAGCTCGCGCATCCGGGTCTCGATCGAGTCCGGCAGCTTGCGGGTGACGACGACGAGAGGCTTTTTCTTTACCGACATGTCCTGCTTTCATGGGGCGCGCGGCTCGCCAAAAACCGAGCCGTTCAGGCCTCATTAACCCGGTTGTTCGACACTGCTGAAAGCCGTGCTGTCCCGGCGTTTCCTTCGCGTTTCCTAGGGTTCCCCGATACTTGCCCCGGCTTTCGTCAGGGGAAATTCGGGTGTTCTCGCTCTCAGGCGTTCCGTCCTCTCTAGCAGAAGGCCGGGCCAAGACAAGAACCCCTCGGATCCATGTGTGCAGGGGACGAATGGCGCAGGTGCAGGGGGCCTTCGGGCAGGGGTTTGGATTTGGGTTTGGGTTGCAGCTCGCCGAATGCGGGTTGGGCATCTCGGCAGGAGACGAGTTGATGGTCTGGCGTTTTGGTTCATTGGTGGCGCTGGTCGGGAGCATGCTGAGTGCGTCGGTCATGCCCGGACATTCCGCCAAGGATTTGAGCCCCACCACCAGCGGCCTGCCGATTCCGCGCTATGTCAGCCTGAAATCCGATCATGTGAACGTCCGCGCCGGCCCGACCAAGGACAACGACGTCGCCTGGGTCTACACGCGGTCGGGGCTGCCGGTCGAAATCACCGCCGAGTTCGAGAACTGGCGCCGGGTGCGCGATTCCGAAGGCGCCGAAGGCTGGGTCTATCATTCCCTGCTGTCCGGCCGCCGCACCGCGGTCGTCACCATGAAGAACAAGGACGATTTGGCCTCGCTCTACGATCGTCCCGACGCCAGCAGCGCCATCGCGGCGCGCCTGCAGGCCGGCGTCGTCGCGCAGGTCAAGAAATGCGCCAATAACTGGTGCCGGGTCACCGGCAACGGGTTCGACGGCTGGATCGAGCAGCAGCGCCTCTGGGGCGTCTACGCCGACGAGAAGGTGGACTGAGCTCCCCGCCCCAAATGAAAATGGCCGGGACGAGCCCGGCCATCGCAACTCAAATCGACGGTAAGAC
This sequence comes from Bradyrhizobium uaiense, assembly GCF_010811875.1. Classification (GTDB taxonomy): domain Bacteria; phylum Pseudomonadota; class Alphaproteobacteria; order Rhizobiales; family Xanthobacteraceae; genus Bradyrhizobium; species Bradyrhizobium uaiense. Next base: position 29,202 of record NZ_VKHP01000094.1, read on the forward strand.
GGTTCAGCGCTTCTTGCGCAGCCGCACGACCATGTCGACGCGGGAAATCTCGTAGCCATCCGGCACGTTGGGCATCTTCGACAGCACGAGGTTCGGGTCGGGAATGTCGACCAGCTCGTGATTATGCTCGAGATAGAAGTGGTGATGCGTCGACACGTTGGTGTCGAAATAGGTCTTGGTGCCGTCGACGCTGACCTGACGCAGCAGGCCGGCATCGGTCAGCTGGTTGAGCGTGTTGTAGACGGTCGCCAGCGACACCGGAACCTTGGCCAGCGTGGCTTCTTCGTACAGCATTTCAGCGGTCAGGTGGCGCGCGCCCTTGCCGAACAGCAGCCAACCCAGCGCCATGCGCTGACGGGTCGGCCGGAGGCCGGCAGACTGCAGCATCTCGTTGACGTCATGCCACGGGCAGCCGGTCAGGGCAGGGTGGTGCCCAGCGCCCCGGGCAGCCGGGTGCACGGCATCGTCATTCACAGCCGGTACTTCGTCGTTCATGTCCACTCTATGCACCCAACTCAGGCAATATTCCTCATAAATATAAAAGGATGGCTATCAGATGCAAGTTTTTCGCAACTAGAACGAATCCAAGCTGCGGTAGAAACCTAAGGAGAGACCGCAATTTATCAATGGAATGCCGCTTTGCCGCCCAATTAACCCTATGTTAGAGAGCGCGCGGACCACATATGCGCTTTCGGCAGAGATAACAGGCCGGTAGCGTACCCAGGTAGCGCCAAGATGCGGGACGGGTTATTCCGGTTCCCGTGGGTAGATTAAGGTCCGACCAAGCAAGAGCGCTTCATCGGGATATCAGAGGTGGATAGAGGATGCTGGATCGGCGCGGCGGTTACGAATACGAGGATTTGCTGGCTTGCGGGCGGGGCGAGCTTTTCGGTCCCGGCAACGCTCAGTTGCCGTTGCCGCCGATGCTCATGTTCGATCGGATCAGCGAGATTTCGGAGACCGGCGGCGAGTACGGCAAGGGGCTGGTACGCGCCGAGCTCGAGGTGAAACCGGATCTCTGGTTCTTCGGCTGCCATTTCAAGAACGATCCGGTGATGCCGGGCTGCCTCGGTCTCGATGCGATGTGGCAAATGGTCGGCTTTTACCTTGGCTGGATCGGTGGCGAAGGTCGCGGTCGCGCGCTCGGCCTCGGCGAGTTGAAGTTCTCCGGACAGGTGCTGCCGCACGCGCGCAAGGTTGTGTACAACATCGACATCAAGCGCGTGATGCGGTCAAAGCTCGTGCTTGGAATTGCCGACGGGTGGCTTTCCATGGACGACGAGATTATTTATCGCGCCAAGGACTTGAAGGTCGGATTGTTCAAGCAGGGCACGGCGCCATCTTGAGCAGGATGGTCAGGCGGCAACATAAAGGCAGGGCGAGGCGAACATGAGGCGGGTTGTCATCACGGGGATGGGCATTGTCTCGTCCATCGGTAACAACACCCAGGAAGTGCTTGCGAGCCTCTATGAGGCGAAGTCGGGCATTTCGCGTGCGGAGAAGGCCGCGGAACTCGGCTTCCGGTCGCAGGTGCATGGCGCGCCGACACTCAATCCTGCCGAGGTGATCGATCGCCGCGCAATGCGCTTCCTTGCCGAAGGTGCCGCCTGGAATCACGTCGCCATGGAGCAGGCGATCCGCGACTCTGGTCTCGAGGAGAACGAAGTCTCCAACGTGCGCACCGGCATCATCATGGGATCCGGCGGACCGTCGACACGCACACTGGTGGAGGCCGCCGACATCGCGCGCGCCAAGGGGCCGAAGCGTGTCGGTCCGTTTGCTGTGCCGAAGGGCATGTCGTCGACCGCGTCGGCGACGCTCGCGACCTGGTTCAAGATCAAGGGCGTGAACTACTCGATCTCCTCGGCTTGCGCGACGTCGAACCATTGCATCGGCAATGCCTATGAGACGATCCAGATCGGCAAGCAGGACATCATTTTCGCCGGCGGCTGCGAGGAGCTCGACTGGACGCTGTCGGTGCTGTTCGACGCCATGGGCGCCATGTCCTCGAAATACAACGATACGCCGGCGACGGCCTCGCGTCCCTACGACATCAGCCGCGACGGTTTCGTGATCGCCGGTGGCGCAGGCGTTGTCGTGCTGGAAGAGCTCGAGCATGCCAAGGCGCGCGGCGCGCGAATCTACGGTGAAGTCGTCGGCTACGGCGCGACCTCGGACGGTTACGACATGGTGGCGCCGTCGGGCGAGGGCGCCGAGCGCTGCATGCGCATGGCGATGTCGACGGTGAATACGCCGGTCGACTACATCAATCCCCACGCCACCTCGACGCCGGCCGGCGATCCGCCGGAGATCGAGGCGATCCGCAAGGTGTTCGGCACCGGCGACAAGTGCCCGCCGATCTCGGCGACCAAGGCGCTGACCGGCCACTCGCTCGGCGCGACCGGCGTACAGGAAGCGATCTACTCGCTGCTGATGCTCAACAACGGCTTCGTCTGCGAGAGCGCGCATATCACCGAGCTTGATCCGGCATTCGCCGACATGCCGATCGTGCGCAAGCGCATCGACAACGCCAAGCTGACCACTGTGCTGTCGAACTCGTTCGGCTTCGGCGGCACCAATGCGACGCTGGTGTTCAGGCGGCTTGACGCCTGATTTCGCCTCTCTTCGCTTGCTGAAGGAGGTCCGCAGCCGGCGAATGGGGATATTGCAACGATCCGAAAATGGGGTGGGAATGATTATCGAACCGCGCGTGCGAGGCTTAACATGGGCACTAGTAAAGATACACGGCTGACGACAATCGATTCAGGGACGAAAACGG
>NZ_VKHP01000943.1 GCF_010811875.1 Bradyrhizobium uaiense
TTCGCCGGCAACCGTCGAGAACCGCGCGAACATCGGCGTCTGCTTGCCGATCGCGGAAAAGATGCTGGCCTTGGTGTAGCGCGTGATGTCGTGGGTGACGGTGAAGGTGCCAGGTGCGCCGGAAGCGTTGCACCAAGTCACCATCGTCATGAGCGAGCGCGGCATTCCGAAGAGTTTCCGTCACCAGCACGGCTTCGGCAGCCACACCTACAGCATGGTCAACGCGAGCAATGAGCGCGTCTGG
>NZ_VKHP01000944.1 GCF_010811875.1 Bradyrhizobium uaiense
CGTTCTTAATGTCCTCCTCGACCGCCGCACGGTCGCGCTCCTTCGGGTCCCCATATCCGCCACCACTGCCGGTCACGATGCGGATCGTTTCGTCGGCGTGCGTGGTGAAGCCCGAGACGAAGGCAAATACACTGGCGGACGTGGCATCGTCATGGATTACCGAATCCGCGGCGAAAGCGGCTTCCTCACCGTCGGCTATATGCGCTCGAAGTTCCCACCCTGGGCGCTCGCCGGTGGTCGCGTG
>NZ_VKHP01000945.1 GCF_010811875.1 Bradyrhizobium uaiense
GGGCGGCTAACCACCTAGCGCTGCGCGCAGCGCACGCTCGTCGAGCCAGAGGCGGCCGTGCGGAGCCGAGGTCAGCGCCATCGCGATCGATCCGAACAGCTGAGGACGCAACGCATAGGCGCGCGCGGATGGCCCTGGGTTGCGGGCTCCGGAATATCCCAGTCCCATGCGAATGCGCGGCGCTCGACCCTGACGTCGCAAGGCAGTGGGATCATGACCCCATAGGCCATCGCATCGACAAAGG
>NZ_VKHP01000946.1 GCF_010811875.1 Bradyrhizobium uaiense
AAGGCGATCAATGCCGTGACGCTGGAGATGTTCCACGACATCGACAAGGCGCTCGACGTGTTCGAAGCCGATCCTGATGTCGCGGTTATCGTGCTGGAGGGGGCCGGCGAGCGCGGCCTGTGCGCCGACAGCCCGACGCCGCCGCCCATCACGATGCCGTCCATGAAGGCTACATAGGGTTTCGGGAATTTCTTGATCCGCGCGTTGAGAATGTACTCGTCACGCCACAGGATCTTGCCGAGAT
>NZ_VKHP01000947.1 GCF_010811875.1 Bradyrhizobium uaiense
ACGGCCACCGGCCGGGCCGTCGACCCTTCGAGACGCGCTACGCGCTCCTCAGGGTGACGGAGCTGAGAGCGTCGCGTTGGTCCGGCGCTAAATCCCCAAATACTTGTGCTGCAGATCCGGCTCGGCGCTTCCGATCCGTGGACGATCGACAAGATCCATGCGCTGTTTCCGCGGCTAGCCGAACGCACCGGCAATATGGGCGTCACGCTGTCCGGCGGCGAGCAGCAGATGCTCGCGATCGGCC
>NZ_VKHP01000948.1 GCF_010811875.1 Bradyrhizobium uaiense
CGGCGAGCAGGAGATCGCTCGCCTCCTTGCATCTTTCCGGATCACCCACCATGACAGGCACAATGTGCGTTTCGCTGGGCATGACCGGTAGGCCGGCGGCGTTGAGCACGGACTTTACCCGCGCGGCACGGAGCGGCTGCGCATCACGCCGACGCCCTATCATGATGACGCACTGATCGACGCGCTGGCTGAAGCGCTGGTCGATGTATGGGGGCGGCTTGGGTTGCCCTTGCGACGGCATATG
>NZ_VKHP01000949.1 GCF_010811875.1 Bradyrhizobium uaiense
GGGCGTCACCAAGCCGGCCGCCGATCCGGCCAAAAAACCGAAATAGTAGCTGAATAGTCCGGCTCAGCGGACCTCTGCGACAATTCGACAGCAGAACCGGCGTCGGTCGGCCGCAGGTTGCCGCTCGACATTTGTTGATCGACAAAGCGGCGCGTGGCGCAAATTCAGCACTGCGAGGGGGCGCAATCTTGGCGGCGGCACATTAAATGCGCTGAATGGGACAGGGACAAGTACAAGTGGCGGC
>NZ_VKHP01000950.1 GCF_010811875.1 Bradyrhizobium uaiense
CGGCGGCAACGGCAGCTCGGTGGGCTGGCCGAACACCTCGCTGGCATCGCCGTCGGGCAATTCGTCGATCCGGATGATCTGCGCGGTGAGATTGTCCGGGCTGCCGTTCTCATAGGCCTGTTCGACGGCTATCGCATCGTGCGCGAGCTGCATGCCTCGCACCGCAGCCATATCTATCTCGCGATCGACGAAGAGAGCGGCACCACGGTCACGATCAAGATCCCCTCGATCGACCTGCGCGACG
>NZ_VKHP01000951.1 GCF_010811875.1 Bradyrhizobium uaiense
GTGCGCCATGCCTTCCGCGTGCTGACCGAGGACAAGATCAAGACCCGCCTGCTCGCCTTCTCCGACGACATGGACGGTCTGCGCAAGGTGCCGGACAACGTGCCGAACAAGGAGATGCTCGCGCAGCGACGGCAGCATGATCGCCATCACCTTCTCGATCCGCTCCAGCATGCGCAGCAGCGCGGCATCGCACCGGCCGGAGGTGTAATACTCGGTCGAGCTCGCGAATTCGTAGTCGAAGCCG
>NZ_VKHP01000952.1 GCF_010811875.1 Bradyrhizobium uaiense
ACGCCAGCGCTTCCTCCGGCATCACGGCCGACAGATGCTGGCTCTCGGCGACGGCGCGGTTGGTGATGCGGCCGCGATGGACGTTGAGGCCGGCGCGCAGATGCGGATCCTCGACCAGCGCGCGCAGCTCGCAGGCATGAAGCGCCGCGCGGTGCTGGTCGACGTCGCGATCGACCAGGGCGGCTGCTTCGAGACCTCGAAGGCGACCACGCACCAGGCTCCGCCCGATCTGGTCGATGAGGTC
>NZ_VKHP01000095.1 GCF_010811875.1 Bradyrhizobium uaiense
TCAACAGCGCCTGCTCCTTGTTGACCGCAAAGTCATGCACGCCTTTTTCCGTGGTCATGGAGATCACCATGATATCCGGCTGTTGCTCCGGCCAGCCGGTCGCGAACCCCGTGAGGAGCTCGGGCGCCTTACGCATGTTGCTCTTGTTCATGTCTGAATGTCCTATGCTGCGGGCACGAACGCCGTGACCTCGATCTCGACCTTGGCGCGCTGATCGACCAGCCCGTCGATATAGAGCAGCGTCGACGGCGGGAAATTGCGCCCGAGCGTCTCCTTCCACGCCGCGCCGATGCCGGCACCCGCGGCCTCGTATTCACTGCGGCTGGTCAGGTACCAGGTCAGGCGGACGATATGCTCGGGACCGGCGCCGGCTTCGTTCAACAGCTTGATGATGCGCTTCAGCGCCGTCCCGACCTGCGCCGCCATCTCGGGCGCGTACTCGCCCTTCTCGTCGCCGCCGGTCTGTCCTGCAAGCACGATCCACTTGCCGGGTGCCTCGAAGGCGACACCGTGCGAGAAGCCGCGGGGTTTCGACCACTCGGCCGGTTGCAAGACGCGCATGAGCAGATCCTCCTGATGTGATTTTTCCCGACCTGCTTAGCATCGATCACGCACCCTGCGCATCACCGCATCGGCAGATTTGCGCGTTGCAAATTCATGGCAGCTCGCCGATACCGGGCACCCCTCCTCACCTCGTTACCCAGCATGGATCGCACGCCCTCAAAAACCCGCGCAGCGCTGTGGATGTCCGGCTGGCTCGCGCTGATGCTGATCGTGGCGGTGGCCGGCCGCGAGGCCACGCGCGAGGTCAACGTCTTCCAGCTGATGGCCGTTCGCGGCGTGCTCGGCTTCATGATGCTCTATCCGCTGATCCATATGAACGGCGGATTTGCGATCGTGAAGACCGCGCGGGTGCACGTCCACATCGCGCGCAACCTGATCCATTTCTGCGCGCAGCTCGGCTGGTTCTATGCACTGACGTTGATTCCGATCGGCCAGGTGGTTGCGATCGAATTCACGATGCCGATCTGGACCGCGATCCTTGCCGCGAGCTTCCTCGGCGAACGGATGACCTCCTGGAAGATCGTTGCGATCGTGCTTGGCCTGGTCGGCGTGCTGGTGATCGTGCGGCCCGCGACCGGCGCGATCAATCCGGGCCAGCTGATCGCGCTCGCCGCGGCCGTCGGCTTCGGCGTCTCGGTCGCCGTTGTCAAATCGCTGACCCGAACCGAGCAGACGCTGACGATCATGTTCTGGATGCTGGTGGTGCAGTCGCTCGCAAGCATCGGGCCCGCGCTCTACGTCTGGACCTGGCCGCCGCTCTCGACCTGGGGCTGGCTCGCCGTGATCGCGTTCTGCGGCACCTTCTCGCACTACTGCATGGCGCGCGCCCTGCTTCACGCCGACGCGACCGTGGTGATCCCGATGGATTTCATCCGGGTCCCGCTGACGGCGATCGCCGGATGGCTGATCTATGCCGAACGGCTCGACGCCTACACCGTGCTCGGCGCGGCGATGATCCTGGCCGGCAACCTGCTGAACCTGAAACCAGCAAGCGCAAAGGCACCGGCGCGCGCAAGGTGACGCGCACGGCGCGCCAAGGCCAACGCCATTACGCGCGTGACGGCAACGAGCCCGGGGATCATCCCCGGCCCCCCTGGTCCCGGAAGCGCTACTTGCCGGCGGCCTTGCGCAGCGCCGCGTTGATGCGGTCCTGCCAGCCCGGACCGCCCGCCTGGAAATGCTCCAGCACGTCCTGATCGATCCGCAGCGTCACCTGCTCGCGGACCCCTGGGACCGCCGTCGTCTTCGGCACCGCGTCTGCGACCTTGGTGGTGGCGCGCTTGAACGCCGCCTCGGCTTCGCTGCGGGCATCGTTCAGGGTTCGCGGTCGCCTCGGCTGATCGGCCATATCTTGGATTCCTGTGCCTCAAATTCCTTCAAACAACGCAGTTGAGAGATAGCGCTCCGAGAATGACGGCACAATCGCCAGGATGGTCTTACCCGCAGCTTCCGGTCGCTTGCCGATCTGCATGGCGGCTGCGATCGCGGCACCCGACGAGATACCGCCGGGAATTCCCTCGTTGCGCGCCAGCGCGCGCGAGGTCTCGATCGCGGTCGCGCTGTTGACCTTGACGATCTCGTCGATCACGGAGCGGTCGAGGATGTCAGGAATGAAGCCCGCGCCGATGCCCTGGATCTTGTGCGGCGTGTGCTGACCGCCCGACAGCACCGGGCTCTCTTCCGGCTCCACCGCGACAATGCGCAGCGACGGCTTGCGCGGCTTCAGCACCTGACCGACGCCGGTGATGGTGCCGCCGGTACCGACGCCGGCGACGAAATAGTCGATGTTGCCGCCGGTGTCGTTCCAGATTTCCTCGGCAGTGGTGCGGCGATGGATTTCGGGATTGGCGAGGTTCTTGAACTGCTGCGGCATCACAGCGTTGGGTGTCGTACGCACCAGCTCTTCCGCAGTCGCGATCGAGCCCTTCATGCCCTGCGCGGCCGGCGTCAACACGATCTCGGCGCCGAGGAAGGCCAGCATCCGCCGCCGCTCGATCGACATCGATTCCGGCATCACGAGCTTGAGCCGGTAACCGCGCGACGCTGCGACATAGGCGAGCGCAATCCCGGTATTGCCCGAGGTCGGTTCGATCAGCACGGTGTCGGCGTTGATGATGCCGGCCTTCTCCATCGCCACGATCATCGCGGCACCGATGCGGTCCTTCACGCTGGCGGCCGGATTGAAGTATTCCAGTTTGGCGAGGATCGTCGCGTTGACGCCGTTGGCTTGCGGCAATCTGCGCAGCCGCACGATCGGCGTGGAGCCAATCGCATCGACGATGGAGTCAAAGACGCGGCCGCGTCCGGGTTGCACTGCACTCGTTGTCGACGGCGCGTCCATCAAGCGGCTCCTGTTGCAGGATGTGCTGAAAATATAGGTCTTCTCTCATTAGAAGCAGCGCGTCATGACGCGCAAGTGAGAAACCGCTGCGGCACAAATTCGTTGCATTGCAAAATAGGAACCTACGCAAATAACGTAAAACCTACGCATTTGTGTTGCGACAAGGTCAAACAAGTGCGTCTATATACTTTCGTCAGGTGCAGCTCAGAACGCAAAGGGAGGCGCACAATGCCAGCACTTGCTGAAGTTCGGTCGACCGTCGCGTCCAGGCCCGATCCCCGCGGCAGCCATTTGCCGACCTGTCCAGTGTGTGCGGACTCCATGGTGGCGGCCGAAGCGTCCGCGTACCTTTTCGACAATCTGATCAGCTACCTCTGGACCTGCGACACCTGCGGTTACGGGTTCGTGACCAAGCACTCGGTGAAACCGATCCCGATCGTGTGCAACTGATCACGTAAGCTCACCTTGGAGCGATGTCACCGCGCGCCCATCCGGCGCGCGTTTTCGTTCTGAAATCCTCGAACGTGCCGTTTGCCACCGCATCACGGATGCCCTGCATCAGCTCCTGGTAATAGGCGACGTTGATTTCGGACAGCAGCATTGCCCCAAGTGTTTCGCCGGCACGTACGAGATGATGCAGATAGGCGCGCGCGTAGCTGCGTGCCGCCGGCCACGGGCTCTCCTCATCGAGCGGACGCGGATCGTCGATGTGCCGGGCGTTGCGCAGGTTGATCTGCCCGAATCTGGTGAACGCCATGCCGTGGCGTCCGTTCCGTGTCGGCATCACACAGTCGAACATGTCGACGCCGCGTGCCACCGCCTCCAGAATGTCCTCCGGCGTGCCGACGCCCATCAGGTAGCGCGGCCGATCGGACGGCAGCGCCGGCGCGGTCTCCTCGATCATCGACAACATCACCGCCTGCGGCTCGCCGACCGCGAGCCCGCCGATCGCGTAGCCGTGAAAGCCAATCCCGGTCAGCCCGTGCGCGCTGGCGTGCCGGAGATCCGGCACATCGCCGCCCTGCACGATGCCGAACAGCATGTAGCCGTCCGGCGCCGCCTCGAAGGCGCGCTTGGAGCGTTCGGCCCAGCGCAGCGAGAGCTGCATCGCGCGCTCGATGTCGGCGCGCTCCGCCGGCAGCCGAACGCATTCGTCCATCTGCATCGCGATGTCGGAGCCGAGCAGCCGCTGCACCTCGATCGAGCGCTCCGGCGACAGCTCGACCTTGGCGCCGTCGATATGCGAGCGGAAGGTCACGGCCTTCTCGGTCACCTTGCGCAGCTCCGAGAGCGACATCACCTGGAAGCCGCCGGAATCCGTCAGCATCGGGCCGCCCCATCCGGTGAAGCGCTGCAAGCCGCCAAGTGCCGCAATCCGCTCGGCGCCCGGCCGCAGCATCAAATGATAGGTGTTGCCGAGCACGATATCGGCGCCGGCATCGCGTACCTCGCGCCAATGCATGCCCTTCATGGCACCCGCGGTGCCGACCGGCATGAAAGCGGGCGTCCGCACGACGCCATGCGGCGTGGTCAGGCGTCCGGTACGGGCGGCGCCGCTTGTTGCCAGCAGCTCGAAATGATTGGGAACGGTCATGCGGCTGCTTATTGCGTGTCGCAGGTGCCCGATCAACCCGTCGGATAACGCCTCTCGCGCGACTTCGTGAACGCGACCGGCCGGGCCGACGCTTGCCCTGGAATCCCACTTCGGCTAAACAAAACGAAACCGTATCGTTTTGTGTCGAGAATAAGGCGGCAGTCCTCGCCGCCGCGGCTGCAATCCGGGCAAAACCTGACTGACCGAGATGTTCTCCCCCTCCAGCGCCCGGTCTGACGGCGTCCGCCATCGCATCACAGCCGCCCGCGTGATCCGGCAAATCACCCTGCTGTGCGGCCTCGCCTTCGCGCTGGGAGCCTGCAGCTCGCTGCCGCGGACGCCTTACACGGCCGCCGACGCCTCCAGTTCGCGGGTGCTCGATCTCGACGGCCTGCGCCGCTATGCCGACGAGCCGGCGTCCAAATTCAAACTCGAGAAGAGCGACCTCGCCCCGATCAAGACCTATCTCGCCCTCTCCGGCGGCGGCGCCGATGGCGCCTACGGCGTGGGTGTGCTCAACGGCTGGACCGCAGCCGGCAACCGTCCGAGCTTTTCGGTCGTCTCCGGCGTCAGCACCGGCGGACTGATTGCGCCCTTTGCATTCCTTGGCTCGCGTTACGACGACACGCTGAAGGAGGTCTACACATCCGGCATCGCGGAAAGCCTGCTGCAGGACCCGAGCCTGATGCGGGTGCTGTTCGGCTCCGGCCTGTTCGGCAACAAGCGGCTGCGCGAACTGGTGGCGCGCTATGTCGGTCAGGACGTCCTGAGCGAGGTGGCGCGCGAGAACGCCAAGGGCCGCAAGCTCCTGATCGTCACCACCGATCTCGACATCCAGCGCACGGTGATCTGGGACATGGGACGGATCGCCACGGTCGGAACGCCCGAGGCGTTGCAGCTGTTTCGCGACGTGATGGCCGCGTCCGCCAGCATCCCGCTGGTGTTTCCGCCGATCATGATCGACGCCGAGGGCCAGGGCCGGCGCTTCCAGGAGATGCATGTCGACGGCGGCGTCACCGCGCCGGTGCTGACGCTGCCGGACGCACTGATGTTCCGCGAGCGAGCTTGGCCGGCCAGCGGCCGCATGGACATCTACATCCTCGTCAACAAGAAGCTCGAAGGAAACTTCCAGCTGGTGTCGAACTCGACGATCGACGTCGCCTCGCGCAGCATTTCGGCGATCACGCAGGCGCAGACCCGCTCCGTGATCCTGTCGACCTATGATTTCGCCCGGCGTAACCGGCTGGGCTTCCATCTGTCCTACATCGAACGTGATTATCCGGCGCCGGAAACCCAGGGCTTCGATACCGCCTACATGCGCGCGCTCTACCAGTACGGCTACCAGAAGGCCGCCGCGGGACAGGCCTGGACCGCGACGCCGCCCTGAGCGGCCCGCCCCGGGTACCGCCGATTGGACGAATCCGCACCGCGCGGGTTATAGACCGGAGCGACCCGTCCGAACGCACAACGAGATGAATGGGCAATGGGATTGACGGCAGCCAAGGCCAAGGCGGCTAAACAGCCGGCCAAGCGCGGCGTGATCAAGTCACGCGGCGGCCGGCCGACCCGGGACGCTGCGATCGAGCGCGACCAGCGGCTGATCGAGGTCGCCACCCGCCTGTTCCTCGAGCGCGGCTTCGACGCGACGTCGATCGACGCGGTGGCCGAGGCCGCCCGCGTCAGCAAGCCCACGGTCTATGGGCAGTATGGCGACAAGCGCGGCCTGTTCGCCGCGGTGCTCCGGCGCGAAATTGCCCGCTGGCTGGCCCCGCTCGCCGCCGCGGCGGCCGAAATGCACGGCGACGGCAGCGGCGACGGCCTGGTCGAGGAGCGGCTGATCGATCTGGGACGCCAGTTGCTGGTGCTGAATTGCAGCGCGGACTCCATCGCCTTCAGCCGGATCCTGACCGCGCAGGCAATCAATTTCCCCGAAGTGGCCAAGCTTGCCGTCGACGAGGGGTGGTCGAAAGCCGTGTCCACGACGGCGGATTTCTTCGATCATCTGGTCGACAAGGGCGCCCTCGATCTCGAGGACACCACGATCGCAGCCGAGACCTTCCTCAACATGGTGGTCGGTCATACGCACCGGATGGCGACGTTCGGGATTCCGATCGACATGAAGGCCGCCGAGACGCGGATGGAAGTGTCGATCCGGCTGTTCCTGGCTGGCGCGGTCGGGCCGCGGGACCGGCTGCGCGACGCGGCCAAAGAGACCACCAAGGGCCGCCGCCGGCCGGCCCGCTGACAGTTCGATAGGATCGTTTCAGTACCTTACACGTTGCCGTGATGAGCCTTGAAGGAAACAGAACGAAACCGTATTGTTTAGTTGCAAAGAGACGCCGGACCCGGATCAGCCCCCCAAGGGTTTTGTGTCGCCTTGTAAACTTCGATCGTCACGACGGAGCAGCCGCCATCGCTTCGTCTGAACGTTCGGCGGCCGACCTCTGACAAACTGGGGGTCGGCCGCATTTTCTCGGCCCGCCCGGCCGCTCAATGGCGCGGGAGCGCGTGCACAAGTTCGATACAGGTTCGACGATGAAGACAGGACGATTGCGCGCATCGAGGCATTGGTCATTGGGAATCTGGCTGCTTGCAGCCGCGCTGCTGGCCCTGCCCTTCGCTGCGCCGGCCCGTGCGATCACGAGCTCGGCTGCCGCGGCGCTCACCCCGCAGGACGGTGACAGCGCGCTCGACGTGCATGCGGTTCGCCGCGAGCTCGACAGCTTCCAGGCCGCGCAGATCTCGCTGCGCAAGGCGATGGCGATCGCGGAGGCGCTGCACACGGGTTCGATCACCGCCGACATCAGCTTCGACGGCGCAACGGAGCCCGCCGTCTACCGGGTCAAGACCATGCAGCAGAACCGTATCTGGCGCCACGCCATCGACGCCGCGACCGGTGAGGTGGTCGGTGGCGAGGCCGCCTCGCCGCTGGCATCCCTCGACGCCGAAGACCGCGACAACCTCGCCGTGCTCAGGGCGCTCCGACATCGCCTTGCCGATGCGGTGCGCGTCGCCGAGCACACGACCTCGGGAAAGGCGATCAGCGGCGGCCTGACGCGCGAGCGCGGCAAGCTCAATTTCGTCATCGTCGTGCTCGCCGGCAGCGATCTGAAAGAGGTGATCCTCGAGCCGCCCGGCCCGCGCAGGCGCTGAGGCCCGCACGGACGTTGCCAAATTTTCCTTGGCCAGGTTTTCGCCCAAAAGCCGTTGACGGACGCCGATCTGTCCCGCATAAGTCGCAACCATGATCACCGCGACCAAACGCACCACCAAAACCACCAAGCCCTCTGGGGCCTCGGGAGGCGTGCGCGCGTAGTCGGTCGAACCGCATCATCTCTACCCGAAGCCCCGCCTGATGAAGGTCCGGGGCTTTTTTATTGCCTGCAACACAACAGCATGATCCGGAAAAGTGGGAACCGGTTTTCCGATCAGATCATGCTCAACCGAGACTCGAATGGAGGACACAGTGAGTAACGATCCCGTCGTCGCGATTGTCGGCGTCACCGGTGCAGTCGGCGCCGAATTGATCGCCACCATGGACAAGCGCGGCTTCCGCGTCGGCAAGCTGAAGGCGCTGGCGAGCGCCCGCTCGGCCGGCAAGACCGTCACCTTCCGCGGCAAGCCAGTCGTGATCGAAGAGCTGAGCGAGCGCGCCTTCGAGGGCGTCGACATCGCGCTGTTCTCGGCCGGCAGCGGCATCTCCAAGAAGTTCGCACCGGTTGCGGTCAGGTCCGGCGCCGTCGTGGTCGACAACTCCTCGGCGTTCCGCATGGACCCGAACGTGCCGCTGGTGATCCCCGAGATCAACGCCAGGCGCATCCGCGACCACAAGGGCATCATCGCCAATCCGAACTGTGCCGCGATCACCGCGCTGGTGCCGCTGTGGCCGATCCACCAGAAGAACCGCATCAAGCGCGTGATCATCTCGACCTACCAGGCCGCGAGCGGCGCCGGCGCGGCGGCGATGGAGGAGCTCGTCGAATCCACCCGCGCCAATCTCAATGGACAGGTCTACACCCCGAAGGTGATGCCGCACCCCTACGCCTTCAACCTGTTCAACCACAACACGGCTGTTGATCCGGAGACCGGCTACAACGACGAGGAGACCAAGGTCATCAAGGAGACCCACAAGATCTTCGAGGACGAGAAGATCGCGGTCGGCGTCACCTGCGTGCGGGTGCCGGTGCTGCGCGCGCATTGCGAGGCGATCACCTTCGAATGCGAGAAGCCGATCACCGAGGACCAGGTGCGCGCGATCATGGCGCAGGCGCCGGGCGTCAAGATCGTCGACGATCGCGTCAAGAACTACTTCCCGATGCCGATCGACGCCTCCGGCCAGGACGACGTGCTGGTCGGCCGCATCCGCAAGGATCTCAGCGATCCCTCGGGGCATTCGATCTCGATGTTCGTCGCCGCCGATCAGCTGCTCAAGGGCGCCGCGCTGAACGCGGTGCAGATCGCCGAGCTGCTGCCCGAGCGCGCGATGGCGTGAGCGGCTCGCCCGGTTCGTAGGGTGGGTTGGACGAAGCCGTGACCCACCCCAGCCAGTGCAGAGCGGTGGTGGGTTGCGCTTCGCTGCTAACCCAGCCCCAGCCTTCATCCAACTTGACTTGGCTGAGCAGAACAATCCGCGCGGAGGATCGTCGATGATGAAGCTCTATTCCCGGCTTCATCAGCACGGTTCCGCATATATTGCTGGAAGAGATTGGGGCACCCTATCAGCTGGTTTTTGTAAACCTGAGCGGAGGCGCTCATAAGCGGCCCGATTATCTGCGGCTCAATCCAAACGGCCTCATTCCTGTTCTCGTGCAGGATGATTTGGTCATATACGAGTCGGCCGCCATCTGCCTTCACCTGATCGACACGCACCCGACCTGCAACCTCGCTCCGGTCGTTGGCAGCAGCGAGCGCGCCCTCTTCTATCAGCGGCTGATGTGGTTTGCCTGCACGCTGCAACCAGCGCTGTCGATGTATCTCCATCCCAACAAATCGACGAACGAACCGGCGATGTTTCCCGAGTTGCGGGTACGCGCCGAAGAGAAAGTGAACACTCTATTCGAGCTCCTCGACGCCACGCTCGAAGGCAGCGGTGGCCCATGGTTGACGGGAAACACATACTCCGCAGCGGATGCTTATGCGTTCACGCTATGTCGATGGTCGCGCGGAATGGCGCGCCCCGGAGCGAGCTGGCCGCATATCGGTCCCTATCTACACCGAATTCTGGCGCGACCGGCCGTGCAACGCGCGCTGCAGCAGGAGCATTTGGCTGAACCCTGGATTTGATGACAGTTTCACGTCTGACGGAGCCCTTGGCGACATGCATTCCTCGCCCGAACAATTTGAGATCCGCGACCTGCACGGTCATTCCAAGTGCGAAGACCTCCTCGACCTGAACAACGCGAGCGCCCGCGAGACCTCCCTGCTTGCGGCCGCGCGTTTCGAGCAATTGATCGATGCCTCATCGATCGCACTGTTCGTCCCGCCAAGCGCCGCTTTGCTGTTGGCGTTCGAGCATTGCGACGACTACGACGGCACCCATTTCGGCTGGTTTCGCGGCCAGATGAAGCGGTTTCTCTACATCGACCGAATCATCGTCGGCGCAGCATGGCGGCGGCATGGGCTGGCGCGCATGCTCTATCGCGAGGTGTTTCGGCTGGCTGCGCGTCGCAGTCTTGATTGCGTCGTCTGCGAGGTCAATGTCGAGCCGCCGAACCCGATATCGGACGCGTTCCATCGCTCACTTGGCTTCGCGGAAGTCGGCCGGGCCACGATCAACGGCGGTGCCAAGACGGTGCGGTATCTCTGCGCGAAGCTTGAGCCTCGCACGTGAACTTTAACCGGCTGCCCGAAACAGCAGGCAGGCATCGCCGTACGAATAGAACCGGTAGCCGTCCCTGATCGCGTGCGCGTAGGCGGCCTGCATGGTCTCGAGGCCCGAGAAGGCCGAGACCAGCATGAACAGCGTCGAACGCGGCAGGTGGAAATTCGTCAGCAGAATATCGACCGCGCGGAAACGATAGCCGGGCGTGATGAAGATCGAGGTTTCGGCCGCAAACGGCTGGATGGCGCCATCGGCATTGGCGGCACTCTCCAGCAGCCGCAGCGACGTGGTGCCGATCGCGATGATCCGGCCGCCTTTTGCGCGCGCAGCATTCAATGCGTTAGCGGTCTCGCTGGTGATGCAGCCCCATTCGGCGTGCATCTTGTGCTCGGAGGTCTCGTCGACCTTCACCGGGAGGAACGTTCCTGCCCCGACATGCAGCGTCAACCGATGCAGCTCGACGCCGCGGCTCTTCAGCGTCGCCTCCAGCGCCGGCGTGAAATGCAGTCCGGCCGTCGGCGCTGCGACCGCGCCTTCATTGACGGCAAACATAGTCTGGTAGTCGCTGACGTCCTGGTCGTCGGGCGTGCGCTTGGAGGCGATGTAGGGCGGCAACGGCGTGGCGCCGACATCGGCGATCGCCTGGTCGAGCACCGGACCGTGGAACGAGAATGACAGCGTCACCTCGCCCTCCTGTCCTTTTGCCTCGACCTGCGCATCGAGATTGCCGAGCAGGCAGACCTTGCCTTCGTTGCCGAAGCGGATGGTGTCGCCGGGCGCGAGCTTCTTCGCCGGCTTCACCAGCGCCTGCCAGCGCGAACCGTCGAGCCGCTTAATCAAGGTCGCCTCGATCTTCGGCTCGGTCTCGCGCCCGATGCGGCGACCTTTGAGCTGAGCTGCGATCACCTTGGTATCATTGACGACGATCTGATCGCCCGGCTCCAGCCAATGCGGCAGGTCGCCAATAGTGGCGTCGCGCAGCACGCCGTCGGGATGCACCACCAGCATCCGCGCGGAATCGCGCGGGCTCGTGGGCCGAAGCGCGATGCTTTCGGGCGGCAGTTCGAAGTCGAAGAGATCGGTGCGCACGGCGCGATGACCACAACGTTGTCAGTCCGGGGTCATCGCTTTCGCGACGCCCCCGAATGACGGAGTGTTCGACTTACGCCGCGTCGGCGGCCATGCGCGCCTTGACGATCTTGTCCGGGTTCTGCACCGGCTCGCCGCGCTTGATCTTGTCGACGTTCTCCATGCCCTCGGTGACCTTGCCCCAGACCGTGTACTGGCCGTTGAGGAAGGAGGCGTCGTCGAAGCAGATGAAGAACTGGCTGTCGCCGGAATCCGGATTGGCGGCGCGGGCCATCGAGGCGGTGCCGCGGACATGCGGCTCCTTGTTGAACTCGGCATTCAGCTTCTTGCCGGAGCCGCCCATGCCGGTGCCCTGCGGGCAGCCGGTCTGCGCCATGAAGCCGTCGATCACGCGATGGAACACGATGCCGTCGTAAAAGCCTTCACGGACCAGCTCCTTGATCCGCGCGACGTGGCCGGGCGCGAGATCCGGGCGCATCTCGATCGTGACCGGACCCTGGGTGGTTTCGAGGATCAAAGTATTTTCGGTAGCAGCCATGCTCGCTTCTCCTGGCTTCGGGGTGGATACTTCTTATTCCTGAACGGGATCGCGAATGGGCGGCCAGCCACTGCGCCGCCCAGGCTCTCGGTAAATGGCATCGGCGTGCAGCGTTGCAACGCCTCCATCACCGCGACCCGGTATGCGATCCGGTCATTGTCGGTCGCCTCCTGCGATTCATAGCTGATCCTGGGATGCCCAAGGATCGCGCCCTCACGGTTGAAGCTGACAATGACGGTAATGTCGATCGGTCCGGCCTTGTCCGCCGGCGGCGGCCGCCAGCAGCGATGGATGGCAAGAACAACGTCCCTGATCGTATTGAGTTGCTCCGGCGGCTCGGCCCGCGCCGGCACGGCCAGCGCAAGGCAGATCAGCGGCGCGGCGAACCAGGCAAGCGGTTTGCTGCGCGCCGCCATCCAGATCACTTGATGTCGGATGCGACCTGCACCTTCACCATCTTGTCGGGATCGGAGACGGTGCCGCCCGGCGAGCCCGCAGACGCCTTCTTCAGCTTGTCGACCACATCCATGCCCGACACCACCTCGCCGATCACGGTGTACTGGCCGTTGAGGCTCGATCCGTCGGCGAACATGATGAAGAACTGCGAATTGGCGCTGTCGACGCTGTCGCCGCGCCGGGCCATGCCGACGATGCCGCGCTTGAACGGGACCTGCGAGAATTCCTGCTTCAGGTTCGGATATTTCGAGCCGCCGGTGCCGTTGAAGTTCTGGCCGTCGCCGGTCTGCGCCATGAAGCCATCCATCACGCGATGGAACGGCACGTTGTTGTAGAAGCCCTCGCGCGCCAGCTGCTTGATGCGCTCGGCGTGCTGGGGCGCGATGTCGGTGCGCAGCTTGATGACGATGCGGCCCTTGGTGGTGTCGATCACGATCGCATTGGCCTTGTCGAGACTGGCAGGCAGCGGCTGCGCCACCGCGGGCACGACGCAGAGCAGCGCGGCGACGAATGCAAGAATGCGGACCATGGAAACTCCGGATCTCTGTAACGTTCGGGATGTGGCAGGCCGCCGGTATCAGCCGGCGAACTTGGCCTTCAGGCTAGCGGCGACTGATGACGGCACGAATGCAGAGAAGTCGCCGCCCATCTGGGCGATTTGGCGCACCAGTGTGGCGGTGATCGGGCGAACCGCGACCGACGCCGGAACGAACACGGTATGCACTTCGGGCGCCATGGCCTCGTTCATGCCGGCGAGCTGCATCTCATAGTCGAGATCGGTGCCGTCGCGCAGGCCGCGAATCATCAGCGTGGCCTTGGCCGCACGGGCTGCGGCAACCGTGAGATTGTCATAGGTCGCGCTCTCGAAGGCGCAGCCCGCCTTCTGGGCGATGGGCCCGAACACCTCGTGGACCATGGCCAGCCGCTCCTCGGTGGAGAACAGCGGCTTCTTGCCGGGATGGACGCCGATGGCGACGATCAGGCGGTCGCAGAGGAAGACGGCCTGTCTCACCACGTCCAGATGGCCGTTGGTGACGGGATCGAAGGAGCCGGGATAGATCGCGATACGGGACATGGTCCCTCCTAACCCGCCCGGCTCTCCCCGGCAAGCCGCCCAGGTTCCCGCGATCGCGCGAAATAAATTCCTCCTGGTCCAGTGAACGAGTTCTGGGATGCCAGCGTCTACGAGGGTGAATGTTTCGTCGGCCGTTGGCGGACGAAACAAAACCTGCCCGCGACGAAACCATTTCCTGGGTTGGCGAAGACACCAGGAAACTTGCGGCCGGTAGACGTTGGACAACGAAACGACGGGCCCGGGGGGCCCGATCACATGGGGACCGTCATGATCAAGGCACTTTCCGCTATCGCCGTTGCCGCGTTCATTGCCGCCGCGCTCACCGTGCTGCCGGGCTTTGCGCCGCAGGTCGAAGCTTCCACCCCGCAGCCCCTGGCCAAGGCGGACCGTCTCGACATCCACTCGGTCGGCAAGGACTGCTCACAGCAGGCCTGGCCGAATTTCGAAGCGTCCTGCCTGCGCAGCGCCGGCAACAAGACGGCGGTCCGCGAAGCTCGCCTCGTCACTGCCGACCGCACGCCGTAGAACAATTTTCCAACCAAGCTGGATCCCGGTCTGCGCGAACAGAGCGCACTGATGCAATCGTTCAGCTTGGCGTAAGGCCAGACTGTCACGCAAATCCCATGGTAATTTGCGACGTCCCGTCGCAGACTATCGTCTAAGGTGCCCGCCCGGATGACCCGGAGGGCGCAAGCCATCGGGGGATTGCCGTGACCACTACACCCGCCATCGCTTCTTCTGGCCATCCTCCCAGCAGTCCGCTCCCCGTCGCAGTCACGCTCGGTGCCTTGGGTGTCGTCTATGGCGACATCGGCACCAGCCCCCTCTACGCCCTGAAGGAAGCCGCCAAGGCCGCCGCCCATGGTGGCGCGCTGACACAAAGTGCCGTGCTCGGCACGGTCTCGCTGATCCTGTGGGCGCTGATCCTCATCATTTCAGTCAAATACGCCATGCTGATCCTGCGCGCGGACAACCGCGGCGAAGGCGGTATCGTCGCCCTGCTCGCGCTGCTCTCGGCGCGCAATGCCGCGCCCGGCACCTGGCGCTCCCATCTGCTGGTGGTCGGCCTGATCGGCGCCGCCCTGCTCTACGGCGACGGCGCGATCACACCGGCGATTTCAGTGCTGTCGGCGATCGAAGGCCTCAAGGTCGACGCGCCCTCGCTGACGCCGGCGGTGGTGCCGCTCACCGTCATCATCCTGATCGGCCTGTTCTTCATGCAGAAGCAGGGCACTGGCTTCATCGGCAAGATCTTCGGCCCGGTGATGCTGTTCTGGTTCGGCGTGCTTGCCGCGCTCGGCATTCACGGCATCGTCAAGGCGCCCGGCGTGCTGGTCGCGCTGAGCCCGTTCTATGCGTTCGATTTCCTGATCCACCAGGACTTTCACGTCAGCTTCGCCATCCTCGGCGCCGCCTTCCTCGCGGTCACCGGCGGCGAGGCAATGTACGCCGACATGGGACATTTCGGTCGTTTTCCGATCCGGCTCGCCTGGTTTGCCGTCTGCCTTCCCGCGCTGGTGCTGAACTATTTCGGCCAGGCCGGCGAGCTCATCAACAACCCGAACTCGATCGACAACCCGTTCTTCCAGCTTGCACCCGACTGGGCGCATTACCCGCTCGTCCTGCTCGCGACCGTTGCCACCGTGATCGCTTCGCAGGCCATCATCTCCGGCGTGTTCTCGCTGACCCAACAATCGATCCAGCTCGGCTTCCTGCCGCGCATGCACATCGAGCACACCACGAGCGACGCGATCGGGCAGATCTACGTGCCGCTGGTGAACTGGCTGCTCGCGGCGGCAACGCTCGGTGCCGTGCTGGCGTTCGGCACCTCGGACGCACTCGCCGGCGCCTACGGCATCGCCGTGTCGCTGTTGATGGCGATCACCACGCTGCTCGCCGCGCTGGTCGCGATCCAGTGGGGCTATCCGCCGATCGTCGTGATCGCGGTGAACGGCTTCTTCTTCATCATCGACGCGATCTTCTTCGCGGCGAACACTGAGAAGCTGTTCGAAGGCGGCTGGTTCCCGCTGCTGCTCGCGGCCGCGGTGGCGTTCCTCATGATGACCTGGCGCGGCGGCGTGAAGCTGGTCGAAAAGGCGCGCGGCAAGCTGCGCCAGCCGGAAGAGGATCTGATCGAGACCGCGGTCAACAAGTGCAGCGCGCGCCTGCCCGGCACCGCCGTGTTCCTGGCCTCAGCCCCCAACGGGGTGCCGCTCGCGCTGACCCAGTTCGTCAAGCACAATCACGTGCTGCATCAGCGCGTGCTGCTGG
>NZ_VKHP01000953.1 GCF_010811875.1 Bradyrhizobium uaiense
GTCCACTGTACGTTGCGGGATTGATCGGCCCTGGTGATCGCAAGAGCATTCAGCCGATGGCAGAACGCCTTGCCTCGGGCAGCTACGATCAGCTGCACCATTTCATCGCCGATGGTGTCTGGGACGCGACGCCGCTAGAGACGGAACTGCTCAACCAGGCGGACCGACTTGTCGGCGGTAGGGATGCGGTGCTCGTTATTGATGACACCTCACTGCCGAAGAAGGGCGAACGCTCGGTTGGTGT
>NZ_VKHP01000954.1 GCF_010811875.1 Bradyrhizobium uaiense
ACCGATCTCGGTGATCCAGTAACCTTCCAGCTTGCCGAAATTGTCGGCGCGGATGTCGCGCGAGATCGTGCTCGCGGCCTTCACCATCTCGCCGACGGTGCCTGGACGTACCGTGTAGGTGCGCAGCCGGCCGAGCAGCTCGCCCGCGCTATCCGCCAGGTCTCGGCCGAGATCAACGCGCAGGCGGCGGAGTAGTCCGTAATCCCTTTCCAAAGCCCGGCTCACGCCGGGCTTTTTCGTTTGC
>NZ_VKHP01000955.1 GCF_010811875.1 Bradyrhizobium uaiense
CGGCAATGTGCTGCCGCCGGGCTCGGTCGGCGAACTCTGCGTGCGCCATTCGGAAGCGACGCCGCGGCGCGGCTTCTTCTCCGGCTATTTGAAAGACCCCGAGGCCACCGAACAGGCGTGGCGCGGCTCAACCGTGTTGAAGGGGCTGCGACCGGTTTCGGTCATGCCCCAGCCCTCGACGAAGGGGATGCCGAAGCGTTCGCGGGCTCGCGCGCGCTGTTCGGGATTGGCACCGACGCCCATC
>NZ_VKHP01000956.1 GCF_010811875.1 Bradyrhizobium uaiense
ACCATATCGGCTTTTCGGTCTCTGACTACGAGCGCGCGAAGGCGTTCTACCAGATGGCGCTGGCGCCGCTCGGCTACGGCCTGATCATGGAAGTGCCCGCGGAGGTGACCGGGCACGCGCCGGCCGCCATCGCAGCCTTGTAGAAGACATCGACGGTGCCGCGGTCCTTGGCGGTGATGGCGATATGCACCGGCTTGTTCATCGCGCCTTCGCCGCCGATCCAGAAGTCCGGCTTGCCGTTGGT
>NZ_VKHP01000957.1 GCF_010811875.1 Bradyrhizobium uaiense
GCCGCCGGTCTCCTGAAGGGCTACCGCGCCACCACGCATTGGAGCGCGATCGATTTCCTCGCCGGCTTCGGCGCGATCCCGACCAGGACCCGCGTCTGCGTCGACCGCAATCGCTTCACCGGCGGCGCCGAGCACCAGCGATCCCGTGCAGACCGACGTGACGTATTTCGCTCCCGCTGCCTGCTTGCGCAGGAAGGCGAGCATCTCCTCGTCGCCGACCATGTCGTCGGTGCCGAACCCGCCG
>NZ_VKHP01000958.1 GCF_010811875.1 Bradyrhizobium uaiense
CAGCGAACGGTCGGCTGGCCAGAGATACTGCCTGCGCAAGGTCACGAGCAGGATGCGCCCTCGAGCGTCATGGATCAACCGAGCCCCTCGGCTTATCTGGCGCCGCAAGCAGGCCAGGTCGGGCGCAACGGCGTCTGCCGACCACATTTCACCCGTTACGGCCGCGGCTTCCGAGTCGGGACGAATACCGCCATCAAGCTCGACCGCGTCATCGCCAGCCAGTGTCTTTCGCAAGTCGGTCAGT
>NZ_VKHP01000959.1 GCF_010811875.1 Bradyrhizobium uaiense
CCTTTCGGCCATTCGATCAGCAACCACTCCTGCGCTCGCCGGGTGGTTTGCCAATAATCACGATGCGCGGCACGAACCCGCACGCGGGCAAAGCGCGAGGTCAGCTTTTCGTTCGTTCCTTGCCGCCGAAGCCATGGTCGGGCCGCGGCCGTCCACCAAAACTGATGCGCCGCAACCGTCAGCATCAGCCAGCCGCCGTCAAAGCGCTCGCGATCGGCCTGCCGGCCCAAGCTTGGCGCACCAT
>NZ_VKHP01000960.1 GCF_010811875.1 Bradyrhizobium uaiense
CGTCGCGGCCTCAGGCCTGCCGAGCGACTGGGCGATGTTCAATGTCGACGGCATGTCGGGCCAGAACCGCGACATGACCCGCGAGGCGCTTGAGATCATCCTGAAGATGTGGACCGAGCCGGGCCCGATGCGGATGTTCTTGGTCTGCAACAGCGCCTGCGCGATCAGCAGGTCCGGCGACGGATGCGGCTCCCACGGCGCGGTATGGTGCTCGCCGATCCAGGCTTCCTGATAGTCGAGCTCG
>NZ_VKHP01000961.1 GCF_010811875.1 Bradyrhizobium uaiense
GTTGTGGCCGAGCAGGTCGGCAAACCGGCGCACGATCGACAGGCCGAGCCCGATGCCCGCCTTGTCGCCGGCGCTGGTCTCGCCGCGTTGAAACTCGACGAAGATGGCTTCGCGCTGGGCTTCCGGATCATGCCGTCGTCTGCCGTGGTCCGCTCCGATCCGCTGATGCTGCGCCGGATCCTGCAGAACCTCGTCGCCAATGCGCTGCGCTACACCCAGCGCGGCACCGTGCTGATGGGATGCC
>NZ_VKHP01000962.1 GCF_010811875.1 Bradyrhizobium uaiense
GCGCGGAATCTGCAGCGCGCCGCCGAGCGCGGCGAGGAAGACACCGAGCGCGAACACGCTGGTGAACAGCCATTTCTGATTGACGCCGAGTGCTGCGACCATGTCGCGGTCCTGCGTCGCCGCGCGCCGGGCTTCAAGGGCGCGATCGATTTCTTCGGCCAGAATATTCCAAGCTACGATCTGTTCCTGATCGCGCTCGGGCCGGTCGTGCTCGGCGTGCTTTGGCTCTTGTTCCAGCGCACCC
>NZ_VKHP01000097.1 GCF_010811875.1 Bradyrhizobium uaiense
TATACTTCGACGTATCCATCCCAATGCGGATAATCTCTCTCACGGACGGCTCCCTTGTCTGAGATTTGCAACAACCTCATTCTGGCACACTGATGCCGTAGGGGGCCGTCCACCCCATCAACCACCGACGCCTGTTGCGGACGAAGCCGTCGCGGCGTGTGCCCCTTCCGCGGGCCGCGGCGTATGGGTCCCGGCCCCCGTGCGCAATCGCGCACTAGGCCGGGACGACGTCGAACCAGCGGACGACGATGTTGAACCAATTCGCGTCCATTGCCGACCAACAGCTGCCCACCTTTTCGCGGCGGGCTGCCCTGCGCCCCGATCTTGGGCTACGGTGCCGCCGTCTCGTCCTTCAGGAGTTGCCCTGTCATGTCGACCAGCTGGATCGTTATCGGCGTCATCGTCCTTCTCGTGCTGTTTGCGTTCGGCGCCTACAACCGCCTGGTTGCGCTCGGCCAGCGGGTCAGCCAGGCCTTTGCCGACATCGACGTGCAGCTCAAGCAGCGCCACGACCTGATCCCGAACCTCGTCGAGATCGTGAAGGGCTATGCCGCGCATGAGCGCGGCACGCTCGACGACGTCATCAAGGCGCGCAATTCGGCGATCTCGGCGCAGGGTCCGGCCCAAGTCTCGGCGGCGGAGAACCAGCTCTCCGGCGCGCTCGGCCGGCTGATCGCGCTGTCGGAAGCCTATCCGGACCTCAAGGCCAACGCCAATTTCCAGCAGCTCGCCTCCGAGCTGTCCGATCTCGAGAACAAGATCGCCGCCAGCCGGCGCTTCTTCAACAACGCGGTCCAGGAATACAACACCGGCATCCAGCAGATGCCGGCCGCGCTGTTCGCCG
Source organism: Bradyrhizobium uaiense (assembly GCF_010811875.1). GTDB lineage: Bacteria > Pseudomonadota > Alphaproteobacteria > Rhizobiales > Xanthobacteraceae > Bradyrhizobium > Bradyrhizobium uaiense. The sequence continues at coordinate 845 of NZ_VKHP01000097.1, forward strand.
GCATGTTCGGCTTCACCCGCAAGGATTTCTTCGACCTCGGCGCCAGCCGCACGGAGGTCGAGGCGGCACCGAGCGTGAAGTTCTGAGGCGCAACGCGCGCCGGCGAGAGGCTGCTCCGTCATGGCCGCCTATGGTCTCTACACGCATATCGCATCGAACAAGTTTCGTTCGATGCTGCTGCTCGCCGGCCTGTTCCTGCTGATCTACGTGCTGGTCTATGCCGGCGCGCTGGTCGCGGAGGTGATGGTCGATAGCGGCCGCACGGTCGACTACTATCTGACGCGGGCCTCGCGCGACCTGGTGTCGGCCTTCCCGTGGGCAACGATCGCAGCCGCGGCCTGGATCGTGATCGCCTATTTCTTCCACCAGAAGATGATCGATGCCGTCACCGGCGGCGAGAGCGTGACGCGGCAGCAGCAGCCGCGGCTCTACAATCTCCTGGAAAATCTCTGCATCTCGCGCGGCATCCCGATGCCGAAGCTGAAGGTGATGGACAGCCCGGCGCTGAATGCGTTCGCGACCGGCCTCAACCCGCGGCAATACTCCATCACGGTCACCACCGGTCTGTTGAAGGCGCTTGATGATCAGGAGATCGAGGCCGTGCTCGGCCACGAGCTCACCCACATCAAGAACGGCGACGTCCAGCTGATGGTGGTCGCGGTGATCATCGCCGGCGTGGTCGGCTTCCTCGGCGAGCTGTTCTTCCGCCTGTTCACGAATCTGTCGTGGAACTCGAGCGGCGGCGGAGGCGGCTGGTCGTCGTCGTCATCCTCCTCATCGTCGAGGTCTTCCTCGGACCGCGACAGCAAAGGCTCCGGCGGCGGCGCCATCATCGTCATCATCATCGCGGTTGCGCTGATCATGCTGGCCTGGCTGCTGTCGCAGGTGGTCAAGCTGGCGCTGTCCCGGTCACGCGAATTTCTTGCCGATGCCGGATCGGTCGAACTGACCAAGAACCCCGATGCGATGATCTCGGCGCTGCGCAAGATCGAGAACCGCGGCGAGCTGCCGGACGCGACCTCGGCGGTGATGGAACTCTGCGTCGACAATCCGCGCGAGGGCTTTGCCGACCTGTTCGCCACCCATCCATCAGTAAAGTCCCGGGTCGATGCCCTGGTGAAATATGCCGGCGGCCACGATCCCGGGCCGCTGGCGTTGCCGGATGACACATCGGACCAGACGGAGCCGCAGGATCAGCCGCCCACGCCGGGCGGCCAGCCTCCGCCGGTCACGCATGGCCCGTGGGGTGATCCGCCGCCGGCACAACCGAACACCCCACCGCCGCTGCCGGGCACCAGCCCCGCGCAAGGACCGTTCGGGCCTCTCCAGGGCCCACTCCAGGGACCCTGGGGCAGGCACCGCTGATTGCGCGCTAGGCACCTCAGTCCATTAAGGAAATCCCCACCAAACCGATCATGGTCGCCTTCAGGAATTGAATTCTCCCTCGTTTCTGCCATGTTCGCGCCCAAAGCAGTGTGGGGACTTGCCGATCGCCATCGCGGTCGGGAGCGCGCTTTCAAGGGATTTCCATGGCAAAGCCGGTTGTGATCGTGGTGGGCGCTGACAAGGGCGGGGTCGGCAAGACCACCGTCTCGCGGACGCTCCTGGACTATTTCAGTGCCAACAATGTGCAGACCCGGGCGTTCGACACCGAGTCGCCGCGCGGCACGCTGAAGCGCTTCCACCCCGACGTCACCGAGATCGTCGACATGACGACGACCGCGGACCAGATGAAGATCTTCGATACGCTGAACTCGGGACCGGCGGTCACCGTGATCGACGTCCGCGCCGGCCTGCTCTCGCCCGCGCTGGCCTCGCTGCGCGATATCGGCTTCCTCGACGCGGCGCGCTCCGGCCAGATCACCTTCGCCGTGTTCCACATCCTGGGCCCGTCGATCGCGTCGCTGGACGAGATCGCCGAGACCGCCGGCTTCATGGGCGGCGCGAAGTACTTCCTGGTGAAGAACTTCATCAACGACACCCAGTTCTTCCAGTGGGACCAGGCGACCTACAATTCCTACTTCCATCGCATCAAGGATGCGACCGACCTCACGATCCCCAAGCTCAACGAAATGGCTTACGAGCAGGTCGAGGTCTCCTCGGTGCCGTTCCTGAAATTCGTCGCCAACAAGGGCATCAACGACGACGCCGCCAACTACTCCTTCGTGCTGCGCGGCTATGTCCGGCACTGGCTCGCCAATGTCTGGAGCGAGTACGACCGGATCAAGCTGACCGACCTGGTCGGCGCCAAGTCGGCCAAGGGCGAAAAATAGCCGAGCCTGGCGGCAGCGAAAAAGTCGCGCCCGGGGCAGCGAAAAAGTCGCGCCCGGGGCAGCGAAAAAGTCGCGCCCGGGGCAGCGATGGGGCTGGATTAGGCGAAAATTTGGCCTGATATAGCGGGCGATGTCATCCACGCCCGTTTACATCATCTGCTCGCCCCGCCCGCAGGTCGGCAAGACGCTGATCGCGCGGCTGCTCGGCGAATTCCTGCTGCTCAAGAACGGCGATGTGGTCTGCTACGACATCAACCTGAAGGAACCGTCGCTGCTCGACTATCTGCCGCGGATCACGGAAACCGCTGACGTGATCGACACCTATGGCAAGATGCAGCTGATGGACCGGCTCATCGTCAATGACGGCATCGCCAAGGTGGTGGACCTCGGCTACCACGCCTTCGACGAATTCTTCAAAATGTGCGACCAGATCGGGCTGATGAAGGAGGCGCTGCGCCGCCGCGTCGCGCCCGTCATCCTGTATGTCGCCGATACCGACCGCGCCTCGGTGCGCGGCTACCAGACGCTGACTGGCCTGATCCCGCCGAACGCGCTCGTCGTGATCGACAATGAATTCGTGGTGCGCGGCGAGCTGCCGCCGATCATGACCAGTAGCCGGGTGCTGCGCTTCCGCGCGCTGCCGGTGTTCCTGAAGACCTATATCGACCGGCTGACCTTCTCCTTCACCGGCTATCTGCGCCAGGAGAAGGATTCATCGACCGAGCTGCATCAGTGGATCCGGAAGAACTACACGACGTTCCGGGATCTTGAGCTGAGCATGCTGTTGCAGCGGGGATAGCTCTACTCCCTCGCCCCGCTCTTGCGGGGAGAGGGTTGGGGTGAGGGGCTGGTTCCGCGAATTCAATCGAGACTGGAGTACGCGGAGAGTCCCCCTCACCCGGATCGCATCTTCGATGCGATCCGGCCTCTCCCCGCACGCGGGGCGAGGCAAAGAAATCAATGCCCCTCGAACGCCATCAGCGTGCGCACCGGAACGTCCATCGCGCGCAGCTTGGCGGCGCCGCCGAGGTCGGGCAGGTCGACGATGAAACAGGCCGCGACCACGTTGGCGCCGATCTGGCGCAGCAGCTTCACCGCGCCCTCGGCGGTACCGCCGGTCGCGATCAGATCGTCGATCAGGATCACGCGCTCGCCGGGCTGCACGGCGTCGGCGTGCATCTCCATCTCGTCGATGCCATATTCCAGCGAGTAGGCGATCCGCACCGTGGTGTGCGGCAGCTTGCCCTTCTTGCGGATCGGCACGAAGCCGGCGGAGAGCTGATGCGCCACCGCGCCGCCAAGGATGAAGCCCCGCGCCTCGATGCCCGCGACCTTGTCGACTTTCGCGCCCGCCCAGGGATGCACCAGCTCGTCGACCGCCCGGCGGAAGGCGCGGGCATCCGCGAGCAAGGTCGTGATGTCGCGAAACAGGATGCCCTTCTTCGGGTAGTCCGGGATGGTGCGAACGGTCGCCTTGATGTCGTGGTCGAAGGTCATTGGTCTCGCAATCCTCAATTGGCCGGCGGATTAAGCCGGAATGCATTCTCGACAATACGCAGGCCGACCTCATTGCCGAGCGACATCAGCGATTCCGGATGGAATTGCACGCCGCCGACCGGCAGGGTCTTGTGCTCGATCACCATCGCGACGCCGTCTTCGGTGGTCGCGGTCACCGTCAGCACCTCGGGCACGCTGTCGCGCTCGACATAGAGCGAGTGGTAGCGGCCGATCACGATCTCATTGGGCAAATTGTGCATCAGCCTGCCGCCGCGCACCTGGACGCGTGAGGGACGGCCATGCGCGGGCTGAGTGAGCTGGCCGAGCTCGCCGCCGAAATATTCGCCGATCGCCTGCACGCCGAGGCATACGCCGAAGATCGGCAGCTGCTTCTTGAGCGCCGTGTCGATGGTTTTGGCGATGCCGAAATCCTCCGGGCGACCGGGTCCAGGCGACAGCACCAGCAGGTCCCAGCCCTTCTTCTTGAGCATGTCCTGGGCATGGACGTGCCGGACCACGGTGACGTTGGCGCCGACCTGGCGGAAATAATCCGCCAGCATGTGCACAAAACTGTCGTCGTGATCGATCAGCAGCACGTTCTTGCCCGAGCCGGTGGCATCGGGTGCGAAATCCGACAGCGGCTTCGGCGGATCGCCGCGCAGCGCCTGGAACAGCGCCGCCGCCTTGACCTGGCACTCGCGGTCCTCGGCTGCGGGATCTGAGTCGAACAAACAGGTGGCGCCGACCCGCACCTCGGCGAGACCGTCCTTCATGCGGATGGTGCGGATGGTGAGGCCGGTGTTGATGCTGCCGTCGAAATTCACGCAGCCAATCGCGCCAGCATACCAGCGCCGCGGCGACCGCTCATGGTCCTCGACGAACTGCATCGCCCACAGCTTCGGCGCGCCGGTCACGGTCACGGCCCAGGCATGGGTCAGGAAGGCGTCGAGCGAATCGAAGCCCGGCCGCAGCATGCCCTCGACGTGATCGACGGTGTGGAACAGCTTCGAATAGGTCTCGATCTGGCGCCGCGCCAGCACCTTGATGGTGCCGGGCACGCAGACCCGCGCCTTGTCGTTGCGGTCGACGTCGGTGCACATGTTGAGCTCGAACTCGTCCTTCTCCGAGTTCAGCAGCTTGCGGATCTGCTCGGCATCGCCGATCGAATCCGAACCGCGCGCAATGGTGCCCGAGATCGGGCAGGTCTCGACCCGGCGGCCGTCGGAGCGGACGAACATCTCCGGCGAGGCGGAGACCAGGAATTCGCCGTCGCCGAGATTCATCAGCGCGCCATAGGGCGATGGATTGATGCGGCAGAGCCGTTGGAACACTTCCGCCGGCGAGCGCTCGCAAGGCTCGGCAAACAGCTGCCCGGGCACCGCCTCGAACAGATCGCCGCGGGCGAATGCCGCGCGCGCGACTTCAACCGTCGCCTGATATTCGCCCGGGGCGTGATCGGCAAAACCCTGCCGTCCGGTCTTGGCGTAGAGGCTCGGCGCGGTCTCATGCGACTGGCCTGCGGTCGATCTGCCCTTCCACGAGAACTCGTAACTGAGCGCCACGCCGCGGCCGGTGGCGCGGTCATAGGCCAGCAGCCGGTCCGGCACATAGAGCACGATGTCGCGCTGGTCGGCCTCGCGGGTGCGCTTCTGCACGATGTCCTCGATCTGGAACACGAGGTCGTAGGCGAAGGCGCCGAACAGGCCGAGCAGTGGATCGGCATTGGAGGTGAATGCCGCCACCATGTCGCGAACCAGCGACATCACGCTGGCGCGGCGGGTCCGCTGGTCTTCCTCAACCGGCGCGGCGCCGCGGATGATATGGCCGGAGAGTTTCGTTGCGCTGCGCTCCGAGATCACGACGCAGGGCTCGCGCAGCACGTCGCCGAGGAAGGCGATCAGGACTTCGCCGCGCGGGTTCAGCGCCTGCAACGAGAAGTTAGTGCCCGACGTCTCCAGCACCAGCGGGGGATCGGCAAAGCCGAGGTCAAAGCTCTCGTAGCGGCCCGGCACCGTCGTGCCCGAGGACAGCACCACGCCGCGGCGGCGGTCGAGCAGTGCGATCAGATCATCGAGACGGTTGGCACCGCCGCTGAACTGCTCGACCACACGAGCGACGGCAAGGCCGCCATTGGTGAGGTATTCGCTCTTGGCCGGCAGGGAGAAGACTGTCCTGTTCATGTGATCCTCTTACGAGACTTGCCGAGAGAGCGCCACACAGGACAAACGAAGGAGACCGTCGCACTGCGATGGCGACCTTCGACGTTTTGGAAAATGAAAACGCACCGGCCACCTATGAGAAGGTGGGCCACCAACGACGGGATGGACTGGCAACGGTGCTCATGGGCGCTACTCACCACCCGGCGCGGGCCGTGTCAAGGGATCGCCCGGCACCCCTGCCCCAATCCTGGACGGCATCTTGGGGCTTTGAGAGGACGGGAATCCGCGTAGGATTTATCGAAATGGCGGCCGATCGGCCGCCCAAAAAACAGACAGATGGCGGAGGCGCAGATGGCGATTTTGGGTCTCGGATATGCCGGCTTCGGCTCCGACGCGCTCGACGACTGGCGGCAATTCGGCACCGGCCTGGTCGGGTTGCAGGCGATCGAGCACGGCAACTCGCTGCTCGCCTTCCGGATGGACGACCGCAAGCAACGCATCGTGATCGACCGCGCGCAGGGCGAAAGCGTCAGGTTCTTCGGCTGGGAGGTGGCTGATGCGGTCGCCCTCGATGCGCTGGCGGCGCGACTGGAGCGCGCCGGCGTCGCCGTCACTGCCGAGCCGCAGACCCTGGCCGATGCCAGGCGGGTGCGCGGCCTGATCTCGTTTCGGGATCCGGCGGGCAATCGTCTCGAGGCGTTTCACGGCGCCGAGATCGACGACACGCCGTTCAGGCCGGGACGCTCGATCTCCGGTTTCCGCACCGGGCCGCTCGGCCTCGGGCACGCCGTGCTGACGGTCGAGAATCTCGTCCCTGTCATGAGCTTCTATGTCGACGTGCTCGGCTTCGCGCTCAGCGACTACATCGAGAAGCCGTTCCGCGCTTACTTCTTCCACGTCAACGCCCGCCACCACTCGCTGGCGCTGATCGAGACCGGCAGCAACGGCATGCATCATCTGATGGTCGAGCTGTTCTCGCTCGACGATGTCGGCCAAGCCTACGACATCGCGCAGCAGGAGGACCGGATCAACGTGACGCTCGGCCGCCACACCAACGATTTGATGACGTCGTTCTACGCCAAGTCGCCGTCGGCGTTCATGGTCGAGTGCGGCTGGGGCGGCCGCGAGATCGACCCTGCGAACTGGACACCGTTCGAGATGCATGACGGCCCGAGCCTGTGGGGCCACGAGCGCGTCTGGCTGTCAGCGGAGGATCGCGCCATCGCGCGCGAGATGCGGATGCGTGCCGCCGCCGAGGGCAAGCGCGCGCCGGTGCAGGTGATGGAAGGCAATTTCAAGCTGATGGCGGGCACCTGCCCGTGGTGGGACGGGGTGCGCGGTTCATAACGACTTACGTCGTCCCGGCGAAAGCCGGGACCCATAACCACAGGGTGCAGTTGTCTGGCGCGATGACTGCCAACGTGCCCATTACCACAGCCGCGGCGTATGGGTCCCGGCCTTCGCCGGGACGACGCCGGTGGACTTGGCGACACTCAGCCCAAATGCTTCCTGAAAAACTCGGTGGCGCGGTCCCAGGCGAGCTCCGCGCACTGGCGGTCATGTACCGACAGGCGCTGCTCGTTGCCAAAACCGTGCTCGGCGTCATAGCGGAACAGCTCCAGCGATTTGCCGGCGGCCTTCATCGCTTTCTCGAAGCCATCGACCAGCGCCGGCGTGCACCAATCGTCCTTGGTGGCAAAGTGCCCCTGCAGCGGAATCCTGACGTCCGCAGGCTTCGCCGCCTGCTCCGGCGGAATGCCGTAGAACACCACGCCGGCCGTCAGTTCCGGGATCTTGGTGGCGCCGATGATGGTCACCGCGCCGCCGAGACAGAAGCCGGTGAGGCCGACCTTGGCGCCGTTCTTGGCAAGATATTGCGCAGCGCCACGCACGGTCTGCGTGGTGGCATCCATGAAATCCAGCGAGTTCATCTCTTTGCCGGCGGCGTCGGTGTCGTGATACGGCACCACCTTGCCCTTGTAGAGATCGGGCGCCAGCGCATCGAAACCGGCCCGCGCGAAGCGGTCGCACATTCCCTTGATCTGGTCCTGCAGGCCCCACCATTCCTGGATCACGACCACGCCCGGTGCGTTGCCGCGCGCGGCATTGGCAAGATAGCCCGACGCGTCCTTGCCGTCCGGACGCTTGAAGGTGATGCTGGTACCCATGAGTTCCTCCGCAATGTTTGCCGGCTGATTGGCCAGCATCTTGTCCGCACTTGCGGACGGACGCAAATCCATTCGCCGTCATCGCGAGCCAAACAAAAAAGCCCCCGAAGGGGCTTTTTCAAAGTCTCGCGACCGTAGCCGAGGCTCAGTGGGCGTCGGCCCAGACCTTGCGCTTGGTGAAGTACATCAAGAACGCGAAGATGATCAGGAACACGAACACCTGCATGCCGATCCGCTTGCGCTCTTCCATGTGCGGCTCCGCGGCCCACATCAGGAAGGTGGTGACGTCGTGCGCATACTGCTTGACCGTCGCCGGCGAGCCATCGTCGAAGGTCACCTGACCGTCGGACAGCGGCTTCGGCATCTTGATGGCGTGGCCGGGGAAGTACTTGTTGTAGTACGAGCCTTCCGGGATCGTGACGCCGGCCGGAACCTTCTCCTCGAAGCCCTGCAGGATGGCGTCGACGTAGTCGGGGCCCTGCTCCTGATACTGGCTGAAGAAGTCGATCACGAACTGCGGGAAGCCGCGCTTGTAGGACCGCGCTTTGGTGATCAGCGAGAGATCGGGCGGCGCCGCGCCGCCATTGGCTGCGCGCGCGGCCTGCTCGTTCGGGAACGGCGACGGGAAGTAGTCCGCCGGGCGGCCAGGACGCTCGAACATCTCGCCCTGGTCGTTCGGGCCGTCCTTGATCTTGTACTCGGACGCAAATGCGGCCGCCTGCGCCTCCGAATAGCCGGGGCCGCCGGCATCGGCGAGGTTGCGGAACGCGACATAGGACAGGCCGTGGCAGGCCGAGCAGACTTCCTTGTAGACCTTCAGGCCACGCTGCAGCGAGCCGCGGTCATACTTGCCGAAAGGGCCCGAGAACGACCATGCCTGGGCCGGCGGAGCATTGCCACCCTCCTCGGCCTTGGCGGTCTGGGTGCCGCCCACCAGCAGGCTGCCGGCAACCACCATCGCGAGCATCACCGAGGCTGCGGTCGCGGCCCTGCCCTTGCTCTTCGCCAGCACGTCGTCGGCGATCGAATTCGGCAGCGGGCGCGGCGTCTCGATGCGGGCGAGCAGCGGCAGCACGATCAGGAAGTAGGCGAAGTAGCAGACCGTCAGGATGCGGCCGGCGATCACATAGATGCCTTCCGGCGGCTGCGAACCGAGATAGCCGAGCAGGATGCAGACCACCACGAAGATCCAGAAGAACTGCTTGGCCAGCGGACGATACTTCGACGAGCGGGTCCGTGCGCTGTCGAGCCAGGGCAGGAAGCACAGGATGATGATCGCCGAGAACATCGCCACGACGCCGGCGAGCTTGTTCGGGATCGAGCGCAGGATCGCGTAGAACGGCAGGTAATACCATTCAGGCACGATGTGCGCCGGGGTCACGCCGGGGTTCGCCGGGATGTAGTTGTCGGCGTCACCGAGATAGTTCGGCATGTAGAAGATGAACCAGGCGAAGAAGATCAGGAAGCACGACACACCGAACGCGTCCTTGATCGTCGCATAGGGCGTGAACGGCACGGTGTCCTTCTCGGTCTTGGCCTCGACGCCGGCCGGGTTGTTCTGACCCGCGACGTGCAGCGCCCAGACGTGCAGCACGACCACGCCGGCGATCACGAACGGCAGCAGGTAGTGCAGCGAGAAGAAGCGGTTCAGCGTCGGGTTGCCGACCGAATAGCCGCCCCACAGCAGCGTCACGATGCTCTCGCCGAAATAGGGCACGGCCGAGAACAGGTTGGTGATGACGGTGGCGCCCCAGAAGCTCATCTGGCCCCACGGCAGCACGTAGCCCATGAAGCCGGTCGCCATCATCAGGAGGTAGATGATGACGCCGAGGATCCACAGCACCTCGCGCGGCTCCTTGTACGACCCGTAATAGAGACCGCGGAACATGTGGATGTAGACGGCGAAGAAGAACATCGACGCGCCGCAGGCGTGCATGTTGCGCAGCAGCCAGCCGTAATTGACGTCGCGGACGATCAGCTCGACCGACTTGAAGGCGAGATCGGCATGCGGCGTGTAGTGCATCGCCAGGATCACGCCGGTCAGGATCTGCAGCGCCAGCATCATCGAAAGGATGGCGCCGAAGGTCCACCAGTAGTTCAGATTGCGCGGCGTCGGATAGGCCACGAACGAGGAGTGGATCAGGCCGAAGATCGGAAGGCGCCGTTCGATCCACTTCAAGGCGGGGTTGCTCGGTTGGAAATCAGATGGTCCGCTCATTGATGCGATCCTGAAGAAGAAAAACGACGCGATGGGTCCAAAGGGAAGCCGAAGCCCCGGGGGTCCGGGACTTAGCCGATCTGGATTTTGGTGTCGGAAAGGAAGGCGTAGGGCGGCACCGCCAGGTTGGCGGGCGCCGGCCCCTGGCGGATACGACCGGAGGAATCGTACTGCGAGCCGTGGCAGGGGCAGAAGAAGCCGTCGTAATTGCCCTCATGGGCGATCGGGATACAGCCGAGATGGGTGCAGATGCCGATCACGACCAGCCACTGGTCGTGGCCGGCCTTGACGCGGGCCGAGTCGGGCTGCGGATCGGGCAGGCTCGAGAGCGCCACGCTCTGGGCTTCCTGGATCTGCTTCTTGGTGCGGTGGCTGATGTAGATCGGCTTGCCGCGCCAGAACACCTTGATGTCCTGGCCCTCGACGATCGGTGCCAGATCGACCTGGATCGGCGCGCCGGCCGCGATCGTCGCGGCGTCCGGGTTCATCTGGGCAACCAGCGGCCAGACGGTGGCGGCTGCGCCGACCGCGGCGGCAGCTCCGGTTGCAACAAAGAGAAAATCACGGCGTGTCGGATGGTCCGCCGAAGACGCTGTCGTCACGATTCCTAGCCCTTTCTTTTCTGCAGCCGGTGGAACCGCCCCAGAGACGCTGGGAAGCGCCCCAAGAAAGGCTGCCGGCGCCCGCGGCCCCCGCGGCGGCAGAAAACCGCTATTCCCCACCCCAAATGGCGGAACAGCAGTCCAGAATCGTTCTATTGGCACCCTTGCCGGACGAGCGCAAGCCCGCTATCGGCTCGCACACGTGCAATGCACGAAATCCGCGCCGAGCGATGTTTTATTGAGACAATTTCATCCGGATTTCACAGGTCGTCCGCACCATGCAGATCGCGCTGTTCCAGCCCGACATCCCCCAGAATACAGGGACGATTCTGCGCCTCTGCGCCTGCCTGGACGTGTCGGCCCATATCATCGAACCGGCGGGATTCGACACCTCGGACCGGAATTTCCGCCGGGCGGGTATGGACTATCTCGACCATGTACGGTTGAAGCGTCACGACTCATGGTCGAAATTCGAGGAATGGCGCGCCGAGGCCGCCTGCCGGCTGGTCCTGTTCACGACCAAGGCGGCGAAATCCTACCTTGATTTCGAGTATATGGCCTCCGATGTCCTGCTGTTCGGGCGCGAGTCGGCAGGGGTGACCGACGCGGTGGTGGCCGCTGCCGATGCGAGGCTGCTGATTCCGATCAAGCCGACCATGCGTTCGCTCAATGTGGCCGTCACGGTGGCCATGGCCGTCGGCGAGGCGCTGCGGCAGACAGGTTCGGCAATTGCCGGATCGGCAACTTAAGGGATTTTTGGTGAGCTACGCGGTCAAGGAGATCTTTCTCACCCTGCAGGGCGAAGGCGCCCATGCGGGCCGCGCATCCGTGTTCTGCCGGTTTGCCGGCTGCAACCTCTGGAGCGGCCGCGAGCAGGACCGCGCCGGCGCGGTCTGCCGGTTCTGCGACACCGATTTCGTCGGCACCGACGGCACGCTGGGCGGCCGCTATGCCGACGCAGCGGAGCTCGCCGGCACCATTGCCGGGCAATGGACCGGGGGCGAGGCCGACCGCTACGTGGTCCTGACCGGCGGCGAGCCGCTGCTGCAGGTCGATACCGCCCTGATCGAGGCCCTGCACGGCCACGGCTTTGCGATCGCGATCGAGACCAACGGCACCATCGCCCCGCCCGACGGGCTCGATTGGATCTGCGTCAGCCCCAAGGCCGCGTCCGAGCTCGTGGTCCGCAAGGGGCACGAGCTCAAGCTGGTCTATCCGCAGCCGGAAAACGCGCCGGAGGATTTTGCAGGGCTCGCCTTCGAGTGCTTCTCGCTACAGCCGATGGACGGACCCGACGTGATCGAGAATACCGAACGGGCGATCGCCTATTGCCTGAAGCACCCGCAATGGCGCCTCAGCGTGCAGACGCACAAGACGCTCGGCATTAGATGAACTAACTGAAACTGGATTGTTGAAAGAGATGTGGGAATTGACGAAAGCGTTTCGGTTCGAGGCTGCGCATGCGCTGTCCGGAACGACCTTTGGCACGGCCAGCGAGGAGATTCACGGTCACTCGTTTCGAGCTGAGGTGACCGTCCGCGGCACGCCCGATCCGAAAACCGGGATGGTGATCGATCTCGGCCTGCTCGAGCGCGCCATGGCCGAGGTGCAGAAGACGCTCGATCATAAGTTCCTGAACAGGATCGAGGCGATCGGTGTCCCGACGCTGGAAAATCTCTCACGCTTCATCTGGGAGCGCCTGCAGCACGCCGGCAAGCTGACCCGCGTCAGCGTCCATCGCGACAGCTGCAACGAGAGCTGCACTTACTTCGGCCCGCAAGGTTAGTCATGCTGCCAACAGACCCCACCATCATCGAGGACCGCAAGGCGCGCGCGCGCAGCTGGTTCGAGGCGCTGCGCAACGACATCTGTGCCGCCTTCGAGACGCTCGAGGACGACGCCCCTTCCGCGCTCTACCCCGGCAATGCCGGCCGGTTCGTGCGCACCCCCTGGGATCGCACCGACCACACCGGCAAGCCCGGCGGCGGCGGTGTCATGTCGATCATGAAGGGCCGGCTGTTCGAAAAGGTCGGCGTGCATTGCTCGACCGTGCATGGCGAGTTCGCCCCGGAATTCCGCGCGCAGATTCCCGGCGCCGCCGACGATCCCAGATTCTGGGCCTCGGGCATTTCGCTGATCGCGCACCTGCGCAATCCGAACGTGCCCGCCGTGCACATGAACACCCGCTTCGTCGTCACCACGAAGGCGTGGTTCGGCGGCGGCGCCGACCTGACGCCGGTGCTGAACCGGCGGCGCACCCAGGAAGATCCCGATACGATCGCCTTCCATGCCGCGATGAAAGAGGCCTGCAGCGGGCCGAACGGCGTCGCCGACTACGACAAGTACAAGAAATGGTGCGACGACTATTTCTATCTGCCACACCGCAAGGAAGCCCGCGGCATCGGCGGCATTTTCTATGACTGGCACGACAGCGGCGACTGGGAGGCCGATCTCGCCTTCACCCAGGACGTCGGGCGCAGCTTCCTGAAGATCTATCCTGATCTCGTGCGGCGCAATTTCGCGAGCGACTGGAGTGCGGAGGATCGCGACGAGCAGCTGATCCGCCGCGGACGCTATGTCGAATTCAACCTGCTCTATGATCGCGGCACCATCTTCGGCCTGAAGACCGGCGGCAATGTCGATTCGATCCTGTCGTCGCTGCCGCCGGAGGTGAAATGGCCGTAATGAAGCTGCCGCGCGCGATGCTGATCGACATGGATGACACCATCCTGTCGGCCTATGGACGCCCCGAGATCGCCTGGAATACGATCACCGCCGAGTACGCCGCGGAGCTCGCGCCCCTGCCTCCGGATCAGGTCGCGACCGCGCTGCTCGCCTATGCACGGCAATTCTGGTCGACCGCCGAACCGATCTGGCGGATCAAGCTCGGCGAGGCGCGGCGGCTCACCGTGAAGGGCGGCTTCGCGGCGTTGGCGGCAGCCGGCCACCGGTCGCTGCCCGACGATCTCGCGGATCGCATCGCCGATCGCTTCACCGCCTATCGCGAGGAGGAGATGTTCGTCTTCCCCGGCGCGCATGAGGCGATCGATGCGTTCAAGGCGCTCGGCATCAAGCTCGCTCTGGTCACCAACGGCGCCGCCGACATGCAGCGCGCCAAGGTCGAGCGCTTCGCGCTCGGCCATCGCTTCGATCACATCCAGATCGAGGGCGAGCATGGCTTCGGCAAGCCGGAGGAGCGCGCCTATCTGCACGCGATGCAGGCACTTGGCGTGACCGCAGCCGATACCTGGATGATCGGCGACAATCTCGAGTGGGAAGTCGTGGCGCCGCAGCGGCTTGGCATCTATGCGATCTGGATGGATGTGCATGGTGTCGGACTGCCTCCGGGATCGATGATCAAGCCGGACCGCATCATCCGCTCGCTGAGCGAACTGGTTCCGGTCGCGCAGACATAGAAGCTGCGGCCGTTTTCACGGCAATCCACCGCGCAGAACGCCGGCCGTGATCGGACTGTCATCACCGGTCGCTAGCTTGCCGTCCGCGTCATCCAGCGCGGAGGGAAAATCATGGAACTGAAACCAGGCGATGTTGTCATGCTGAAGTCCGGCGGCCATCCGATCACGGTCGTCGAAGTCGACGAGGACAAGGTCGAGTGCCTGTGGATGGGAACGGACGGCGATCTGTTCCGCGAAACCTTGCCGCTCGTCGCACTCGAATCGACCGAGATCGATCCGGAAGATGACGAGGAAGACGAAGAAGAGGATGACGAGGAAGACGACGAGGAAGAAGAGGACGACGACGAGGACGGCGACCGCAAGAAGAAGCGCAAGGCTGCTTGAAAAAGCTGCGTAGGATTCCTCAGGCGATGCCGACCGGCGAACCGCCGGCAGCATCGCCTCCGCTTCTCGTCACAATGCGCGCAACGCGTCCGCAATCATCGCAGCGCCGCCGATCATGACCACGAGCTGATTGAGATATCGGCCAACGCTCACAGCCGATGGTCGCGGGTGAAACGGGAAACGGTCTGGTCGGCGATGCCGGACAACACCTGCGGATCGAGCGGAAAATCTGCGGCAAGCCACGCATCCTCGGCAAGCGTCAGGACATGCCCCAGCGCCGGTCCCTCGGCAATCCCGCGCGCGATGAAATCCGACGCCCTCAACGGAAAGTGCGGGGCGCGCCAGCGCTGCGGCAGCGTCGCGAGCGCACGCCACTGATCGACGTCGCGGCCCGCGCCGGTTCGCGCCCAGGCGAGCAGCAGCCGGTCGCGATAGGGCTCCTCGTCGAGCCGGTAGAGCCGGCGCTTGGCATGCGCTTCGTCCATGCCGGGCAAGCGCCACCAGCGATGGCCCATCGAATCGAGCGCCTTGGCTTCGGCATTGGAGAGCCGCAGCCGGCTCGCGATGCGCCGCGCGTCCTCGGTCACGGCAACCGTCAGCGCGGCAAGCCGGCGCATCGCGCTTGGCGCGAGCGTCATCAGTTGCTCGATCTCGATCATCGCCGCAAACGGCCCGGTATAGGCAACGCCGCCGAACAGCGGCAGCAGCAACCCGCCGTCACCCATCGCGACCACCGCGCCCGCAGCACCATTCGCCACCACGAGCTTGAGGATCTCCATCCGGATGCGCTCGGCCGACAGGCCGCTCAAGCCGGCGCGCCCGCTGACGCAGGCGAGATAACCGGCGCGATCGACCTCGCCGGCGGCATAGGCGGCGTGGAAACGGAAGAAGCGCAGGATGCGCAGATAATCCTCGGCGATCCGCTGGGCGGGATCGCCGATGAAGCGCACGCGCCTCGCCTCGATATCGGCGAGGCCGCCGACGTGATCGTGCACGACGCCATCGGCATCCACCGAAAGACCGTTGATGGTGAAGTCGCGCCGCTCGGCGTCGCGCACCCAGTCGCGTCCGAACGCCACCTTGGCCTTGCGGCCATAGGTCTCGGTGTCCTCGCGCAGCGTCGTCACCTCGAAGGGCTGGCTGTCGACGACGAGGGTCACCGTGCCGTGCTCGATTCCGGTCGGTACGCTCTTGATGCCTGCCCGTTTGGCGCGGCGGATCACCTCCTCCGGCAGCGCAGTGGTGGCGATGTCGATGTCGGCGAGCGGTATCCGCATCAGCGCGTTGCGCACGGCGCCGCCGATCACCCGCGCTTCCTCGCCGTCGGCATTGAGCAGGCTGAGCACGCGCGCCGCAGGCCCTGAAGCGAGCCATGGCGCGTCGGACAACAGGCGCACCTCGCTCATTTCTCAGCTCCCGGCACCAGCCTGCCATTCTCGATATGGGCGGGAACGTAGGTCGAGTTCGGCGGCGCGCCGGTCAATTCGGCCAGCAGCACGAAGCTCACGATGACCATCACCAGTGCCGCCAGCGTCAGCTTCGCCAGCATGTCGAGCGGCCAGGACGCCGGCAGCGTCACGCCGGACCGCGTCGCGATGAGGAAGATGGCATAGACCGCGAAAGGGACCAGAAAGATTCCGATCTCGGTCAACACCGTGCGGATCATGACAGATAGATCCGCTCATACAGCACCCGCAGGATGCCCGCGGTCGCGCCCCAGATGTAGCGTTCGGCGAACAGCATCGCGTAGTAGGACCGGTCCATGCCGCGGAATTCCTTGGTGTGGATCTGATGATTCTCGGGGTTCATCAGGAAGGCGAGCGGCACCTCGAACGCATCGACTACCTCGGCCTCATTGATCTCAAGTGCAAATCCCGGCTTCACCTTGGCGACCGTCGGCAGGATGCGGAAGCCGAACGCGGTGCCATAGAGGTCGAGATAGCCGACCGGGTCGATGAATTCCCGCTTCAGCCCAACTTCTTCGCAGGCCTCGCGCAGCGCGGCATCGAGCGGCGAGGCGTCGGTGGCGTCGATCTTGCCGCCGGGAAACGAGATTTGACCGGCGTGGCTCGACAGGTTGGGCGAACGCTGCGTCAACAGCACGGTCGGCTCGGGATGATCGACCACCGGGATCAGCACCGCGGCCGGCCGCACCGGTTGCTCCTGTGCGACGATCTCGAGCATGCGGTCGTTGCCGGAGTCTCCGGTGCGCGGAATGATATGCGGATCGACCAGGCCGGGCGGCACTTCGAAATTGAGCCGCGTGCGGGCCCGCGCGAAGAATTCCGTCGAGCTGATCGTCGCCGGCTTCACCTTCAGCAACGGCTCGTTCAAAGTGCGTCCCTCACCTGGCTGGCATCGGCCATCGCGAAAAATTCGCCGCCGGACTCGATGCCGAACATCTCCTGACCATCGACCATCCGCTGCTCGCCCATGTCAACCAGATCGTAGTAGAGCGCACGGGTGACCTTGGCCCACAGGTCGGCGCGGACATGCAGATAGGGCGTCAATCCGCCATCTTCGGCGGCCTCGAATCTGAGGCCATGGCCTTTCTCGCAATCGACCCAGTCGTCGACATTGGTGCGGAACCTGAGCAGACGGCCGCGCGCGTCTTCCTCGGTCAGCATTTCCACGGCAAGGAACGGCGCGTCGTCGACGCGGATGCCGACCTTCTCCACAGGTGTCACGAGAAAGTGCTTGCCGTCCTCGCGCTTCAGAATCGTGGAGAACAACCGTACCAGCGCGGGGCGACCGATCGGCGTTCCCATGTAGAACCAGGTGCCGTCAGGCGCGATTCGCATGTCGAGATCGCCGCAGAACGGCGGATTCCACAGGTGAACCGGCGGCAGCCCTTTGCGTCCGGCCGACCCCGATGTCGCAGCTTGATTGGCAGCGCTGGTGAGCCCTTCGAGGCCCCGCGTCTTGAGCCCCGTAGTTTCACTGCCGGAATCGCTCTGCCCTTGCTTCGCCATTGTTTGCCTTAAAGTTTCCTACCCTCAATCTGGCACATTTGGTGCACGTATCCTGAGATGTGGTCGGGATGTCATTCTCGCCACAACGTGATGCCGTTCATACCCTGAAATGCCGATAAGGTGGGGATAGTTTAATTCAACGAATACATGGCCTTCGCGCAGGTTTAGCATGAGGGCCAAGATGGCGACAGATGATGACGACGGATGGCGGCGCAGGAATGCTCACATCGTCGAGAAGGAGCTGATCGAATGGCCGGTGCAGACAGCGTCGAAAAACTGGAGGATGTGATCGTCCGTTCGGCCGAGCAGGTCGCGGGCCAGATCAAGGCCGCCAAGGAAGCCGTGTCCACGGTCATTTTCGGCCAGGATCAGGTGATCGAAAACACCCTGGTGACGATCCTGTCCGGCGGCCACGCGCTCCTGATCGGCGTCCCCGGCCTCGCCAAGACCAAGCTGGTCGAAACGCTCGGCATCACGCTCGGGCTCGATGCCAAGCGCATCCAGTTCACGCCCGACCTGATGCCGTCCGACATTCTCGGCGCCGAAGTGCTCGACGAGAGCTCCGCCGGCAAGCGTTCGTTCCGCTTCATCTCGGGCCCAGTGTTCGCGCAGCTCCTGATGGCCGACGAGATCAACCGCGCCAGCCCGCGCACGCAGTCGGCGCTGCTGCAAGCCATGCAGGAGCAGCACATCACCATTGCCGGCGCGCGGCATGATCTGCCGAAGCCGTTCCACGTGCTCGCGACGCAGAACCCGCTCGAGCAGGAAGGCACCTATCCGCTGCCCGAAGCGCAGCTCGACCGCTTCCTGATGGAAATCGACGTCGACTATCCCGATCGCGATGCCGAACGGCGCATCCTGTTCGAAACCACCGGCGCCGAAGAGGCGACGGCCAAGCCGTCGATGGACGCGGAGACGCTGCTCACGGCGCAACGCCTGGTGCGCCGCCTGCCGGTCGGCGATTCCGTAGTCGAGGCGATCCTGACGCTGGTCCGCGCCGCGCGCCCCGGCACCGAAGGCGGCGAGGCCGGCAAGCTGATCGCCTGGGGACCCGGTCCCCGCGCCAGCCAGGCCTTGATGCTCGCGGTGCGCGCCCGCGCGCTGCTCGACGGAAGGCTCGCGCCGTCGATCGACGACGTGCTCGATCTCGCCGAGCCCGTGCTCAAGCACCGCATGGCGCTGACCTTCTCGGCGCGCGCCGAGGGCCGCACCATTCCCGACGTGATCAAGCAATTGAAGACGCGGATCGGTTGATGGCAGCAGACAACAGGCACCAGAACGAGGAGATCCTGGCGGTTCGACGTGCAGATGGCGAAAGCCGAACGCTCGCCGCATCGCTGCCGCGCCTGGTGCTTGAAGCACGCCGTGTCGCCGCCAACGTCATCCATGGCCTGCACGGCCGCCGCCGCGCCGGCTCGGGCGAGAATTTCTGGCAGTACCGCCGCTTCGTCTCCGGTGAGCCGTCGCAGCGCGTCGACTGGCGCCGCTCGGCCCGCGACGACCATCTCTATGTCCGCGAGCAGGAGTGGGAGGCCGCGCACACCGTGTGGATCTGGCCCGATCGCTCGCCCTCGATGGCCTTTGCCTCGCGTGAGGCACGCGACAGCAAGCTGGAGCGCGGACTGATCGTCGCCTTCGCGCTTGCCGAGTTGCTCGTTGCGGGCGGAGAACGCGTCGGCATTCCCGGCCTGATGAACCCGACCGCAAGCCTGAACGTGATCGACAAGATGGCGGAAGTGATGTTGCACGACGAGACGACGCGCGCGAGCCTGCCGCCGTCCTTCGTGCCCTCGTCGCTCGCCGAAATCGTCGTGCTGTCGGATTTCTGGTCGCCGATCACGGAGATCACGGCGATGCTGGCCGGGCTTTCCTCCTCCGGTGCGCACGGCACGATGATCCAGGTCGTCGATCCCGCTGAAGAGAGCTTCCCTTATTCCGGCCGCGTCGAATTCATCGAGCCCGAGGCCGGCAGCGCCATCACCGCGGGCCGCGCCGAGAGCTGGGCCAGCGACTATGTCGCCCGCGTCGCGCTGCATCGCGACGAGATCCGCAGCGAGACCAATCGGCTCGACTGGCTGTTCTCGACCCACACAACCAGCCGCTCTGCGGCCGAACTGCTGCTGTTCCTGCACGCCGGCATGATGGTGAGCAAGGGCGGCGGCCGCTCAACCGTCAAGGCGGGACGCAGCGCATGATCGCAGGCCTCCCCCTCTCCTTCGCCGAACCGTTACTGCTGCTGGGGCTGGTCAGCCTGCCGGTGCTGTGGTGGCTGCTGCGCGTGATGCCGCCGCGGCCGCGCCGGATCGAATTCCCGCCGACGCGGCTGCTGTTCGACATCGCGCCCAAGGAGGAGACGCCGTCGCGCACGCCGTGGTGGCTGACGCTGCTGCGGCTCGCCGCCGCCGCGCTGGTGATCTTCGCCGCCGCGGGGCCGATCTGGAATCCGCAGACCGGCATTGCCGCCGGCAAGCAGCCGCTGGTGATCCTGCTCGACGACGGCTGGAGCGCGGCCTCGAGCTGGGATGCACGGATCAAGGCGGCGGACGAGTTGATCACCAATGCCGACAGCGACCGCCGCGGCGTCGCGCTGGTGCCGCTGTCCGAGCCGACGCGCGACATCACGCTGATGCCGGCCGGCGCCGCGCGCGTCGCGTTGCGGCAGCTTGCGCCGAAGCCTTACTCGATCGACCGCGTCGAGACCCTCGCGACGCTCGAACGTTTCCTCAAATCGACCGGCGACTGCGACATCGCCTGGCTGTCCGACGGCGTCGACACCGGCCGCGGCAGCGAATTCACCGAAGGTCTCGGCAAGGTGATCGAGAGCCGCAACCTGACGATCTTTGCCGGCGGTCCACAATCCGCGCAGGCGCTGGTCGCCGCCGAGAACGCCGCCGCCAAGATGACGGTGAAGGTGCTGCGCACCGAGAACGGCATCGCGGCCGGAACCGTGCGCGCGGTCGACGCCAAGGGCTCACCGATCGGTGAGGCTCGCTATTCCTTCGGCCCGCAGGACCGCGAGACGGAGGCCACCTTCGACCTTCCGGTCGAATTGCGCAACGACATCTCGCGGCTCGAAATTGCCGGCGAACATTCCGCCGGCGCGGTGCAGCTGCTCGACCGGCGCTGGCGCCGCCGCGCCATCGGCGTGGTCTCGGGTGCGAGCAACGACACCGCCCAGCCGCTGCTGGCCTCGACCTTCTATCTCTCGCGCGCGCTGTCGCCGTTCGCCGATGTCAGGCTCGGCGACCGCGGCGCGCCGCAGCAGGTGATCGGGCAGTTCCTCGATCAGCGGCTGCCGATGATCGTGATGGCCGATGTCGGCACGCTGTCGCCGGAGATCCGCGACCGGCTCAATGCCTGGATCGAGCAAGGCGGCGTGCTGGTGCGCTTCGCGGGTCCTCGCCTCGCCCAGGCCGACGACGACCTCGTTCCCGTCAAGCTGCGCCGCGGCGGACGCACGCTCGGCGGCAGCTTGACCTGGGAGAAGCCGCAGCACATGGCCTCGTTCGCCGCCGACGGTCCGTTCGCGGGCCTCACCGTGCCGAAGGACATCACCGTGAGCCGCCAGGTGCTGGCCGAGCCCGACGCCGTGCTCGCGACCAAGAGTTGGGCCTCGCTCGAAGACGGCACGCCGCTCGTCACCGGCGAGCGTCGCGGCAAGGGCGTGGTCAGCCTGTTCCATGTCGGCGCCGACATGCGCTGGTCGGATCTGCCGATGTCCGGCACCTTCGTCGAGATGCTGCGGCGGGTGATCGACATGTCCGGCTACACCTCGAAGCCCGGCCCCGGCGTTGCCAGCGATCCCAATGCCGAGACGGTCGCGCCGCTGCGCACGCTCGACGGCTTCGGTGCCTTCGGCCCGCCGCCGTCGACCGCGAAGCCGATGTCGGCGGACTATCGCGACCGCGGCACCGCGGACCATCCGCCCGGCTTCTACGGCAGCGCCGAGAGCCCGATCGCGGTCAACACGCTCGCCTCCGCCGATCGTATCGCGCCGCTCGACACCTCCGGCCTGCGCGCGAAGCATGCGACCTACACCAACACCGAGCCGCGCGATCTGCGCGGCATCATGCTGTCGACGGCGCTGGCGCTGTTCCTGCTCGACGCGATCGTGGTGGCGATGCTCGGCGGCGGCCTCGCCGCGCTGATCCGGCGCCGCGCCGCGCCGGCGGTGCTTGCATTGGCCTTCCTGTTCGCGACGACGATGGCGCCCGCGCCGACCCGCGCGCAGAACAGCAGCAGCGACGACTTCGCCATCAAGTCGGTGTCGCAGACGCGGCTCGCCTATGTCGTGACCGGCAATGCCGACGTCGATTCCATCGTCAAGGCCGGGATGTCCGGACTGACGCTGTTCCTCGGGCAGCGCACCGCGCTGGAGGCCGGCGATCCCGTCGGGGTCGATCCGGCGCGCGACGAGCTGGCATTCTTCCCGCTGATCTACTGGCCGATCGTGCCGGGCGCGCCGAAGCCGCCGCAGGACGCCATCAACAAGATCGACGCCTACATGAAGCAGGGCGGCACCGTGCTGTTCGACACCCGCGACGCCGTCGAAGCGCCGCCCGGCGACAACGGCTCGTCGCAGACGCCGGGCATGCAGTCGCTGCGCGAATTGCTGTCGACCCTCGACGTGCCCGAGCTCGAGCCGGTGCCGCGCGAACACGTGCTCACCAAGACGTTCTATCTGCTGCGCGACTTCCCCGGCCGCTTCAACACAGGCCAGACCTGGGTCGAGGCGCTGCCGCGCGAGGACGACGAGGAGGCTGCACAGCGCCCGGCCCGCGGTGGCGACGGCGTCTCCCCGATCATCATCACCTCGAACGATCTTGCCGGCGCCTGGGCGATCCGTCCCGACGGCCAGCCGATGCTGCCGCTGACGCCGGGCGAGCCGCGCCAGCGCGAATTCGCTTTCCGCGCCGGCGTCAACATCGTGATGTACACGCTGACCGGTAACTACAAGGCCGACCAGGTGCACGCGCCTGCCCTGATCGAGCGGCTGGGACAATGATATGAACTACGGTATCGCGTTCACACCGCTGGTTCCTTCGATCGTGCTGTGGATCGCGCTCGGCGCGATCGTCGTCATCGCGGCACTGCTGTTGCTGTCGCGCGCGCGCGGCACCGCGGTGCGTGTCGCCGCGCTGGCGTTGATCCTGCTCGCGCTGGCCAACCCCTCCTTCACCCGCGAGGACCGCGAGCCGTTGACCTCGGTCGCCGCCGTCGTGGTCGACAAGAGCCCGAGCCAGAATTTCGGCACGCGCAACCAGGAGACCGACAAGGCACGGCAGGCGCTGGTCGACAGCCTGAAGCAGATCAAGGGCCTCGAGGTCCGCGTCGTCGAGGCCGGCCAGGCCGACGGTGAAACCGACGGCACCAAGCTGTTCGGCGCGCTGACCTCGGCGCTGTCGGACGTCCCGGTCGAACGCGTCGCCGGCGCGTTCATGATCACCGACGGCCGCGTCCATGATATTCCTGCCAACGCGCAGGCGCTCGGCTTCCAGGCGCCGTTGCACGCCCTGATCACGGGCCGCAAAGACGAGCGCGACCGCCGTATCGCGATCACGGCCGCGCCGCGCTTCGGCATCGTCGGCCAAACCCAGACCATTACTTTCCGGCTCGACGACCAGGGCGTCAGCGGCGAGCGCGCCAAGGTCACGATCCGCCGCGACGGCGAGGTGATCAACGAGCGCACGATGACATCAGGCCAGACCTCGAGCGTCGATATCGACATCAAGCATGCCGGCCCGAACATCGTCGAGATCGAGGCCTCGCCGCTCGAGAACGAGCTGACGCCGGTCAACAACCGCGCCGTGGTCGCAATCGACGGCGTGCGCGACAAGCTGCGTGTGCTACTGGTGTCCGGCGAGCCGCATTCCGGCGAGCGCACCTGGCGTAACCTGCTGAAGTCCGACCCCAGCGTCGATCTCGTCCACTTCACCATTCTGCGTCCGCCGGAGAAGCAGGACGGCACGCCGATCAACGAGCTGTCGCTGATCGCGTTTCCGACCCGCGAGCTGTTCCAGCAGAAGATCAACGAATTCCAGCTGATCATCTTCGATCGCTACGCCCGTCAGGGCGTGCTGCCGATCGCCTATTTCGACAACATCGCGCGCTATGTCCGCTCCGGTGGCGCGGTGCTGGTGTCGGCCGGCCCCGACTACGCCTCGACCACCAGCATCTGGCGCACGCCGCTGGATTCGGTGTTGCCGGCCGAGCCGGTCGGCGTCACCGAGAAGCCGTTCTACGCACATCTGAGCGATGCCGGTAAACGCCATCCGGTGACGCGCGGGCTGGAAGGCTCGAATGCCGAGCCGCCGCATTGGAGCCGATTCTTCCGCACCGTCGACACCCGCAACGCGATCAACCCGCCGGTGATGACCGGTGCCGACGGCAAGCCGCTGCTGCTGTTGTCGCGGTTCGGCGAAGGCCGCGTCGCGCTGCTGCTCTCAGACCAGATCTGGCTGTGGGCGCGCGGCTATGAAGGCGGCGGACCGCATCTTGATCTGTTGCGGCGGGTATCGCACTGGCTGATGAAGCAGCCCGACCTCGACGAAGAGGCACTGCGCATGCAGGTGCAGGGCAAGGACCTCATGGTGGTGCGCCAGACCATGGCCGACACCGTCGCACCGGTCACCGTGACGTCGCCGAGCGGCACCACGCATGAACTGGCGCTCACCGCCGGCGATCCCGGCGAGTGGCGCGCCACACTGCCCGCAAGCGAGCTCGGCCTGTGGCAAGCCACCGACGGCACGCTCAAGGCACTGATCAATGTCGGCCCAACCAATCCGAAGGAATTCTCGGAAGTCACCTCAACCACCGAGATGCTGAAGCCGCTGGCGCAGGCGACCGGCGGCGACGCACGGCGCATCGTCGACGGATCGAGCCTCGACATGCCGCGCATCGTGCCGGTGCGCGCCTCCTCGATCTTCCGTGGCGACGGCTGGCTCGGGGTCAAGATGCGCGACGCCAGCGTCGTCAAGGGCGTCGGCGTGCTGCCGATGTTCGCCGGCCTGGTCGGCCTCTTGCTGTTGCTCGGCGGGTTCGCGGCAACCTGGCTGCGCGAGGGACGCTGAGCCCGGCCGGGCTCACGTCTGCGTTGCGTCAAACACACACAGGCAACACGTCGATACAATATGTCTGAACGTTGGTTGACATCGCGCACTTCATCCGATGTTATAATGTAACATCGCTGGGGTGTTGACGCGCTCCCGACTGGGTGGGCGCTATCGGCATGAACTGGTTCCGGAGACGCATCAAGACTGGCTCACGGCTGGCGCTGTTCGCGCTCGCTGTCCAGTTCGTGCTGTCGTTCGGGCATTTCCACCCCATCGCGGCCGCGCAAGCCGCGCCCGCGGTGCAGAGCGGCCTGTCGCTGCTCGATCTCGCCTATATCGGGACCTCGGCGACGCCGGACCTCGCGGTCCAGGTCACCGGGACCGAGCCGCCCGCCAGGCACGACGACGGCCGGCATCCGGCCGACAATTGCGCGATCTGCGCCGTCATCTCGCTCGCGAGCAGCATGCTGTTCACGGCGCCGCCGGTGCTGTTACTGCCTGAAGCCGTCGAGCTTCTGTTCCGCACCACCAATGCCGAATTCATCCATCTGAAGTCGGCGCCTGCGGCCTTCCGCTCTCGCGCACCTCCCCTGTCCTGACATCGACTGATTGCTTCACGCCCTGAGCGGACGGCCGCGTCACAGTTGCGGCCCGCTCCCGCGGGGCAAATCGGGATTGATCCGTCGTTTCGACGGGATCTGGATCGGGACAATGACACTTCAGAAAAAACGAGCACTCCACATCGGGGGCGCGAGCTGGCTGCTGCTCGGCGCAATGAACGGCGCCGCGCTGGCCGACGACACGCCGACGCAACTCCCTGACATCACCGTGACGGCGCCAAGCCCGATCCAGCGGCACCGGGCCACACCAACGCGCACGCCGACCCGCGCGGTCCGGGCCGCTCCGAGCCACAACCGCGAACGCGCAACCGCGGAGCAACAGGCGTCCGCTGCAGCGGCGCCGGCGCCGCAACAGGGCGTGCTGCCTGTCGTCACCGACCAGTTCGCAACCGTCACCGTGATCCCCAACGAGGAACTGCGGCGCTCCGGCGGCGCCACGCTCGGTGATCTCCTGTTCTCCAAGCCCGGCATCACCGGTTCGAGCTTCGCGCCGGGCGCCTCGAGCCGGCCGATCATCCGCGGCCTCGACGTCAACCGCGTAGGCATCGTCGAGAACGGTCTCGGCGGCGGCGGCGCCTCGGATCTCGGCGAAGATCATTTCGTGCCGATCGATCCACTCTCGACCAACCAGGTCGAGGTGGTGCGCGGACCGGCCGCGCTGCGCTACGGCTCGACCTCGATCGGTGGCGTGGTCAGCGCGACCAACAACCGCATTCCCGATGCGATGCCGACTTGCGCGGCGGCGCCGTTCCAGAGCTACGGGCTGCCGGTGAAGGCGCCGCTGGCCGACGCAGGCTCGCCGGGTTGCCTCAATGTCGAGACCCGCACCTCGGTCAGTTCGGTCAACCGCGGCGTCGACGGTGGCATGCTGCTGGACGCGGGCGGCAACAATGTCGCCGTGCATGCCGACGTCTACGGTCGCACCACCAGCGACTACAGCATCCCGAGCTATCCGTATCTGTTCGCGCCGGGCCAGCCGTTTAATGGCCGCCAGCCGAACTCCGCGACGCAGTCCGACGGCGCCTCGGTCGGCGCCTCGTACTTCTTCCAGGGCGGCTTTATCGGCGCGGCGATCACCCAGAACGACTCGCTCTACCACATCCCCGGCATCGGCGGCGCCGATCACCAGACCCGGATCGACGCGCACCAGACCAAGATCGCCGTCAAGGGCGAGTACCGGCCCGATGCGGCGGCGATCGACGCCGTGCGGTTCTGGGTCGGCGCGACCGACTATCGCCACAACGAGATCGGCCTTGCCGATCCGACCGATCCATTGAGCGACGGCGTGCGCCAGACCTTCACCAACAAGGAGCAGGAGGCGCGCGTCGAGGTGCAGATGATGCCGTTCAACGCGCGCTTCGCCACCGTAACCACGGCATTCGGCCTGCAGGGTGGGCACCAGGAACTGACCGCCCCAAGTCCGGACGATCCGACCAGCCCGCTCAACGGATTATGGGACCCCAACAAGAACAACAGGGTCGCCGGCTACGTGTTCAACGAGCTGAAGTTCACCGACACCACCAAGGCACAGATTGCCGGGCGGATCGAACACGTCGATCTTTCCGGCACAACGCCGGCTTTCATTCCTCCCGTGTTCGACGTCGCCACCGATCCAGCAAGCATCGGTCCAGCGACACCGCAGAATCCGAATTTCACGCCCAAGAGCGGCAGCATCGGCTTGATCCAGAATCTGCCGTGGGATCTGGTAGCAAGCGCGACCGCCCAATACGTCGAACGCGCGCCGAAACCGGCCGAGCTCTTCTCGCGCGGTCCACACGATGCGACCAGCACGTTCGACATCGGCAATCCCAATCTCGGCATCGAAACCGCAAAATCGATCGAGATCGGACTACGGCGGGCGACCGGACCGCTGCGGTTCGAACTCACCGGCTACTATACCAAGTTCGACGGCTTCATATTCCGCCGGCTGACGGGGAACACGTGTGACGAGAGCGCGTGCCAGCTGGGCCCCGGCCTCGAACTGAACCAAGCGCGCTACTCGCAGCGCGACGCGATCTTCCGCGGCGCCGAGTTCCAGAGCCAGCTCGATATCGGCCCGCTCAACGGCGGCATCTGGGGCATCGAGAACCAGTTCGACGTGGTGCGCGCCACCTTCACCGACGGCACTAATGTGCCGCGGATTCCGCCGGTGCGGCTCGGCGGCGGCGTCTACTGGCGCGACAGCAACTGGTTCAGCCGCATCAATTTGGTGCACGCGTTCGCGCAGAACGACATCGCCGTGATCGGCGAGACGCCGACCGCAGGCTACAACCTCCTGAACGCGGAGGTCACCTACAACACCAAGCTCACTCAGTCATGGATCGGCGCGCGCGAGATGACGATTGGTCTGGTCGGCAACAATCTGCTCAACCAGAACATCCGCAACTCGGTCTCCTACACCAAGGACGAGGTGCTGATGGCGGGCCTCGGCGTGCGGGCCTTCGCCAATCTGAAGTTCTGAAACAAGCCTATCCCTCTGCCGCTTGCGGCAGAGGGATCACACCCTGACGTCCGCGCCGATCAGTGGCCGACGACGACTTCGCTGATTTGAATCACCGGCTGCTGATCGGTGTAGTTCGGAATATCGCCCATGATCTCCTGGGCGTGCTTGCCCATGGCGGCCCCGAAGGCCTCAACCGAGTCGCAGAAGATGTGGCACATGCCGACATAGGTTGCGGGCGTCCCCGGCGCGCCGCCGGCGAGCCCCTTGTCGACGGTGTAGTATTTGCAGGCGTCGCCGAGCCGCGCCTTCACCAGCGGCATGTGCTTGTCGCGATAATAGTCGTGATCAAAGCGTGCGCCTGGATTGTTCGGATACATCACACTGACCTTGATCATGGCGCGCACTCTCCCTGTTGATATGACATGCGCCGGTCTTGTCCCGGCGCTTGTCTCAACTGTGCTTTAGTTTCCGATAGCGCGCAACCGTTCCCGCGACATCAGCGGGAATGTCAGATCGCCTTGCTCCAGTCCGGCTGGATCGGCCCGGTCACGCCCTCGAAAGCGCCATCGACCAGTTCCATCACAAGCAGGCGACTGTAGTCGACGGGGCCCGGCATGGTCATGCGTCCCTTCGGGACCGGCTTGAAACCGACCCGCGCATAATACGGCTCGTCGCCGACCAGCACGATCAGCCGGTGGCCCTTGGCACGGGCGTCATTGATCGCACGCTCGAGCAGCGCGCGGCCGACGCCGCGGCTGCGGAACGGCGGCTCGACCGTCAACGGCCCGAGCATCAAGGCCGGCGTATCGCCGACGCAGACCGGCAGCTGGCGCACCGAGCCGACCAGCAGCGTGCCGATCCGCGCCGTGAACGAGACATCGAGCAGATGATCGACATGCTCGCGCAGCCGGTAGGCGCTGAGCGCAAAGCGGCCGGGACCGAAGGTGCGCTCGTGCAGGCGCTCGATCGCCTGGGCGTCTTTCGGGGTCTCGGGCAGGATGGTCAGGGACAATTCGGTCATTGTGGGGCGCGGAATAGCATCTGGCGCGGGCGCGGTCCATCACCACCACGTCGCCGTCGGCGACATCACCGCCACGTCGCCGGCGGCGGCTTGCCCTCGAGCACCTCCGCGATCCGCAACCGCGTACCGGGGGTGGTCTCGTCGGGCAGATCGGCCGGATCGAAGAAGCCGCAGGCCACGATCTCGCGATTCGGCTCCGGCAGGCGATCCTGCCGGTAGTTCCTGACGACATAGACCGCGACATGATCGCGCGGCGAGACGTGGCTGTTGTGGAAGATGCCGTGCAGCACCGGCTCGCCGGCGAGCTCGATCCGCCCCTCCTCCTCCAGCTCGCGCCGCAGCGACTCGATAAAACTTTCGCCGACCTCGACCCCGCCGCCGGGTAGATACCAGCCGTGGACGTAGCTGTGCTTGACCAGGAACACCTTGTTGTCGGCGTCGAGCACGACGGCGCGGACCCCGAGCGTCATGCTGCGGACCAGCCGCCAGTAGAAATGAAACACCCACCTGATCTGCGGCTCGAAGCGCTTGCGTAAATCCAGCAGGATCGTCACTGAACCCTCGACATCATGGTGATTGATCCGTGCTTTGATCCCCGCATTGATCCTTGCGCGGCTGCGCAGCTCTTGCCAATACAGGGCGAGACGTTCGGGATAGCACGACATGACCGGTTGCCGGCCACTTTTCGCGGACAATCCGAAGGGAATCGCCTGATGGCGGCGTTCCGCCTCGCGCATCTGTCGGATCCGCATCTGCCGCCGTTGCCGGCGACGCGGCTGCGCGATCTCGCCGGCAAGCGCGCCTTCGGCTATTTGAACTGGACGCGCAACCGTCACAAATATCATCGGCGCGACGTGCTCGACGCGCTGGTGTCGGACATGCAGGCGCAGCAACCGGACCACATCGCCGTGACTGGCGATCTCGTCAATCTGGCGCTGGATGCCGAGTTCAATCCGGCCCGGCAATGGCTGGAGGGCGTCGGCGATCCCACCGGTGTGACCGTGGTGCCCGGCAATCACGACGCCTATGTGCGCGCCACCCGGCATCGCTTCGTCAGCCACTTCGGCGACTATCTGCGCGGCGACGCCGATGGCGCGACGACGCATTTTCCGTTCGTGCGCCGCCGCGGCCCGGTGGCGCTGGTCGGCGTCTCCTCGGCAGTGCCGACGCCGCCGCTGATGGCAACCGGCTGGCTCGGCCACGCCCAGCTCGGCGCGTTGGATACGATCCTCGGACAGCTGTCACGGGAGGATGCCTTTCGCGTCCTGCTCGTGCATCACCCGCTGCACTCCGACGGACGCGCCAAGCGGCTGACCGATTCGCATCAGCTGCTGGCGCTGCTCAAGCGCCACGGCGTCGAGCTGGTGCTGCATGGCCACGACCACATTCATTCGACCATGTGGTTCGACGGCCCCGGGCAGAAAATTCCGGCGATCGGCGTGCCCTCAGCATCGGCGCTGGCGCGCAAGCACTATCCTGCGGCGGCCTACAATCTGTTCTCGATCGAGCGTGACGGAAACGGCTGGCGCTGCGAGCAGACCGTGCGCGGCCTCGGCAATCACGACGGCATTCGCGAGATCAAGCAAATACGGCTATCCTAGAGTCTTCTCCGTTCCGATTGAATCGGAACGGAGAGGGCCTTAGATTCTCGTTTGACGCATTTTCTTCACGCGAACCGGAATCCTTCGCTCGAAAATGCTTTAGTCCCCGCCCCCGCCGCCACAACCACCGCCGCAACTGCCACCGCTGTCGCCGCCGCCTCCACCGTCACCGCCTCCACCATCACCGCCGCCGTGACCACCACCATCGCCGCCATGGCTTCCATCGCTGCCGGCATCGCCGAAGCCCGCGGACGATCCGTCGATCGACGAGTCGGAGAAATCGCCGCCGCAATAGGGACTGCTGC
>NZ_VKHP01000963.1 GCF_010811875.1 Bradyrhizobium uaiense
GCAGAATGGCAGACAGCGTGTCACCGGCTCTCGCGATAATGACGTGTCGATGGTGGCGCGACGACACGGGAGACTTCGGCAGGTTGGTTACGTTGACGGCGTCACCGATCGGAGAAGGCGGCTGCGGAGGACGCGCCAGCCGTTCTTGCCGCTTTCCCGTCGCTTGGCACGCAAGCGGCACTGTCCGGCGGCGAGAAGATCACGATCGTCGAGCAGAACGGCGACAACGGTTCGCCACGCGGTC
>NZ_VKHP01000964.1 GCF_010811875.1 Bradyrhizobium uaiense
ACTGCATCGCGGCCGTCGATCCCGCAAAGTCAGCTTCAGCGACCACCTCGGGCGGGCATTCCGGATGCGCCAGCACGGTGATGTCAGGGTAGTTTTCGCGCAGCTGGCGCACGTCATCGGCGGTGAAGGCGGAGTCCGATATCTGCTGCACCTCGGGCAATGCGCTCAAGGTGGTGGAATCGCTCGACGCCGAGCGCGTCATCATGCTGCCGGATGAATATCTGGCGCAGAACATCGCCAAGCA
>NZ_VKHP01000965.1 GCF_010811875.1 Bradyrhizobium uaiense
ACTCTCGGCCACGACATCGAGGTCGACCTGCGGATATCTGCCGAGGAACGGCGCGATCATCGGCGCCAGCACCAGATCGACCGCGGGCGGCGGCGCGTTGATGCGCAGCCGCCCCGACGGCTCGGCGTCCGCCTGATGAACCGCACCACCCGCAGCGTAGCGCTGACCGAAGCCGGGGAGCTGCTGCTCGCTCGTGTCGCGCCGGCCATGGTCAACGTCGCCGACGCGATCACCGAGGTGCGCG
>NZ_VKHP01000966.1 GCF_010811875.1 Bradyrhizobium uaiense
TCATGTGCGCTCGCCCGGCATCGTGTTGTCGGACGCCGGCGGATATTATGATGGTGCGGCGAGCGTTCCCTTCGCCGCCGAGGTCCCGGCGCCGGCCTCGAACGATGTCCGTTACACCTACACCCAGAAGCACGTCGGTCATCTGAAGGGCGAGGAGTCCTGATCGGCCGCTTCGCGCGCGGAGCGTGAGCTTAAAAATTCGAGAGGCCGTCCTTGCGGGCGGCCTCTTTTGTTTTTCTGATCC
>NZ_VKHP01000967.1 GCF_010811875.1 Bradyrhizobium uaiense
TCCGGATCGGCGTGCTTAATCCTGTTTGGTTGAACCGGTAGGTTCGCGGGCATCGCTAACTTCCGATGAATGCCGACGGGGACCTTGCTGGGGCCACATTGATGGAGCAGTGGTCAACGCGTTCTGGATGAGGTTTGCAAGGAACTGCCCGCTCACGAGACCAGCACTCGAGCGCACGTCGCTTCCGAGATTTTAGAAGCCGCCTCTCGAGGTGAGACGTCTGTCGATGTTCTCCGGCAAGTTG
>NZ_VKHP01000968.1 GCF_010811875.1 Bradyrhizobium uaiense
GGGAAGAGGTCGGAACGCATCGTCAGATGCGTTCCGGGTGAGGGGGATTCTCCGCGAGCACGTCTGTAGCCAGCATGTGCGGAGACAGCCCTCACCCCAGCCCTCTCCCCGTAAGAACGGGGCGAGGTGACGTGGAGTTCGTTTGGGGCATGGGATATCTGTCGACAGCGGATTGAATAACGGGGAAGGGCGCCGGGTTCCCGGTTGCGCCGTGGAGCCGGCTTGATCACCATCCCCGCATGAT
>NZ_VKHP01000969.1 GCF_010811875.1 Bradyrhizobium uaiense
GCTGCCGGTGTTCCTGAAGACCTATATCGACCGGCTGACCTTCTCCTTCACCGGCTATCTGCGCCAGGAGAAGGATTCATCGACCGAGCTGCATCAGTGGATCCGGAAGAACTACACGACGTTCCGGTGCGCACGCTGATGGCGTTCGAGGGGCATTGATTTCTTTGCCTCGCCCCGCGTGCGGGGAGAGGCCGGATCGCATCGAAGATGCGATCCGGGTGAGGGGGACTCTCCGCGTACTCCA
>NZ_VKHP01000970.1 GCF_010811875.1 Bradyrhizobium uaiense
TGAAATAGCCATGATTGAGCAGATTTGACACGCGGATCGCGTTGAACCGGCCGCGCAGATGAGCAGCGTTAGGCGCCAGAATATCATCCTCGGCAAAAGTCAGCCGAGCGTCGTCGCGTGCATGCGGGGAAGCCTCGTGCGCCTGTTGCCAGGGTATGAGGTCCTTCTCGATCGCGACGGCAAAGTGCTTCAGCACATCGTGGCCAATCGTCCGGTGCGCTGGTACCTGAATGGTCCCCGAGAT
>NZ_VKHP01000971.1 GCF_010811875.1 Bradyrhizobium uaiense
TGCGTTGGAGCGCACTGCATCGATGACGTCGGCATTCGCAGCGATGTAGCCGCCGAGGCCGCCGAAGGCCTTCGCCAGCGTGCCCTCGACCACGTCGATCCGGTGCAGGGCCCCTTCCCGCGCCGCGCGGGTAAAGTCCGTGCTCAACGCCGCCGGCCTACCGGTCATGCCCAGCGAAACGCACATTGTGCCTGTCATGGTGGGTGATCCGGAAAGATGCAAGGAGGCGAGCGATCTCCTGCTC
>NZ_VKHP01000972.1 GCF_010811875.1 Bradyrhizobium uaiense
GGCCGCGACGTGCTCGCACGCCGGGCGGAGCCCGCCATGTCCTTGAAGGAGCCGCAAACCCGCCAGGCGCGCGATCCTGTGCTTGTCGATCTCGCGCTGCAGGGCGGTGGATCGCATGGCGCTTTTATTTGGCGGGTGCTCGATCGGCTCATGGATGAGCCGTGGCTGCGTATCGAGGCGATATCAGGCACGTCGGCCGGCGCGATGAACGCCGTCGTGCTGGCGGGCGGTTTTATGACCAATG
>NZ_VKHP01000098.1 GCF_010811875.1 Bradyrhizobium uaiense
ATCTCGACTGCGTGCTTCATGTGACCGCACATGTGACCATCGGCGGCAGCATGAGATGTTTATAAGCTAGAGCAGTATTGCTATGCACCCGCCCGGTGAGTACGATGATCTATTTAGTGATGTTGATCTGCACTGACAGAAATCTTGATAGAGTTTATCGTCATCATCATCATATTTGTATAAGAGACCTCTATGCCGACCGCGCGGGCATCGATCGGACGGGCGAAATGGACCGGCTTGCCGTCAAAGCGGATCTCGCCGTGACTTGGCGGGAAGTTGCCGGCGATGATCTTGACGAGCGTGGACTTGCCGGCGCCGTTGTCGCCCATCAGGCCGACTACCTCGCCGGGAGAAATGCGCAGGTCGACGCCATGCAACGCGCGAATGGCGCCGAACTCCTTGCCAATGCCCTTCAACTCCAGGACCGCTAGCCCGGCATCGTGAGGGGTTACCATGGCTGGTCTCGCTCAGGCATGCTGGTAACCCCTCCGGCTCAGAAGTGCACCAGCGTGCGCAGACCAAGGACCCAGGCATTCTCGGTCTTGATGCCGGCTGCATTGTAGCCGCGCCCGCCGGGATTGATCACGTACTGGGCGTCGAACTTGAGGTTCATCCAGCCGGTCGCCTGCCATCCGTACCAGGCTTCGATCGGAACTTCGTTTCCGCCCGCATTCAGGGTGAGCGCGGCCGAGTTCACGTGGGTCGTACCCACCGCGAAGCCGACTTCGTCTTCGGGGCGCCAGGAGAACGTTCCGGTGTGCCTGAAGCCCAGGGCGATCTGGTAGTCTTGATACGACGTCCGGTGATCGGCGACGGTCGTATTGAGGAACATGTACCAACCCTGTGCCTTTGCACCCTCAACGGTCAGCCGCTGCAGGATCGACTCATAGACGCCATAGCGGCCGCGTTGATCTCCGAGATTTTGGCCGGGGGCACCATCGACGCCCGGGATAGCTGCAATGATGCCCGGCAAGCCACCGTCAATCGTCGACGCGCTGTCGTACCAGCCGCCAAACCTCCACGTCCCGTTCAAGGGACCGCTCGGCGCCCAGACCACCTCGACCGGCACCAGCACGCCTGAGGCGCGGCTCGAGCCCGGGACGCCCGGCAGGAAGTAAGTCGCGGAGTCCGAGGTTGTCAGATAGTTCGGGTTGGCGTCGTAGACGCCGACCGACAGCTGCCATTCCTTGGTGAAGTTGTAGTGCGCCACACCGGCCCACTGGCTCACCGGCCAGTTATAGATGTAGCCGCCCTGGATGTTGCCGGGCTGGCCGCCGCAGAAGGTCAGGTTGATGAACTCGCACAGGCCGAAGAAGAAGTCGGAGCCGACCGGCAGTCGGCCGCCCTTGAGTTCGAGGCGATCATCGAAGAGCTTTTCCGAGTAGTAGAGTTCAGTCAATCGCAGGATACTGCCGCGACCGAATACTTCGTTGGTCAGCTGCAAGGCTGGAATGCCGGCCTCGTCATTCAGGTTGCGGCCGAAGCGGTCAACGAGTGTAAGGCCAACTGTGCCGCCCTGGATGCCGGCAAGCTTTGCCATGTCGAACTTGGCCTGGAAGAACAGCTGCCCGGCTTGGGTCGCGGTGTTCCTGTTGCCGCCTGACAGGTTGCCAACCGCTTCGTCACCCAGCGTCAGGGCCAGCGAGATGCCCCGCTCCTTCAGCTGCGTCCTGCCGAGATCGCCGAACAAATACGGTCTTGTCCAGAAATCATCGGTCTCTGTGTAAGGTACAGGCGGAGCCTTCGTTAGCAGATCGGCCGCCTGCGCGCCGCTGCCGAACAGCGATAACAAAGCGATCCCCACGCCGCATGCCCGCGCGGTGTTTAAAGACCTATGCAACATTTTCTGCACTCCCAGCGTCCCCGGCTTTGTCCCATTTTCTGTCACGTCCCGCCCAAAGCCCTTCAGCCTGGAACGTGCTCCGGTTCAGTTTGTCGGCTCGTCAACTTGAGATAGAATCTGCGCCCGCAAACTCTTTCCCTTGTTCCTCTACTCAAGTAACCGCGACCATATTCCCGGCCGCGGATTTCCTTATCGAGCTGTCATGCCTGATCGCCCGTCCTCGTTGGCAGGGCAGTAGCGCTTTGCAGAATGGTGCTGTCCTTCTTCGGCGCCGTGCGGGCGAGGCCGGCCAGCGCTGCCTTGCGCCGCCGCCGGGCCTGCAATTGCTGATCCGCCAACACGCCGATCAGGATCACGGTTCCCATCACCGCGAAGTTCAGCGAATTGGGAATGCCCAGGATGTTCACGAGATTCTGCAGCACTTGCAGCAACGCTGTCCCCAGCACGATGCCGAGGATGGAGCCTTCGCCGCCGCGCAGGCTGCAGCCCCCGAGCACGGCCGCCGCAATCGCGTAGAGTTCGTAAAAGTTGCCGAAGGAACTCGGCGAGACCGAGTTGGTATAGAAGACGAACATCACGGTCGAAACGCCGGCAAGGCCGCCGCTGATGACATAGGCGGTTGCGATCACGAGATTGGTGTTGATGCCGGAAAAGCGCGCCGCTTCCTCGTTCTTGCCCACGGCGTAGAGCCAGCGCCCGTAAACCGAACGATGCAGCAGCACGCCGAGGATCAGCGCAAGGATGATCAGGAAGATGAAGGTGTTCGGAATGCCGCCGATATTGCCGGATGCGATGTTGCTCAGCGTGCTCGCCTCGTCACCGTAGCCGAAGCCGCGCGTCGAATCGCTGGTGTAATAGCGCGCGGCGCCGCGATAGATCAGCAACCCGCACAGCGTCACGATGAAGGGCTGCATCTTCAGCCGCGTGATCAGGAAGCCCTGGATGCCGCCGAGCGCAAGCCCGCCCATCAGGACCAGCAGCAGCGCGAAGGGCCAGGGCACCTGATACGTCGTCAGAAGGTCGATGAAGACGACGCCGAGCAACGCGAACATCGAGCCGAGCGAGAGGTCGATGCCTCCGGTGATGATGACCAATCCTTCGCCCAGCGCGAACACACCGAACAGGCCGATCAGATTGGCCATGTTCAGCAGGTTCACAAATGACAGGAAGGCCGGGTTGATCGCGCCGGTGATGGCGGAGATCACCGCCAGCAGCAAGAACAGGCCGAGTTCCTTCTTCATCATGGCGCCGCGGCCTCCTGAATTTCGAGCGCTTGGCCGACCGCCAGCCTCAACACGTTGTATTCGCTGAACTGGTCGCGCTCGAGCACGCCGCTGACACTGCCTTCATGCATCACCGCCACCCGGTCGGAGACGCCGATGACCTCCTCCATGTCCGAGGAGATCATCACGATCGCGACGCCTTGATCGGCGAGGCTGCGCATCAGCGCGTAGATCTCGCTCTTGGCGCCGACATCAATGCCGCGGGTCGGCTCGTCGAAGAACATCACGCGCGGCTGCATCGAGAGCCACTTGCCCAGCACCACCTTTTGCTGGTTGCCGCCGGAGAGCGTCACCGCTTCGATGTCGACGCTCGGCGCCTTGATGGACAGGCGCCTGGCCTGGTCTTTCGCGATCTTGCGCTCGGCAGCACTGTTGACCAGCCACATCCGCGCGTGATCCAAGAGGCTCGCCAGCGTCACGTTCTCACGGATCGGCAGTTCCAGCACCAGCCCGGATTTCTTGCGGTCCTCCGGCACCAGGTAGATCCCTTGCCTGATCGCGTCCCGTGGCGAGGCGACGCCGACCGGCGTGTTGTCGATCCTGATCTCGCCACCGAGCAGCGGGTCAACGCCGAACACCGCGCGGGCAAGGGAGGTGCGGCCGGCGCCGACGAGCCCGGCGAGACCAAGGATCTCGCCGCGCCGTACGGACAGGTTGATCTGCCGGTCGGGAAAGGCCGACGTGACAACGCCTGCAATATCGCAGCCGCCCGGCTCTGGCGCGCGGGCCGGCGGCGTATACAGCGCCTTCAGGTCGCGGCCGATCATCAGCCGGATCATGGCCGCATGGCTTAGCTCGTCCCGCGCCAGCTCGCCCACCGTGCGCCCGTCGCGCAACACCATGACGCGATCAGCGCAGCTCATGATCTCGCCGAGCCGGTGAGAGATGTAGATCACCGAGATGCCGTGCGCCTTCAGGTCGGCAATCACCTCCAGCAGCCGTTCCGTCTCCGAGATCGTCAGGCTGGAGGTCGGCTCGTCCATGATGATCACGCGGGCGTCGATCGAGAGCGCCTTGGCGATCTCTACCATCTGACGTTCCGCGATCGACAAATTGTCGACCAGCGTGTTCGGCGTGAAATCGGCGCCCAGCCGTTCCAAGAGCGGCGTCACGCGGGCGCGCATCTCGGCATTGTCCACCAGCTTCAGCGGGCCACCGGCAAGCTTCTCGCGCCCGATGAAGACGTTGGCGGCGACGTCAAGGTTCTCGAACAGATTCAGCTCCTGATGTACGAAGGCGATGCCGCATTGCGTGGCCTCCGTCACCGTCATCCGGGCGTGCTCGTTGCCGCCGATCCGGATCACACCCGCGCTCGGTTCGATCACGCCGGCGAGCACGCGCATCAGCGTCGATTTGCCGGCGCCGTTCTCGCCGATCAGGCCCAGCACCTCGCCACGGCAGACGCGCAAATTGACGTCGTCGAGCGCCCGGACGCCGGGATAGGTCTTGCTGATTCCGCTGAGTTCGAGCAGCGTTTCCGCCATTCGGCATGTCCTCCTGCACACCGCCCGGCGGCCTGTAGCGGCCGGGCGGTGACGCCGACTGAAGTTACTTCTTCAGCAGTTCCTTCATCTGTCCGGCGAACTCGGCGACATTGGTCTTGCTGATCACCTTGGTCGGAACGATCAGTTTGCTGTCCTTCGGAATCCAGGACTTGTCGCCGTTCAGCGTCTTGATGATGTTGGTGGCGGAGAGATAGCCGAACTCGTAGGGCTGCTGCACGACCGTCGATTCGATCGTGCCGTCGGAAATGCCGCGTAGCGTGCGCTGGTCCTCGTCGAAGCCGACGATCTTCACCTTGCCGGCCTTGCCTGCGGCCTTCACTGCGTCATAGATCAGTGGCGTCTCATAGCTCCAGAGGCCGGACAGCAGGGCGATGTCGGGGTATTTGACGAGCACGTTCTCCATGTTCGCCTTGGCTTTGGCGAAGTCGACCTGGTCGGTGAACACGTCGACCAGCTCGACCTTGGTGCCGGCGATCGCTTCCTTGATGCCCTGCACGCGCTCGCGGGCGTTGTCGGCGTCCATCGTTCCGACGAACAGAGCGATCTTGCCGCCGTTCGGCAGCGCTTTCTTGATCTCCTCGCCGGCCTGACGCCCGGCTGCGACGTTGTCGGTGCCGATGTAGGCGAGGCGATTGCTCTGCGGTGCGTCGCTATCCGTCGTGATCAGCACGGTCTTGGCCGCAACCTTGTTGAGTTCTTCGGTTGCATGCGGGGCATCGTCGACCGAAATCGAGATGCCGGCGACGCCGCGCACCAGCAGGTCGTCCAACTCGCGGCGCTGGCCGGCCGCCGTCCCCTCATTGGTGACGATCAGTTCGATATTGTATTCCGGGTGTTCTTTCTGCGCCTTCTCAAGCCCGCGGCCTGCGATGGTCCAGAAGTCGGCCGCGACATTGGTCACCAGCGCGATGGTCTTCTTCTGCTGGGCCTGCGCCGTCCCCATTGCCATTGCGAACACGGCTGCGCCCGCCAATACTGGCACGATCAATCGTTTCGTTGAGACATACATATGCACCTCCCTGTCGATACCCCCGCTGAGGGGATTTCACGTCCGGCGCTTTTCACGCCTTATTTTATTCACGTAACTAATAAATTAGCGCGACGAAATGTCCAGTCAAGGGTGTTTGCACTCGCATCTTCACGCGAGAATAGTATGATGGTGATGTTTTGCCGCCGCTATCGCCGCCTTTTGACCTGTATCTGAGTTGTCCAAGTTGAATAATTTCAGCAAGCGAATTAAAAAAGCCGATATGAATGAACAGTCCGAGCCTCTCAGACGAGCTTCAGGCTTGGCGCGCGGATCGAACCGCGGCCGGCTCGTCGAAGTCTTGCGACGTCAGGGGCCATTGCCGCGCGTCGAGCTCGCACGCAGCACGGGGCTGAGCTTTCCGGCCATTTCGGCCATCACGTCGAAACTGATGGCGGAAGAGCTGCTCTGCGAAGCCGAGACAGAAGCGGCGACGTTGTGGCCGGACGATGCCGACGAAGAGGATGCGGATGGCCTGAACGGCCGTCGCCGCGGCCGGCCGGCGGTCTTGCTGACCCTGAACCCCGAGTTCGGCCGCATCGTTGCGGTCTCGCTCCGCATGAATCTGATCGAGACATTGATCGCGGATTACAGCGGCTCTGCCCTGGCGCAATCGCGGCTTGAACTCACGACGCGCGCGCTCGATGCAGCTGCGTTGTGCGATCTCGTGATCGCGCAGATCGAAGCCATGCTTGATGCGACCGCCACGCCGCGACATCGGCTGCTCGGAATCGGGATGGCGCTACAGGGTATCGTCGACGCCGACACTGGCCGGCACCTGTGGAGCCCGGCGCTGTCGATCACCGACGTCGATCTGGCAAAGCCGATCCGCGAGGCGTTCGGCGTCGAGGTTGTGATGGCGAACGATGCGGTCGCGGTCGCGCTCTCCCTCGTGGCGGCCGAGCCGGCTCTGGCGCAGGGCCTCACCGCGACGCTCATGGTCGGGCACGGCATCGGCATGGGCATCGTCGTCGACGGTGAAGCGCGCTGGGGGGCCGGGGCGGGCAGCGAGATCGGCCACGTGAAGTTGGGGTCGAACGGTCCGCAATGCCGCTGCGGTCAGCGCGGCTGCATCGAGGCTCATCTCGCCGACTATGCGCTCTATCGCGACGCGCGCACCTTTCTCGACCTGCCGCCGGCGGTGTCGCAGCAGCCGTCCGAGGCGCAGATGGCTCTGTTGCGCGCGCGTGCACGTGCCGGCGATCCCCGTCTCGAGCAATTGTTCCGGCAGGCAGGCCACGCGCTTGCCGAGGCGGTCGCCACGACGATATCGGTGCTGCGCCCGCACCATGTCATCCTCGCAGGTCCCGGCCTGGAGGCGTTCGACATGATGCGCAGTGCCTATGAGGAACGGCTCGAGCAGGCGGTGTTGCCGTGGCTGCTCAAGTCCACGGCGATATACGTGCGTCCAAGCGAGTCGGCGACGATTGTCGACGGCATGGTGCGGCGGACGCTGCGGGTCGTTGATCGAAACCACATGGAGACGACCGAGTGAATCTCGGGAGCTGCGGCCCTTGATTGAGCCGCAGCAACGCAACCGACGCCCTTCAGGCGCCAAATCGAGAGAATGCCAATGCAGGGTGCCATCTATCCAAGCCTCAAGGACCGGACCGTCCTGGTAACCGGTGGCGGCTCCGGCATCGGCGAGGCCATCGTCCGTCAGTTTGTCAGCCAGGGCGCGCGGGTCGGATTCATCGACATCGATGAGGCGGCATCAAAGCAACTGCTTGCCAGCCTGCCGGCGCAGTCCCGCGTACATTTCGAGCACGCCGATCTGCGCGACATCGCCGCCCTGCGACGCGCAGTCGCCGGCATCCGCGAAGCGCTCGGGCCGGTCACCATTCTGGTCAACAATGCGGCCCGCGACGACCGGCACGCGATCGAGGATGTCACGCCGGAATATTGGGACGAGCGGTTCGCCACCAATCTGAAACATCAGTTCTTCAGCGCCCAGGCCGTTGCACCCGATATGAAACAGGCAGGCAGCGGTTCGATCGTCAATATCGGCTCGGTGAGCTGGGTGATCGGCCAGGGCAACATGCCTTGCTACACGACAGCGAAGTCGGCGGTTCAGGGTC
Organism: Bradyrhizobium uaiense; assembly: GCF_010811875.1. Lineage (GTDB taxonomy): Bacteria > Pseudomonadota > Alphaproteobacteria > Rhizobiales > Xanthobacteraceae > Bradyrhizobium > Bradyrhizobium uaiense. Next base: position 7,737 of record NZ_VKHP01000098.1, read on the forward strand.
TCACCCGCGCGCTCGCCCGCGATCTCGGTCCGAGCAACGTGCGGGTCAATTCCATTCTGCCCGGATGGATCATGACCCAACGGCAGCAGGACAACTGGTTGACGCCCGAAGGCGTGGCCGAGCTGATGCAGCGGCAATGCCTCAAGCGCAAGCTCGTGCCTGACGACATCGCCCGCGTCGTGCTGTTCTTTGCCGCCGACGACAGCGGCGCCTGCACCAACCAGAATTACATCGTCGATGGCGGCTGGGTCTAACGTTCGCGGGCGGGACTACCGTCAGATCGTCATTTCAGGTAATCCGGCAGGGTAAATCCGTCATAGAACCGATCCGACAGGATCGCGGATCTGAAGGTCTGCGATTTGTAGCCGGCAACGATGTCCTGTGCCCACGGAGCATCCGTGTTGGCTTTTTTCACTGCGACCACATTGATGTAGGGCGTCGTCATTTTCTCCAGGGCGAACGCATTGGTCAGTTTCAGACCGCTGTAGATCGCGAAATTGCCCTGGATGGCGGCGAAGTCGACATCGTCGAGCGCACGCGGTGCTTGGGCCGCCTCCAGTGGCACGATCTTGATGCCGCCCGGGTTCTTGATCACGTCGAGTTCGCTGACATCGACCGGCTTGGAGTCGCGAATCTCGACGAGCCCGAGATCGCGCAGGATCCAGAGTGCGCGCTGCAGATTGACGGGATCGTTGGGCACGGCCACGGTCGAGCCGGGTTTGATCGGCGAGCCCGCCGCGTGCTTCTTCGAATAGAGCCCCATCGGTGGCGTCGGCACGTGGACAATACCGACGAGGTCGGTCTGCTGCCGCTCGTTGTACGAGTTCAGGAAGATGGTGTGCTGCATGACATTGGCGTCGATCTCGCCCTTGAACACGGCATTGTTGGCTTCCAACCCGGTCGAGAACTCGAGATAGCGGATACGGTAGCCCTTCTTCTCCAGCTCCGGCGCGACGCCAACCTTGAACTCATCGATGTAGGGACCCGGCACGAAGCCGACTTTCAGATCGGCTTTGGCTGGTGTCTCCGCGTGCAGGGCAGCGCCGGTGAGGGCGCCGAAAAGCAGAACGGCGGAACGGAACAGGGAACGCATCGTCGTCATTGGAACTGTCAAATCCTTGGGTGCTGAAGCAAACATCCATCGCGGCCGACATGAGGCCGGCCGTGCCGCGGCATCGTCAGGCGATCACGCGATCGCCTTGATCGATCCCGAGAACAGGCTCTCCGGCCTGCTCAGGCCGTAATGGTCGCGCAGCGTCGCTCCGGTGTACTCTTCGCGGAACAGGCCGCGCTTGCGCAGGATCGGCACCACCTGCTCGGCGAAGATATCGAAGCCGCCGGGTAGCCAGGGCGGCATCACGTTGAAGCCGTCGGCGGCACCGTTCTCGAACCAGGTCTGGATGTTGTCGGCGATCTTCTCCGGCGGCCCGGCGATCACCCAGTGGCCGCGCGCACCTGCCAGCCGCTGCACGAGCTGGCGAATGGTCGGCTTATCGCGATCGACGATGTCGACCACGAGCTTGAAGCGGCTCGCCACGCCGTGGGCGCTGCCGGTGTCGATCAGATGGCGCGGGAAGGGGCCGTCGAGGTCGAAGCCGGAGAGGTCGAGCCCGATCATCTGGCGAAGCTGGGTCAACGAGTATTCCGGTTGGATCAGTTCGTTGAATTCGTCCTGCAGCCGGTCGGCCTCGGCCTGCGTGCTGGCGATGAAGGGACTGATACCGGGCAGGATCTTGACCTGATCGGGACTACGGTCGAAGGCTCGCGCCTGACGCTTGATGTCGGCATAGAACTCCTGGGCACTCGCGAGCGTCTGATGCGCGGTGAAGATCGCCTCGGCAAAGCGCGCGGCAAAGGCGCGTCCGTCGTCGGACGAGCCCGCCTGAACGTAGACCGGCCGTCCCTGCGGCGTCCGCGAGATGTTGAGCGGGCCGCGCACCCGGAAATGCTTTCCGACATGATCGATCGCATGAATCTTTCCGGTGTCGGCGAAGATCCCGGATGCGGGATCGTTCACCACGGCGTCGTCCTCCCAGCTGTCCCAAAGTCGCGTGATGACATCGAGATACTCACGCGCCCGCTCGTAGCGTTCGTGATGGGGCGGGTGCTCGGGCAACCCGAAATTCTGTGCCGCCAGCGCGTTGCTCGTGGTCACGATGTTCCAGCCGGCGCGGCCGCCGCTGAGATGATCGAGTGAGGCGAACAGGCGGGCAAGATTGTAGGGTTCGGTGTAGGTGGTCGATGCGGTTGCGATCAGGCCGATGCGTTTGGTGGCGATGGCAATCGCGGCCAGCCAAGTGATCGGCTCGAAACGGAAGCGCTGCGCATAGCGAACGTTGTCGGCGAGCGCGGGTCCGTCGGCGAAGAAGATCGCGTCGAACTTCTGCGCCTCGGCGCGCTGCGCCAGCTCCTGATAGTAGGTCACGTCGAGGATTCGATCTGCGGTGGACCCCTTGTAGCGCCATGCCGCTTCGTGATGGCCGCCGGGATAGATGAAGAGATTGAGGGAAAGCTGTCGTTTGCTCATGTCGGGGCTCGCAAATTCTGCCGTTATTGGTGGGACGGCGCCTTTTGCGCGAACGCAAAGCGCAGGTAACGCTCCAGCTTCAAGCCTTCGGGCGTTCGTTTCTCTTCGACGAGCCGCGCAAATGCGCGGCGGACCTGCTCCCGCTCGCTCGGTGTGAATGCCTCGAGGAAATTGCCGAATGCGCTTGCTTCGGACCATTGCAGCAGCGAGGCGGCATCGTCGTGGATATCGATCAGCGCGCGCAGCTCGCTGCGGTATCCGGTGAAGCCGTGCGCCGCGAACAGAGATTTGAGCTCGTCGTCCGTCGACCCGAGTACCGGGTTGGAGTCCTGGCGGTTGCCGGCAAGACCCGCCTCGGCGATCGCGCGACGAAGCAGCACACGCGATTGGTGCGGATGCGACGGGTCCTGCACATTCAGTCCGAGACGGCCACCGGGCTTGAGAACCCGCCGGACCTCCTGCAGGGCGCGGTCCTTGTCGGAGATCCAGTGGAAGACGCTGTTGAGGTAGACGGCGTCGAACTGCGCGTCATCGAAGCGCGCGAGATCTTCGGCCCGCCCGGTCGCGAACTGGAGATTATCGCCCTGCCGAAGGCGCGCGATCTCGATGCGGCCGGCGAGCGGATCGATCCCGATCACGCGCCCGTTCGGGCCGACCAATCCCGCCACGAATTCCGCAAGCCGTCCCGTTCCTGTCCCGATGTCGAGGACATGCTCGCCAGACTTGATGGCGAGCGGTCCGATCAGGAACTTGCCATGGCGGAATTGAACGAGGCCTGCGTCGTCATAGGAGCGGGCAAGCTCCGGAGTATCGTGCTCAAGACTGATGTCGCCAGCGGTTCGCGGCATGTCGGTAGACCCATCGTTTCTCGCCGCGCGTTGACATCAGGCGCGTACGTTGCGTCCGACTCTATGTCGACGTCGATGAAATGAATTTGCGTTGTTGCGCAGCAAGCGAGCATGAACGTGATGAGTTCGTCGTTTACCGGAGATGAGTGCGGTCGTACCGATCCGAACGACGCGCAATTTGACGCCTGTTCCGGCTCGATCGCGTCGATCCCACCAGTCACGACGTGCGCGAGATGATCGATCGGGTGGCGATCATGGCAAATATTTCAATGCCAGCGTCGTCGGCGAAGTGAACATTGTCCGGCGTCGAAAACAAAGCTGGTTTCGTTTCATTGACTGAACGTCGATCGCTTTTACGATTTGTCCCCTCAAAGCGAGGTGGTTCATTCATGCCGCAATCCGATCCTGACAGTGCCGCCCGCGAAGCCCTTCGGCTGATCGGGCCTGACCCGCAGAACTGGGTACCCGATCGCGACGGCATCGATCACAACGTCGTTGTGGTCGGCGGCGGTCAGTCCGGCTCGGCCTTCGCGTTTGCGCTTCGGCGGGCGGGGATCGGCAAGGTTTCGGTCATCGATGCCGCGGCCGACGCCGGCAAGGCCGGTGTGTGGTTGACGAGCGCGCGAATGCACAAGCTCCGCACGCCGAAGACGCTGCCGGGTCCCGAACTCGGCCTAACCGGTCTCGGTTTCCAGGCATGGTATGAGACACGCCATGGCGCGGCGGCGTTCGATGCGCTCGACCGCATTCCGCGGCTCGACTGGGCCGCCTATCTCGACTGGTATCGCCGCGCGACCGGCGCCGCCATCCGCTACGGTACGCGTTTGCTCCGCATCGAGCCCGCGGCCGATCATCTGCGGCTCCACTTGGAGCGTAACGGCGCGACGACCATCGAGACCACACGCAAGCTGGTGCTCGCGACCGGTTTCGCGGGCAGCGGAGGTGCGTACGTCCCTGATGTCCTGCGCGCCGTGCCGAAGCAATTCCATGCGCATACATCGGAGAAGATCGATTTCAGGGCGTTGCGCGGCCTCAGCGTTGCGGTGATCGGGAGTGCGGCATCGGCCTTCGATGCAGCCGCCACGGCGCTCGAAGCCGGAGCGCGTGACGTTCATCTGTTTGCGCGCAGGGAGACCCTGGCCTCATTGCCGGTCATTCGGATCCGTGGCTACCCCGGTGCTTACGACAACTACGGTAGTCTGCCCGATGCGGTGCGCTGGCATCAGGCGGTCCGGTTCCGGCGGGCCGGCTCGACCCCGCCACCGGATGCGATCTCGCGCGCGGTAGCCTTTCCGAATTTCCACCTGCATCTCGGTGCGCCGTGGACCTCTTCACAATTGAAGGGCGGCCGCCCGACCGCGATTACCTCGCACGGGAAGTTCCCATTCGATTTCGCGATTGCGGGGACCGGTTATTCCGTCGATCTCGGTGCGCAGCCGGAGCTGCGCGATTTCACAGACGAAATCCTGCTGTGGCGGGATCGTTTCACGCCGCATGACGGCGAGAGGGACGACACGCTGGCGGCCTATCCATATCTCGGGTCCGGCCACGAATATCTGGAGAAAGTGCCGGGCCGCGCGCCGTATCTGAGGGACATCCACGTCTTCAATCCCGCGGCGTTTGTCAGCTTCGGCCTGCCGATCGGCGACGTGCCGAGCTTCAAGCGCGACATCCCGGGGATCACGGCGAGGATCAGCCGCGACCTGTTCCTGGCCGATCTCGCGTCTCACGAGGCCCGGATCAACGGAGAGATTGCGGAAGACTTCACCGCCGAGCTCTACGCGCCGGCCGTGTGGCGGCCGCCACAGCACGTCGCGGCGGAATAGCGAGGGTCGCCACCACATCATTCATCTCCGTCGTCGCTTCCGCGACCGGCGTATGGCGGAGCCTTGTCCAGGGGATCGCGGCGACGAGAGCCTAATCATGAGCAACACGACCACCATCGACAACGTCATCCCGCGGGCCGATATCGGCAAGCGCGCCGCCCGACTTGGTGCCGAGATCAGAAATGTGAAGCTGTCGGGTGATCTTCCCGACGAGGTCATCCGCGCCATCAACCAGGTGCTGCTCGAGCACAAGGTGATCTTATTCCGCGACCAGGATCACCTCGATGATGCCGAGCAGGAGCGCTTCGCAGTCAAGCTCGGCAAACTGGTGCCGCATCCAACGATCGGCGCGAGCAAGGGTACGTCGTCGATCCTCGAGCTGGATTCAGGGCGGGGCGGCGGCCGCGCCGACCAGTGGCATACCGACGTCACATTCGTCGATGCCTACCCGAAGATCTCGGTGCTGCGCGGTGTAGTGATCCCGCCCTACGGTGGCGACACGGTCTGGTCGAACACGGCGACTGCCTATCTCGACCTGCCTGTACCGCTGCGCAAGCTCGCCGACGAGCTCTGGGCGGTTCACAGCAACGCTTATGATTATGCGGTGAAGTCTCGAGCCACCGATGCCGACCGTAAGCATTTCGACGAGGTATTCACCGGAACGATCTTTGAGACCGAGCATCCGGTCGTGCGTGTTCATCCCGAAACGGGCGAGCATACTCTGGTGCTCGGAAATTTCGTCCAGCGTTTCGTCGGTCTGCCGAAATACGACAGCCAGAAGCTGTTCGATCTGTTCCAGTCCTACGTTACGGCGCCCGAAAATACCGTGCGCTGGAGCTGGCGTGCCGGAGACGTCGCCATCTGGGACAATCGCGCGACCCAGCACTACGCGGTCAACGATTACGGCGAGCAGCACCGGGTGGTCCGCCGCGCCACCGTCGACGGCGACGTGCCGCGTAGCGTTGACGGTCGCCACAGCGTGACACGCATCAAATCGCCGAAGCCGCAGACCGCCAGGGCTGCTTGATCGGTTCAGCTTTCGGAGTCACCAGGATGAATGCCATGATGAAAATCCTTCGCGCGCGGTATCTCGCCGCGCGCAGGGTCGCGCGATATCTACTGGCCGGCGCGCTTGCGTTGGGTTTGGCCGCGCCGGCCTTCGCCGAGCCGCCGCTTGAGAAGACCGAGATCCGCTATCAAGGCTGGGCTGGGCAGGTGACGTTCACCGAGCTTGCCGAAGACCTCGGCTATCTGGCGCCGCTCAAGCTCAAATGGGTCGGCAACACCATCAGCGGGCCGCAGGACATCCAGACCGTCGTCACCGGCGACATCGACATCGGCGGCGCCTTCTATGGAGCCATTATCAAGCTGATCGCGGCGAAGGCGCCGATCAAGGCCGTGGTCGGCTATTACGGCTCCGACGCCAACACCTATTACGGCTACTTCGTGAAGGACGACAGCCCGATCAAAGCGGCCCGCGACTTGATCGGCAAGAAGGTCGCGGTCAATACCCTTGGCGCCCATCTGGAGTTCGTGCTGCGTGAGTATCTGGCGCAGAATGGCCTCAGCGCCGGCGAGGCGAAGCGGGTGACGTTGGTGGCGGTCCCGCCTGTCACCGGTGAGCAGGCGCTCCGGCAGGGGCAGGTCGAGGTCAGCGCGCTCAGCGGCGTGCTGCGCGACAAGGCTTTGGAGCGCAGCGGGATCCATTCGCTCTTCAACGATACCGATCTGTTCGGCCAGTTCACCGGCGGCGCCTATGTGCTGCGGGACAAGTTCATCAAGGACAACCCGAATACCGCGCGCAAGCTGGTGGAGGGGATATCACGTGCCATCCAGTGGGCGCAGACGACACCGCCGGATGAGGTGCGTGCCCGGTTCGACCGGATCATCGCGGAGCGCAAGCGCAACGAGGATGCGTCCTCGATCAAGTACTGGAAGAGCACGGGCGTTGCGTCCAAGGGCGGCGTGATCTCGGATGCCGAGCTGCAGATCTGGATCGACTGGCTGGTGAAGGATGGCCTGCTCAAGCCGGGCCAGATCAAGGCCTCGGACACCTACACCAATGAGTTCAACTATTTCCGTCCCGGGAAGACGGCGGAGGCGCGATGACCTCGGTCAAGATCAGCTTCGAGAGCGTCCGCAAGGAGTTCGTCACGCGAAGTGAAGGGGGCCGCCCGGCGGGACGTTTCATCGCGCTCGAAGATATGACGTTCGACGTGCGTGCCGGCGAATTCTTGACCCTGGTCGGCCCAAGCGGCTGCGGCAAGTCGACCCTGCTTGATCTGCTCGGCGGGCTTGCGACGCCGACGAGCGGTCGCATCTTGCTCGATGGGCGCCCGATTGTTGGGCCCGGGCGCGACCGCGGCGTCGTGTTCCAGCAATACGCGTTGTTTCCCTGGCGCACGGCCGCGCAGAACGTCGAGTTTGGGCTCGACATCGCCGGCCTCAAGCCGAAGCAGCGCAGCGACATCGCGCGGCACTTCCTCGACCTGGTGGGTCTGTCCGGCTTCGCCGACCGTTATCCGCATGAGCTCTCCGGTGGCATGAAGCAGCGCGTCGCGATCGCGCGGAGCCTCGCCTATGATCCGGAGGTGCTGCTGATGGACGAGCCGTTCGCTGCGCTCGACGCCCAAACGCGCGAAACGCTGCAAGGCGAGCTGCTGCGGATCTGGCGTGCCACCGGCAAGACGATCATCTTCATCACTCACGGCATCGATGAGGCGGTCGTGCTCGGACAGCGTGTGGCCGTCATGACGTCGCGCCCGGGGCGGATCAAGCAGATTGTCGATATTCCAGAACTCCTGCGCAGCGCAGCCGACGATGTGCGCTCGCTGCCGGAATTCGGTCTTGTGCGTCACGAGATCTGGAGCCTGCTTCGCGAGGAAGTGCAGAAAGCGCAGCAGGGGCAACCGACCGGGAGTGCTGACGCGGGCCGTGTCGACCGCAATGTGAAGGAAGTCGCTCATGTCTAGTCTGGAGATGCTGACATTGTTGGAACTCACGCATGGACGGCGAGACACGTTCACGGGAGTGGATCCTCGACCGTCACCGCTCGTGAGCGCGGCTCGCGCCGCGATCCCGGGCTTGACCGCTTTCGGGCGCCGCTCCCTGTTGCTGATCGTTCTGTTGGCCGTCTGGGAGGCTGCTCCGAGGCTTGGCTGGATCGATGCGGTGTTCCTGCCGCCATTCTCCGATGTCATCGCTTCGGGCTGGCAGCTCGCGCAAACCGGCGAACTCTATGACGACGTCTCCGCGAGCCTGCTCCGGGCTCTGAGCGGGTTTCTGTTGTCGGTCGTGTTGTTCGTCCCGCTCGGACTCGCCGTGGGCTGGTACACCCGGCTCGGCGATCTCCTGAACCAGTTCGTCGAGATCTGCCGCAATACCGCGCCGCTCGCGCTGTTGCCCGTGTTCATCCTGCTACTCGGCATCGGCGAGCTCTCGAAGATCACGATGGTGGTCTACAGCTGCGCCTGGCCGTTGCTGCTCAACACCATTGCTGCGGTGAAACAGGTCGATCCGCTCCTGATCAAGTCGGCACGGACGATGGGGGCGACGCCGCAACAGCTGTTCCGCAAGGTGATCCTCCCGGCGGCGCTGCCGACGATCTTTGTCGGCATTCGCCTCGCCAGTGCCTCGGCCATGCTGGTGCTGGTAGCCTCCGAGATGGTCGGGGCCAAGGCCGGTCTCGGCTATCTCATCATCAACAGCCAGTACAGTTTCCTGATCCCGCAAATGTATTTCGGCATAATCGGGATCACCGTCATCGGGCTGGCGTTCAATGCCGTCCTGGAGGCATTGGAGCGGCGCTTGATGCGATGGAAGGCGCCGGTCGCGGAGTGAGGTCGCGGTTCAGCCGCCGCTCGAACTGTTTCGTGCGGTGGCCTGCGTCACAATGCTGTTCGGCGGCACGTCCTTGGTCAGCCAGACATTGCCGCCGATGGTCGATCCACGGCCGATCGTGATCCGGCCGAGAATGGTTGCGCCGGCATAGATCACGACGTCGTCCTCGACGATCGGGTGACGCGCGTCGCCCTTGATCACAAGGCCCTCGTCGTCGGTCGGGAAGTGCCGCGCGCCCAGCGTGACCGCCTGATAGACCCGGACGTTGTTGCCGATGATGGCGGTCTCGCCGATCACGACGCCGGTGCCGTGATCGATGAAGAAACCGGAGCCGATCCGGGCGCCGGGATGAATATCGATGCCGGTCCTGGTGTGGGCGATCTCCGACATCAGGCGGGCCACCAGCCGAGCGCCGATCTGGTAGAGCAGGTGGGCAAGGCGATGGTGGATGATAGCAGTCATTCCGGGATAGCCGATCAGGATCTCCGGAAAATTCCGCGCCGCCGGGTCGCCAACGAACGCCGCCCGCAGATCGTTGATCAGGAGCCCGCGGACCTGTGGCAGCTGGGTGGCGAAGCCGCGGGTCAGTTCGATCGCCTCCTCGTGGACAAAGCCCGGCTCCAGCTCGTCGCCGACGAACAATGCGCCGCGGTGAATCTGCGCGCTGAGCGAATCCAGCGCCGTGCTCAGCGTGTTGCCGACGAAATAGTCGATGTTCTCGCCGTCGAGGTCAGATTGGCCGTAGTGACGCGGAAACAACGCCTCGGTGAGGCCGTCGAGGACCCCCTCGAGCACGTCGCGCGAGGGCGCACGGCGTGGCTCACTGTCGCGCCGGATGCTGTGGGTCTCCTCACGGGACGTGCGCAACTCAGCGACGATGCGGTCCAGCTGCCAGCGGCCCGGTCGTCTGCCGACCGCGCCGGCCAACGCTGCGGGCGAGGGTGGTGGCGTTTCGCGCTTCATGCTGTGTGCCCTTCCCCGTCTTAACGGACATGCGCCAAGGGAATGCTGACTTCGGCCAACAAGTCGAGGTCGGCTTCGTGATCGATCTGGACATACTGTCCGTTCCAGTAGGTGAGCCCGGACAGCCGATGCGAGACCTCCATGCTGGAGAGGCGGCCGACGATGATGCCATGGGAATGCCGCTCGATGATCTCCTCGACCTGGCATTCGACGACGGCAAGCGACCGCCGCAGCAGCGGCACGCCGGAGGCTCCATACGACCAGTCGGTGCCTTCGAAGCGCTCCCGGCCTCTGAGCTGGCCATTGCTGAAGCGCTCGGCCAGGGCTTGCTGGTCCGAGCCGAGGATGTTGACGCCAAACTGCCGGTGGCGGGCGATCGGTGCGAAGGCCGATGCCTGCCGGTTGATGCTGACCAGCAGCCGGGGCGGGCTCGCACTGAGCGATGTCAGCGAGGTGACCGTCATGCCGGTGATGTCTTCGCCCTGTCCTGCAGTGATGATGCAAACGCCACCTGGGAGGCGGCGCATGACAAGGCGAAACTGCCGCTCGATCTCGTGATCGGCATCGACAAGGTGGATATCCGGCTTGTTCATCGGGGTTCTCCTTCTTGCCGCGCCGGACTGGACCTCGCTAGAAGAAGCCCTTGGCGGGGAGCGGCGTGCCGCTGATCTCGTATTGTCCGATCGAGCGTGTCTTGAAGGTGTTCGGATTGTGCGACGCCAGCGTGCGCGCGTTGCGCCAGTGGCGGTCGAAATTAGTCGCCTTCTTGGTGGCGGAAGCGCCGCCGACGTCGAACAGCAGGCTGCCGCTCCGGATCGCGAATTCATCCGCAACGATCTTCGCCTTGGCCGACAGCAGCGCGGCCTTGTGCGCGGCATCGACGGCGTTCGCGTCATCGGCATCGAAGGCGTCGGTGGCGGCGTCGAGCGCTTCAGCTGCCGCGAGCACGACCGTTTCGGCGGCGAACGCGCCGCTCGCGATCTGGCCGACGGTCTGCTGCAGCAGCGGATCGTCCGACGGAACCTCGCTCGGCGCATAGTAGAACGTCCGCTTGCGAGTCCGCACCAGGGCGGTGGCGTCCCGCAGCACGGCGCGCGCGATGCCGGCATTAATCGCGGTCAGGAACAGCTGGGCAAATGTGTTGGAGTAGGGAATGCCGTAGCCGGTATCCGGTGCATCGAACACCACCTCCTGGCGCTTGACGCGCACATTGCGGAAATGCGTGGTGCCGGTCGCTGTCAGCCGCTGCCCGAGGCCGTCCCAGTCGTCGATCAGCTCGATGCCTTCGCGAGTGACCGGAATGAGCGCGGCGGCGTTGGTTGCTGTTGTGTCAGCGGTGCGGACGAGGACGTAGTCCGAATACAGCGTGCCGGTGCTGTAGTATTTAGTGCCGTTGAGCAAGTAGTCGTCGCCGTCCGCGGTGAGTGTCGTGTTCGGCGTGACGTTGCCGACCTTCGGCGTGTCGAGTTCGGTGGCGGCGAGCCCGATGATCGCGCCGTCGGCGACCGCCTTCTGCCACTGTCTGTGCTGTTCGTCCTTCGGACGGCGCACCAGGCGTTCGACGACGCTGAAATGGTTGCGCAGGATATGTGCGACATTTGCGTCGGCCTCGCCGAGGCGGATGACGATCTCGAACAGGGCGCGGATCGACAGGCCGGCGCCGCCGACCTCAAGCGGAAGCCGCAGAGCGCCAAGGCGGGCCTTGCGAATGAGGTCGATCTCCGCGAACGGCAGCACGCGCTCGCGTTCGCGGTCGCTGGCCCCTTCGGAGATTCGGCCGAGCAGCGCGTCGATATCGGGCGCGTGACTGCCGAGGCGGTCGGAGGACTCCAGCGAAGTGACGGATACAGGCTTGTTCATGGATGTCATCCGAATGGCGTTGGTTGATCGGTCGGTTCTTGATCGAGCCGTGCAAGATGGTCGGTGACATTGATCTCGCGCGACATGGTTCCTCGTTCTCTCGAGCGACGGTGCTCGTCGATCGAAGGAGCGCGCAGTTCATGCTTCGCAAACTGTCCCACGATTTGTGCCGAACCGAAATAGAGCGGTATTCCAATTGTCGTTGCGTCCAGAGTTGTTCTGCTTCATGCGCGCGCGTGCGGCGGCAAGGAAAATCTTTTGATGCGTCGCTGCTTGATCTGCCGTCGTGCTTCTCACAGAAGATGACGGTGTAACGTCAGGGAAATCGGAGAAACGGCATGTCGGCACGACCGCTTCGCTTTGGCATCTGGGCGCTGGTCCATGGTTCGCGCGCCGCCTATCAGGATCCGGAGGAGCCGTATGACGCATCGTGGGAGCGCAATCGCGATCTCGTGCTTGCCGCAGAAGCGCTGGGCTACGATTCCACGCTGATCGCGCAGCACACGATCAATCCGCATCAGGAGGATTTCGATCAGCTCGAAGCCTGGAGCGCGGCGGCAGCCGTTGCGGCATTGACGAGCCGCATCGAGATCATCGCGGCCATCAAGCCCTATCTCTATCACCCGGTGGTGCTCGCCAAGCTTGCGCTCGGGATCGAGAACATCAGCCGCGGACGCTTTGCGATCAATCTGGTCAACGCCTGGAACCGGCCCGAGCTCGACAAGGCCGGCATCGGCTTTGCCGAGCATGATGCCCGTTACGCCTATGGTCGCGAGTGGATCACGATCGTCGCGCGGCTGATGCAGGGCGAACGGTTGACCTACAAGGGTGAGCATTTCGACGTCCGCGATTATCTGTTGCGGCCCACGAGCCGCTATCGGCCGCGACCGTTGATCTATGTCGGCGGCGAGTCAGAGCCGGCGCGCGCGCTGGTTGCCGACCATGGCGACGTCTGGTTCATCAACGGGCAGCCGCTTGGGGATGTGGCTGGCCTCATTGCCGACGTCGCTGCGCGGCAGCGGACGTCAACGCCACTTCGCTTCGGACTGTCCGCTTTCGTCGTCGCGCGCGAGACGCAGGCCGAGGCGCAAACTGCCTATGGGCGGCTGCTTGAGTTGTCGCGAAAGGATGCGCCGGTGAAGGCGATCCAGCGTCAGAACACCGATCCGAAGGTCGTGATGATGCAGACCATGCAGAAGTCGGAACGGGTCGGCAGCAACGGCGGCACCGCTGCAGGGCTGGTCGGCAGCTATGACGAGGTCGCGGCCCGGATCGGGGCATTCCATGCCGCGGGCATCGAATTGTTCATGCTGCAATTCCAGCCCTTCGAGGCCGAGATGGAGCGCTTTGCGAAAGAGATCATCCCGCGCGTTCGCGCCGCATCACCGGCTGTCGCGGGTAACGCTCCGGCGCTGCTGGCAGGCTCACGGTAACTGCGTCACGCGGTTGCCGCCACCTCGATCCGCCGCGCATAGCGGCTCGTCGGCCGCGGTAATCCGAAATGCTCACGCAAGGTGGTGCTGGCATAATCCGTTCGGAACAGGCCGCGTTGCTGCAGGATCGGCACCACGTTGTCGACGAAGACCTCCAATCCCGTCGGCAGCACGTCCGGCATCAGATTGAAGCCGTCGGCGGCGCCAGCCGCAAACCAGGCTTCGATATCGTCGGCGATCTGCTCCGGCGTACCGACGATGATGCGGTGTCCGACCCCGCCGCCGAGTGCTCGCAGCAACTGCCGGACCGTGAGGTTGCCGCGGCGCGCAAGGTTCACGGTGCCCTGAAACATGGTGTGGTTGGCATTGGCCGGCAGCGGCAGCGGATCTGGCAGCGGCTTGTCGAGTTCGAGGATTGCCGCATCGACCTGCAATGTGCCGGCGAGGCGGGCAAGGCTGTACTCGATCGGAACCAGCTCCCACAGCTCATCCTGCCGTCGCTTCGCCTCGGCTTCGGTGCTGCCGATGACGGTAGCAAGGCCCGGCAGGATAACGATGGAGTCGCCGGCGCGGCCGTAAGCTGCGGCGCGAGCGCGCAGATCGCGCGCATAGGCGACGCCTTCCTCGATCGTCTGCGCCAGCGTGAATACGGCTTCGGCCTGCGCCGCGGCAAGGTCGCGGCCGTCGCTCGAGCCGCCGGCCTGAACGGTCACCGGTCGGCCCTGCGGCGAGCGGGGCACATTGAGCGGACCGGCCACGGAGTAATGAGCGCCGCGATGCGTGATCGGATGAACCTTCGACGTATCGACAAACCGGGCGCTCGTCTTGTCGCCGACAAAGGCGTCGTCCTCCCAGCTGTCCCACAGCGCATGGACAACCTCGGCGAACTCCTTGGCGCGTTCGTAGCGGGCCTTGTGCTCGAGCACGTTGTTGAGGCCGAAATTGCGGCTGGCGGCTGCGTCCGCCGTGGTCACCGCGTTCCAGCCGACGCGGCCGCCGCTCGCGAGATCCAGGGTCGCGAAGCGGCGCGCGATGTTGTAGGGCTCGTTATAGGTGGTCGAGGCAGTCGCGATCAGCCCGACATGGCTCGTCGCAGCGGCGACCGAAGCCAGTACGATCGTCGGTTCCATCGACATGAATGATCGATAGTCGATGCGATCGGTGATCGCCGGCGTATCGGCAAGAAAGATCGCATCGAGCTTGCCGCGCTCGGCGATCTCTGCAACGCGCACGTAATGGCCGACATCAAAGCAGGCGCGCGGATCGCTTTCGGGCAGCCGCCAGGCCGACGCATAGACGCCGGAGTGCAGCAGATTGACATTGAGATGAAGCTGACGATGGGACATGGCTGCCACGCAGTGAAATGAGTTGGTTTTCGAAATATCGCTTGTCGCGCCACAAGGAAACGAACGGTCGGAGCGTGCATGCAAAAAGAAATATCCGCCTCCACTGCGCGGTTCGCGGACAAAACTCGTGTTCTGCTTCGGCGTTGAACGAAACGTCCTCCGCGCCGGTGCATGATTATTCTTCCCTTGGCTGCGGCAGGGGAAGCTTCGTCCAAGTCCACGCAAATATCTGAAATTGCCAGAGCCGCTCGCGCGCGTAACGATGTTACTGCGGCGCATCGCAAGCGATCGGAGCCGTTTGGAGAATCTGGCGATGACGACCAACGATCGACGCGCCGAACAGCGACCCGTACCAGGCGGCTCGGTTGAGTTCGATGCTGACGTCCTGGTGATCGGCGGCGGGCCGGCGGGCACGTGGGCTGCGGTGAGCGCCGCGGAGCGCGGCGCGCGGGTCGTGCTCGCCGACAAGGGATTTTGCGGCACGTCAGGCGCCACCGCGGCGGCCGGCACCGGCGTCTGGTATGTCGATCCCGATCCGGCGTTGCGCGAAGCCGCCATGGCCAATCGCGAGAAGCTGGGTGGACATCTGCAGGATCGCCGCTGGATGGCGCGCGTGCTCGATCAGACCTATCAGGACGGCAATCGATTGGCGGCCTGGGGTTACCCTTACCCGGTCGACGACAGCGGCAAATCGCAGCGCAATTCGTTGCAAGGCCCGGAATACATGCGCCTGATGCGCAAGCGCACCAAGCAAGCCAGCGTCACCATTCTGGATCATAGCACCGCGCTCGAGCTGTTGGTCGACGACGACGGCGCGGTTGCAGGCGCCAGCGGCGTTCGCCGGCAGAAGCACGATCGTTGGACCGTGCGCGCCAAGGCTGTCGTCATCGCGACCGGCGGCTGCGCCTTCCTGAGCAAGACGCTGGGCTCGAACGTGCTGACCGGAGACGGCTATCTGATGGCCGCGGAGGTCGGTGCCGAGTTCAGCAGTATGGAGTTCTCCAACGCTTACGCGATCTCGCCGGCGTTTGGATCGGTGACCAAGACGCTGTTCTACGGCTGGGCAACCTTCAGCTACGAGGACGGCAGTGTCGTTCCCGGTGCGGCATCCAAGGGCGGGCGGTCGGCGATCGCCCGTGCATTGCTGCAGGGGCCGGTGTATGCCCGTCTCGACAAGGCGGATGGCAACGTGCAGCGTGACATGCGGGCATCGCAGCCGAATTTCTTTTTGCCGTTCGATCGCACCGGCATCGATCCCTTCAGCGAACGCTTTCCCGTCACCTTGCGGCTCGAAGGCACCGTGCGCGGCACCGGCGGCCTTCGCATTGTCGACGACAGCTGCGCCACCAGCGTGCCGGGGCTCTACGCGGCCGGCGATGCGGCGACGCGCGAATTGATCTGCGGCGGCTTCACCGGCGGCGGCAGCCACAACGCTGCGTGGGCGATGTCGTCGGGGACCTGGGCTGGACGGGGCGCTGCAGACTATGCCCGGCAGCTTGGCCCGGCCCGGCAACGACGCCTGGCCTCCGCGGGGACCGTTGCGTTCCGAAGCCGGTCGAACCGCCCGCTTGAGCCGGCCGTGCTGGCGAGGGCGGTTCAGGACGAGGTCTATCCGTATGAGCTGAATTACTTCCGGCATGCGTCGCGTCTCGACGGCGCGCTGGCGCGGCTTGATGCGGCGTGGGTCGACGTATCGGCGGCCGACGCGGCGAGCAAGGATGATCTGCTGCGTGCCCGCGAGAGCGCGGCCATGCTGGCGACGTCGCGCTGGATGTATCGCAGCGCGCGGGCGCGGAACGAAAGCCGCGGCATGCATCGCCGCGACGATTATCCGGATCAGGACGACCGGCAACGCCACTACGTGACCAGCGGCGGATTGGACGAGGTCTGGACCGCGGTCCGGCCGCACGCTGACGCCAGCTACGCAGAGGCTGCGGAATGATCGAGGTGATCGACGCCGAACGCTGCACGTCCTGCGACATCTGCGTGAATGTCTGCCCGACCAATGTGTTCGACAAGACGGATGGAATTCCGGTGATCGCCCGCCAGAGCGATTGCCAGACCTGCTTCCTTTGCGAACTCTATTGTCCCGAGGACGCACTTTACGTCGCGCCCCATGCGGATACCCCTTGCCCGACCGACGTAGTCGCGCTACGCGAGACCGCCGCATTGGGCAGTTACCGCCGCGCGGTCGGCTGGACCGACCAGACGCGCGATCTCCGCGGCATCGACCGCAGCTATCTGCTCTTTGGTCATTGAGTTCGGGCTGTGCCCGGCGACCGAAGCCATTTCCCAATTGGACCGACTGAATGAATGTGCATCAATCCCTGACAACGGCGCATCCTGTCGCGCCGCTGCCGTCGATCTCGCTCGCATCAGGCGCAAGCGATGCCATGATCCGCTTCGAGGGCGTCTCGAAGGTCTATCCGGCCTATCGTGACAAGCCGAGTGTGCATGCCTTGCAGGCGATCGACTTTGCGATCCCACGCGGATCGATCACCGGCGTGATCGGCCGTTCCGGCGCCGGCAAATCGAGCCTGGTACGCCTCATCAACGGGCTTGAGAAGCCGTCGAGCGGTCGCGTCGTCGTCGATGGCCGTGAGATCTCCGGGCTCGCCGGCCGCGAGCTGCGCCTGGCGCAACGATCAATCGGCATGATCTTCCAGCATTTCAACCTGCTGTCGTCGCGAACGGCGGCAGACAATATCGCGCTGCCGCTCGAAATCGCCGGCTGGTCCAGGGCTGACATTGCCGTTCGGGTCGAGGAGTTACTCGCACTCGTCGGCATCGCCGACAAATACGACCGCTATCCCTCCGAACTGTCCGGCGGCCAGAAGCAGCGCATCGGCATCGCGCGCGCGCTGGCGACGTGGCCGAACGTGCTGTTGTCCGACGAGGCGACCTCGGCGCTCGATCCGCAGACGACACGGGCGATTCTGGACCTGCTGGCCAACATCAATCGCGAGCTCGGTGTCACCATTGTGCTGATCACTCACGAGATGTCGGTTGTCCGCCAACTCGCCAAGGAGGTCGCGGTGATCGACGGTGGCCATGTCGTCGAACGCGGTCATGTCGCCGATATCTTCACGCATCCCCGACATTCGGTCACGCAGGCGTTCCTGTCCGAGGCGATCGGGGACAGCGTTCCAGTCTCGCTGGCAAGCCGCATTTCGCCGCAGCCGGTTGCCGGTGGGAAGGCGGTGCTCCGCGTGCAGGTGCGAGGCACTGAGGCGGGCGACACGGTGGTGGCGCGGCTGTCGCGCGAGCTGTCCCATGACGTTGCGCTGCTGTCCGCGCGGATCGACGAGATCGGCGGCCAGCATGT
This sequence comes from Bradyrhizobium uaiense, assembly GCF_010811875.1. Taxonomy (GTDB): domain Bacteria; phylum Pseudomonadota; class Alphaproteobacteria; order Rhizobiales; family Xanthobacteraceae; genus Bradyrhizobium; species Bradyrhizobium uaiense. The sequence goes on from NZ_VKHP01000098.1 coordinate 25,705, forward strand.
CGGTTCCCTGATCCTGGGCATTCCCGGCGGTGAAGCCGCGGCGAAGCAGGCCCTGGCCTATCTGTCTCAGCATGACCTTCTGGTGGAGCGTCTCGGCTATGTCGCGTGAACTCATCAATCTGATCGTTCAGGCCACCGGAGAGAGCCTGTTCATGGTCTCGGTCGCGGCCCTGGTTGCGACCGTATTGGGCCTGCCGCTCGGGATATTCCTGGCCACCAGCCGCAAGGGCGAGTTGTTCGCCGCACCGCCGGCCAACGGCATTCTCGGCGTGATCGTCAATGCTGCGCGCTCGACGCCGTTCATCATCCTGGTCGTCGCGATCATCCCCTTCACCCGCCTGATCGCCGGAACCTCGATCGGCTCGGGTGCGGCAATCGTGCCGCTCACTATCGCGGCGACGCCGTTCATCGCCCGCCTGGTGGAGGCGGCGATCCGCGAGGTCGACGCCGGCCTGATCGAGACGGCATCCTCGTTCGGTGCGAGCCCGCTGCAGATCGTGTTCAAGGTCCTGATCCCGGAGGCATTGCCGGGCCTGGTGCTCGCCTTGACGCTCGCGGTGGTCAGCCTGCTCGGCTACTCTGCGATGGTCGGGGCGGTCGGCGGCGGAGGTCTCGGCGATCTCGGCATTCGCTACGGCTATCAGCGCTTCATGCCGGAAATGATGCTGGCGGTCGTCGTCGTCCTGATCGCGCTGGTGCAGACCGTGCAGACCGCCGGCGACTATCTGGCGCGCCGCGTCAATCGCCGCCTGCGCAATCGCTGATCCCATAGTCATTCTTATTCCACGGAGACCAAGATGTTGTTTCGATCCTTTCTCGCGCTCACGAGCGTTGTTGCGGTCTGGTCGGCCGCGGCTGCTGCTGAAACGATCAAGATCGGCGTGACGCCCGGGCCGCATGCGCAAATCCTCGAGGCGGTGAAGCCGATCGCGGCCAAGAGCGGGCTCGATCTCCAGCTCATCGAGTTCTCGGACTATGTCGTGCCCAACGCCGCGCTCGACGCCGGCGACATCCAGGCCAATTCGTTTCAGAACCAGCCTTATCTGGACAACCAGAAAGCCGACCGCGGCTACAAGATCGAGCAGGTGGGACTGACGGTCAATTTCCCGATCGGCATCTATTCACGCAAGCACAAGAGCTGGACGGACCTCCCTGACGGAGCCAAGGTCTCGATCCCGAACGATCCCACCAACGGCGGCCGCGCGCTGCTCCTGCTGCGCGACAAGGGCGCAATCAAGCTGAAGAGCGATGTCGGGTTCAAGCCGACTGTTATCGACATCACTGACAATCCCAAGAAGCTGAAATTCATCGAGGTCGATGCCGCCCAGGCGCCCCGCGCGCTCGACGACGTCGATGCTGCGGTCATCAACACGAACTATGCGACGCAGGCCGGCCTTGATCCGGTCAAGGATCCGATCCTGCGCGAGGATCCGAAGGGGCCATATGTCAATCTGATCGCGGTTCGCTCCGCCGACAAGGACAAGCCTTGGGTCAAGATCCTGGTCGATAGTTACCACTCGCCCGGGATCAAGGAATTCGTCCTGACCAAGTTCAAGGGCGCGGTGTTGCCGAGCTGGTAATCACCGATTCAAATGCCGAGGAAAGATTGATGCGTATCCTGATGACCGCGCTTGCCGTCGTCGTGCTTTTGACCGGAGCGGCCAGGGCCGAGACCGTCCGCGTCGGCGTCACGGCTGGACCCCATGCCGAAATCCTTGATGTCGTGAAGAAGGTGGCCGCCGGCCGCGGGCTCGACATCAAGGTGGTCGAATTCACCGACTATGTGATCCCGAACCAGGCGCTCGCGCTCGGGGATCTCGAGGCTAATTCGTTCCAGCACGAGCCCTACCTGAAGAACCAGCTCTCCAAGACCGGCTGGAAGATCGTCAAGGTCGTCAACACGATTGCCTCGCCGCAGGGCGTCTACTCCTTGAAGTACAAGAAGCTGGCCGATCTTCCGGATGGCGCACGGGTGGCGATCGCCAACGATCCGTCCAACGGGGCGCGCGGCCTGATGATCCTGGCGCTGCACGGGGTGATCAAATTGAGGGACCCGAATAACGTCGCTTCGACGATCGCCGACATCACCGACAATCCAAAGAAGTTGCGTTTCGTCGAGCTCGATGCCGCGCAGCTGCCGCGGTCATTGCAGGACGTCGACCTGGTCTCGATCAACAACAACTATGCGGTTCAGGCCGGGCTCAATCCCGCCACCGATGCAATTGCGCGTGAGGCGGCCGATGGCCCGTGGGTCAATATCCTTGCCGTGCGTGAAGAGGACAAGGACAAGCCTTGGGTCAAGCAGCTGGCCGACGCTTTTCGTTCCGACGAGGTGAAGGCGTTCCTCGAGAAGCGCTTCAAGGGTACCTATGTCGCAACCTGGTGACGGCTGATCGTCCATCACCGATGGGGTCCGCAAGTCAGTCTATTCGGCGGCCTCAGCACGCGTTGTTGACGAGGCGCGGCGGAAACCGGCGCCGGGATGCGTGGCGTCAAGATAGGGGCCGCGACCGGGAAACAGCTTTTCACGCAGCGTGCCTTCGCGATAGGCCGTCTTGTAGACGCCGCGTGATTGCAGTTCCGGGACGACCAGGTCGACGAATGAGGTCAGCGATTCCGGCGCGACCAGGCGGAACAGGTTAAAGCCGTCCACGTCGGTTTCATCGACCCAGGCGATCAGCTCATCGGCCACATCCTGGGGCGAGCCGACCACGAACGGCGAGCGTGCGCCAACCCGGCTCAGGGTGGCGAGGTCGCCGACCTTGACCGGCCGGTCGCTGCGCACCGTGAAATTCTCGACCATCGACTGGATCGCGTTGCTCTCGACATACTGCACCGCCTGGTCGGGGCGATAGTTCGAGAAGTCGATGCCGGTCCATCCCGACAGCAGGGCAAGCTGGCCGGCCTGATCGACATGCGCCGCGTACTCCTCGAGCAGGTCGTTGGCTTCGGCGCGCGTCGGTGCAACGATCACGGTCGCGCCGGCGAACAGACGGATGTCGTAGGGATCGCGTCCGAATTCCCGGGCGGCCTCCCTGATCTCGCGCACGGCGCGGGCCAGGATCGGCTTGGTCTGGCCGTTGAGGAAGATCGCTTCCGCATGCCTGGCCGCAAAGGCGCGTCCGCGCTTTGAGGTTCCTGCCTGATAGAGCAGCGGCGTGCGCTGTGGTGACGGCTCGGCTAGGTGGATGCCGTCGACCTGGTAGTGGCGTCCCTGATGCCGCACCAGATGGATCTTTGCCGGATCCGTGAAGATGCGCGCGGCCCGATCGCGGCGGACCGCGCCGTCCTCCCAGCTGCCTTCCCAGAGCTTGTAGCTCGCCGTCAGAAACTCCTCGGCCGCCTCATAGCGGTCGTCATGCGCGCGGTTGGCCGCAAGGCCCATGCCGCGGGCGCCGCTGTCGAGATAGCCGGTGACGATGTTCCAGCCGATTCGGCCGCCAGAAAGATGGTCAAGCGTCGAGAAGCGGCGGGCGAGCTGGTAAGGATGTTCATAGGTGAGGTTGGAGGTGATGCCGAAGCCGAGATGTTTCGTCGCGTGTGCCATGGCGGAGACGAGCAGGGTCGGTTCGGCATTCGGCAGCTGAACCGCATGGCGCAGCGCCGTCTCGGGGCTATCGCCGAAGACGTCATAGACGCCGAAGACGTCGGCCAGGAAAATGCCGTCGAGCAGACCGCGCTCGGCCGTCCTGGCGTAGTCCACCCAATAGTCGAGCGTGTTGTAGTTCAGTGACGTGTCGCGCGGATGCGACCACAGCCCGGCCCAGTTGTGGCTCGGCGCCATCATGTTAAACGCATTAAAGCGAAGTTCTTTCGGTCTGGTCATCGCGCACTTCCGGCAGTGGAGGACTGCAAGGTGATTTATCACGTCGCCTGCGCGGCTTTATTTTCTATTCGGCAAGGCAAGATCAAAATCGTGCTCCGACTCTGTTTCGGCGCAGCAGAGATTGGTTCGTTCGACGTCGTCGCACTGTTCGGAATGACCTTTGTATCCGGCATCGCGCGGTGATTTGCGAAATCGATCGGTTGGAAGCTGGTCGTGCCGCTGATCCACCATGCGCGCTGGGGCAGCGAAACAAATGCTACGCGATCGGTGCATGGGCTGAAAAATTAGCGACGCCATCAGATGCACCGCCAGCACGCTCATCGCTATTTTCTCCGATGTCTCGACAGCCGCGGACGCTGCTGCGCATCATTCGTTGCCTTTGATGCTTGTCCACGGATTTCAGGAGATTTGGAAATGCCGATCGAAAGCAAGAATGTCGAGACGCTCGCCTTGCATGGCGGTTCGTACCGGTCCGACCCGGCGACCGGTGCCGTGGCGGTTCCGATCTATCAGACGACGTCCTACCAGTTCGAGAGCACCGATCACGCATCGCGGCTGTTCGCCCTGGAAGCGATCGGGCAGATCTACACCAGGATCAAGAACCCGACGGCTGACGCGTTCGAGGAGCGCTTGGCTGCACTCGAGGGTGGCGTTGCTGCGCTGGCCGTGGCGTCGGGCCAATCGGCGACGGCCTATGCGATCTTCAACATCGCGCAAGCCGGCGACAACATCGTCTCGTCGACCGATCTTTACGGCGGCACCTGGACGCTGCTGTCGCAGACGCTGAAGCAATTCGGCATCGAGGTTCGCTTTGTCGATCCGGCCGATCCGGAGAATTTCCGCCGTGCGACCGACGCCAAGACCCGGGCCTACTTTGCCGAGACCTTGCCGAACCCCAAGCTCAACGTGTTCCCGATCCGGGAGGTTGCGGATATCGGGCGTTCGCTCGGCGTGCCGCTCATTCTCGACAACACGGCCGTGCCGCTCATCGCTCGTCCGTTCGACCACGGTGCGGCGATCGTCGTCTATTCCGCCACGAAATATATCGGCGGCCACGGCACCTCGATCGGCGGTGCGATCATCGACGGCGGCAATTTTGACTGGGCCGCGCATGCCGAGCGTTTCCCGCTGCTGACGCAGCCGGACGATGCCTATCACGGCGCGATCTGGACCGAGGCCGCCAAGCCGCTCGGTCCGATCGCTTACATCTTGCGCGCGCGTGTCAAGCTGCTGCGCGATCTCGGTGCCGCGATCGCGCCGCAGAACGCATTCCAGTTCATCCAGGGGCTGGAGACGCTGCCGCTGCGGCTGCGCCAGCACAATGAGAACGCGATCAAGGTCGCGAATTTCCTGGCACGGCATCCCGCCGTCTCGCATGTGATCTTCCCCGGATTGCAAAGCGGTGAGAACCGGCGCCGTGCCGATCTCTATCTCAACGGTGGCTATGGCGCGCTGGTCGGTTTCGGGCTGAAGGGCGGCGTCGAGGCCGGCCGTCGCTTCATCGATGCGCTGAAACTGTTCTATCACGTCGCCAATATCGGCGATGCGCGGTCGCTGGCGATCCACCCGGCGTCGACCACCCATCAGCAGCTGAGCTCCGCGGAGCAGCTCGCGGCAGGCGCAATAGTGTCTTCATGGTCTCGGTTCCAACTCCGTCTTTCGGTGATCGATCAGGCGGCCTTGCGGCCGCTACCGCTTGCCTCGGCCTGGGCCAATGCCTGGGTGAGGTCGGCGAGGATGTC
>NZ_VKHP01000973.1 GCF_010811875.1 Bradyrhizobium uaiense
CCCCTTTTTTGGCGCCGGCAGCGTGCTGATGCGCCCGAACGATGGTGGAATCGACGATCAGATATTCGAAGTCCGGATCATCGGACATCGCCTCGAAGATCCGCCACCAAACACCCTTGATGCTCCATCGGCTGAAGCGCCGGAACACGCTGTTCCAATCGCCGAAGACCTCCGGGAGATCGCGCCAGGGAGACCCCGTACGCACGATCCACAGCACTCCTTCAACGAACATTCGGTTGTCGCG
>NZ_VKHP01000974.1 GCF_010811875.1 Bradyrhizobium uaiense
GCGCACCGCACCGACGGTGTCGCCGGATTTGCCGCCCTCGATCTCGCTCGTGGCAGCACCATGGACCCAGACCGGGTAATTATTGAAATCGCGGATGATTTTCCAGACCTCGCCGGCCGGCTGCTCGCTCAATCCGACATCGAGCGCTTCCAGACCTACGAATTTGCCGACAGCCCGACCCTGCCGGTGACGGATTTCAGCGCGACCCTGCGGGTGACCCCGGTGGTCGACGGCGACCGGGCCT
>NZ_VKHP01000975.1 GCF_010811875.1 Bradyrhizobium uaiense
GCGGATGAAAACTGGCCCGGCGCGAAGGTCGACTCGACAAGCTGCTTCAGCAGCTCGGTGTTACCCGGCTGCACGGCTGCATATGCCACTTGCGGGTCAACGTTCTTCGCGATCAGCGCGCGCGCCGGCGCGACCAACATCAATAACAGCGTCGATATGAACAGCGGTCAGACCTATGACCATCAGCTCGTCGAGGGGCTCGGCAAGGCGCATGCCGGCCTGGCGAACGGCGTTGAAGAGGCGC
>NZ_VKHP01000976.1 GCF_010811875.1 Bradyrhizobium uaiense
AGGCTTCAGATTCCTGCCCTTAGCGCGCTTTCTTCACACAACCGATGACCCGCTTCACTCGAAACTATTCGAGCTCGACGACCTGCCCGTTCGAAAGTGACACCCGGCGATCCATCCGGGCGGCGAGCAGCAACGTGTGGCGATCGCACGCGCGGTTGCCAACGCACCGCGGGTGCTGTTTGCGGACGAGCCGACCGGGAACCTCGATCCAGGCACGGCGGATCACGTCTTCAATGCGCTGAT
>NZ_VKHP01000977.1 GCF_010811875.1 Bradyrhizobium uaiense
CCTTTGTCGACGTGGATACGGCGAGCCTCCACGCCGGTGAGCTTCTCCATGTCGGCGATCACGGGGCCGAGCGTGTGCCCATCGAAGGGATTGCCGTGCAGGGCCTTGGCGTGAAGCACGAACTGGCCGCCCTTCGGAGACGTCACGGGGGTGGCGATACTGACCTTGCAGCCGAACTCGTAGGGCGCGCGGGCCTTACCCTTGCCGATGCACTCGACCTCCGGGGCGTGCAACGCATAAACC
>NZ_VKHP01000978.1 GCF_010811875.1 Bradyrhizobium uaiense
CGCCGCAGATTGGTCGAGTTGCAGCGTGCCGGTGTTGCCGGCAAAGATCGCGTGCCCCGCATAGGCGCCGGTAAGCTCGAGTGTTGCGCCTTGCTCAACGGTTACCGGATCGACCACCGTGAACTGTTGCCAGCCGGTCGTCGTGTTGTTGTTCAGCAAAAGCTGCGCCCACAGCGTGTCGGTGTTGCCGGTCGTGCCCTCGTTGAACACGGTGTTGGCGACATCGCCGGGAGCCACGTTGAT
>NZ_VKHP01000979.1 GCF_010811875.1 Bradyrhizobium uaiense
AGCCGCAGCAGTCGTTGGCAAGCTCTCAGCAACCTTCTGCGGGATTTGCGACGGGCTCCAGTTCAGCGGATTCCACGAGCCATTGGTTACGTTCGCTGGCACGTAGTTCGGGTCTTCAAGCTGCTTGTTCACCGTACCTGCGGAAACCTTCGGGCCGCCTGCATGCTTCCGACCGTGCTCCACCAACTCAGGAAGTGAGGCCTTGAGAAGCGGCCCTCTGCGGGTCTTGGGCACCATCTGGAG
>NZ_VKHP01000980.1 GCF_010811875.1 Bradyrhizobium uaiense
TCGCGGATGATGAACCAGAGGTCGGCGTGCTCGGCGCGCAGTGCGGCCAGTTCCGGCGATTGGCGCAACGTCAGGCCGCCCGCTTCATCGCGTATGATGGCGTCGCGTAGCGTGTCGAGCGTGCTGCGACCGCGATCTCTCACCTGGCGCCTGGTCGGGCGCCTTGCGGGCCTGCAGGCGGTCACGTTGACCCTGCTGATTCTGCTGATCGGGGCCGCCGCGATCGGCCTGCTGCGGGTGGGG
>NZ_VKHP01000981.1 GCF_010811875.1 Bradyrhizobium uaiense
GCCGCCGGTCTTCAATTGCACCGCAAGGGTCACCGCAAACATCGCATATTCCGGCACCCGCGTTCGCTGATAGACCGCTTCCACGGCTTCCTCGGGCGACCGGCCCAGATTCAGTTCGCTGCAGACGCTGGGTGAGACCGTGAGCCAGCGGGTTGCGCTGGCAGCCCGAGCGAAGGCACTGGCGGGCGAAGTTATCTTTTCATCGCGTGCGCTCACCATGGCGCCGGTCGTAATTGGCGGGCT
>NZ_VKHP01000982.1 GCF_010811875.1 Bradyrhizobium uaiense
TGCGCACGCTGAAATATTGTGGGTCCGGCGGAGCGCCGCTGCCGCTCGAGGTGGCGCAGCAGTTCGCGTCGATCACCGGCTGCAATCTGAGCGAAGGCTGGGGCATGACCGAGACCTCGCCGAGCGGGACGTACGTGCTGCCGTTGTCGACATCGAGGAACTTGATGACGATGCCGGGCATCGGCATGCCGCAGGAGCCGGCCTTGCGCATCGATCCAGTCTGCGCCGGCGTGAAGGTGCCGC
>NZ_VKHP01000099.1 GCF_010811875.1 Bradyrhizobium uaiense
TCCTGCGACTGCTCGAGAAGCGCTTGGCAATCAGCAGCGCCGGAACGCGGGTACCCGGGCCCCACTGGTCCGCGGCCCTGGCTTCGGCACCGCGACGGTTGTGCGGCGGGGGCGGAACGTGATCCCACTGCCCACCGAACTCGTCATAGGTGATGATGATCAGCGTGTTCTTGCCGTCCGGCCCTTCGACGATCGCCTTGACGAGATCGACGAGATGCTGGCTGCCTTCGGATTCGCTGGTGTAGCCGGGATGCTCGTTCTCCTCGCCGATCGGCTTGATGAAGCTGACCTGCTTCAGCCGGCCGTTCTTGGCTGCCTGGATGAACTCTGCCTCATCCTTCAGGTGATCCCTGCGGGCCTGCGTTCCGGGGGCATAGGAGGCGAAGTAATTGAGCGCCTGATGGTGGTACTGGAAATCCACGTCCGGGCAATTCGGGAACACCGCCGTGGAGACATGGTTCGGATCGGTGCAGGTCGTGCCGTTGCCGTTGGTCCAGCCGGAGGCGCCGACGTCGCCATTGGCGTTCGACCAGCCGCCCGAATACCAGGCCCAGTCAACATGCTTGGCCGACAGCCGGTCGCCGATATTCGGCGTGTGCAGCGGCGGCAGGCGCTTGATGTCGGGAGTGCCCGGGGCATAGGGCTGGTAGGTCGGCTGCGTGGTGTTGACCGCATAGTCGCCGCAGGCGAGGCCGGCCGTCAGCCCGGTCTGGTTGCACTTTGCCGTCAGCTGCGCGTCCTTCACCGTGGAGGTCGGCGTGTAGAGCGGCGTGCTGGTCGGCATGCCGTTCGCATCGACGATCGCGTGGAAATCGTTGGCGCTGCCGTCGTTCAAGGCGCCGACGAACTGCGGCGCCGCGGCCGCGACCAGGAACTGGTGATTGAGGAACGAACCACCGAAGGCGCCCTGGAAGAAGCTGTCGGCGATGACGTAGTTCGGCGCACCGTGGCCGTGGAGATAGGTGTAGATCGGCAGCTTCTTGGTGTCGTAGTAACCCATCACCAGACCCGCCGCGTCGCTGCCGGTCACGTAGCGGTTCTGCCGGCCGCCATTGAGCTGGTACTGCTCGCTGTAGAAGCGATGCACGATGTCCGCGGTGCAGCCGCCGGGCGCGCCGGTGCCGTTGAGGAAGCCGTGTGCCGCGAACGAGCCGAGCGGCTTCGGACAAGTGGTCGCCGAAGTCGGAATGAAATCGTTGATTTCGAACGGCTTGTTCTTGAAGGCGCTGAGGATCGCGACCGAGCCCGTATTGTCGGTGCAGCTCGTCGGCTGCGGCGACGGCGAGGTCAGGTTGACGTCGTTCTGCAACAGACAGGCATAGACGGTCTGATTGTCCTGCCGGACCTGCAGCGTATGAGCCTGGTCGGCATCGGACGTGCCGTTGATCTGGTCACGACCGACATCGCCCCAGTGACCGTAGAGGTTATCGAAGCTGTGGTTTTCCTGATAGATGACGACGATGTGCTTGTACTGATGCACACCTTCATGGCCACGGTCACGCAGTTCGTCACGCACCTCGTGCTTGAATTCATCAACGATCTTTTCGACCAAATTCTCGGCGTTTGCCACCGGCGAGATGGCAACGGCGCCAGCAACAACTACGAGCGCCGGAATGGCTCCCCAAAGCCGCATAGTGCTCTCCTGATTTCAGAAAGAAATAGAAATGGAGTTACACGCTATGCAAAACACATTTCGCCGGGATGACTGTTTTTCGACGCGCGCACAAACCCGTGAAAAGATCGCTCGTGCACCGACGAATTTTCGCCCCGTCGGACACAGATCGGTTGCAGTTCGCTGATCGAACGTCATCAAACCGCAATCAACAGTCGTCTATCCAAACAGATGGTCATTGATCCTGCCGACAGGAGACTGTCACCTACGTGACATCTTCCGACGCACGGCGGCGCATATGCTTGTGACAGGGGCGTTTTCTCGCAATGGCTTGGGATATTCTGGCGTCAAACTCCCGGAAACGTCGTTCAACATCCACCGAACGTGACAGCAGACCGGCACGGATCGCGCTGCTGGCGCTCGTCGTGGCCCTCGTCCCGTTGCGCGCGATGGCTTTCCCGCTGGGTGGCGACCAGACCGTGCTGCCGGCCGGAACTGAATTTTCAGAGGAGGCGCTGGCGCGGCCGCGCGAAATCTTTCATTCCGAAGCGGTGGGCGGGCGAAAGTCCTATCTGGTCAATCTTGGCGATCTCGCCTTCAACTCGCCCTCCATCCTCGGCGGCAAGGCGCGCCAGGCCGAGATGAGCTGCGGCACCTGCCACGTCAACGGCGCATCGAACCCGAAACTGTTCGTTCCGGGCGCGTCCTCCCGCCCCGGCACGTTCGACACCACCAGCCTCGTCTTCAACGCGAAAACATTCAACAGCATCCTCGATCCGGTCCGGATTCCAAGTCTGCGGGGCGCCCGCTACCTCGCCCCCTACGGACATGACGGGCGCATCACCTCGCTGCGCGACTTCATATACAATGTCATCGTCAACGAGTTTTCCGGGCCGCGGCCGCGCGACGAGGTTCTCGACGGCCTCGTCGCCTATATCAACGATATCGATTTCCTCCCCAACCCGAAGATTGCGCCTGGCGGCAGGCTCGCCGCGCAGGCCAGCCTCGCCGAGCGCCGTGGCGAAGCGCTGTTCTTCAAGCCGTTCCCGAAGCAGGCCGAGTTGAGCTGTGCCGGCTGTCATAGTCCCGCCGGAACCTTCAACGACCAGGTGCGCCACGACGTCGGATCCGGCGGACTGGTCAAGACCCCCACGTTGCTGAACGCCAATTTCAATGCACCGTACTTCCACGACGGTCGCTACGACACCTACGAACAGGTGGTCGATCATTTCGATCGGGTGTTCGACCTCGAACTGTCGACCCAGGATACGCAGGACCTCGTGGCCTATCTGAATGCGGTCGGCGACGGCGAACGCCCCTTCGACAAGGACGGCGTGGTGCTTCGGATGAAGGAGGTGCTCGAGCTCTCGAGCGTCCTCGAGGTCGCGATCCCGGCCGCCGATACCGCCGTGGTATCGCTGGCCGTGACCGGCGTCGGCGCCGAACTGCGTGAATTGACCGAGCATATTCCCGACATCAGGAATGTTTCGATCGGCGGCAAGGACGAGCGGCTGGCGGCGCGCGCGATCCTGAAGGACCTCGTCCTCACCTTGCGCCGCATCGATCTCGAAGTCGCGGCCGGCCATATCGACGAAGCGATGGCGGAATATCGCAAATTTGCCCAGCTGGTGCATTTCGACGTGCCCGTCGCCCTGAAAAAGGCCGAGCCCTGGTCGCTGTTCAACGGCAACGTGCATCAGTCGCACTACACGGCGCTCGGCCGAATGCTGCCGGTGACAAGCCGGCAATCCCAGTAGCGCACTGCACGATCACTGCGAGGCCGGCTGCTCGACCCATACGTCGCTCTGCTGGATCCTGCGGATCAGCACCTGCGGGTCGAATTTGCGCAGACCTGCGGGCATTTCGAAGCTTTGCGCCGGTTGGGGTTCGTCGCGGATATGATCTGTCGCGATCACCGTCCCGTCAGCGGTTCTGACCTGCACCGGAAACCTGCGCTCGCGGTCGATCCAGCCGACGAAGCCGGAACCCGACGGCGCCATGATCCGATAAACATCGGTATCGCGGCCCGCTAGCGCTTCCGCACCGTCGCGTTGGCAATGCCAGGTCGCGAGATCAATCGGCGCGGATAGCTGGGCGATTGCCTGCCATTGCCGGCAGGGATCGCTCGGATCGACCGGCACGAACATCCGGGTCAGCGGGCTGGACTGCCTCGCATCCATGAACACGCGTGCGGCAGGACGGACGAAATACGCCGCGGGCTTGGCCGTGTCGATCAGGAAGAAGCCATCCGGCAACGCCTTTGCCTCGATTCGCGCCTTCTGTTGCGAGACCCGCAGCGTTCCCAGACTGGTCGTCGTTTCGTCCTTCCGCGCAACCAGCTCGGCGGAAAACTGCTGCGCCATGGCCGCTATCGGAACATCGACCAGGATGACGACGGCAAGCAGGCAGCCTGCGGCCCTTCGGTCTCTCGAGCAAGTCTTCGCGTTGCGCTTCATCGCGTGGTCCCGGTCGATCAGGTGGTCGGCTGGCAAAACATGACGGCGCCGACCGAACCATCGGTTCGATCGGCGCCGACCGTGGATGAAATCAAGACCTCGTGCTGGATGAGAGCTCGATCACTCGGTGTAGGACAGCGTGACCGGCTTGCTGAAGTCGAACGCGTCGAACAGATCAGAGAGCGCCGGGCTGTTGGTCGGGACGTACTCGTTGTTCTTCGAGTAGGACGGGTTCGGCAGGTTGTCGCGGCTGCGGTTCGTGAGCGGCTGGAGTTCCCAGTTGCGCTCGATGAACTTCAGCAGCGAAACGTGGTCGGCATAGTTGTGGTTGACCTTGCCGCCCGTCGAATAGGGCGAGAGGATCAGGGTCGGAATGCGCGGTCCGTCGCCGAAGAAGTCGATCGACTGCGTGTAACCGGAGTCCCAATAGCCGCCGGCTTCGTCCCAGGTGATGAAGACGGCGGTGTCCGCCTTCAGCTCCGGATTGTTCTCCAGCGCGCTGAGCACGTTGAGGACATAGGCCTCGAACAGATCAACCTTCGAGCTCTGCGGATGACCGTCGAGCAGGCCGTCCGGCTTGCCGAACGACACCGCAGGCAGCTTGTTGTTCTGGATCGCCGTGATCAGATCGGCAGTGTCCTTGATGTGAGCCTGACGCACGGCCGGGTTGGCCATGATCGAGGTCGCATACTGGAACGGATTGCAGATCTGGCAGTAGGCAACACCGAGCGCGTGCGCCGGATCGGCGACCGCAGCGGCGCCGAGGTTGGGGTTCGACGGATTGGCGGCAACCGCAGCGTTGGAGAGCGCCACGGCGTCGTTATACGCGCCACCATAGAACGCCCAGGAGATGTTCTTCTCCATCAGCGCATCGCCGATCGTGCGAACCGACGACGGCGGCACGTTGTTGCCACCCGACAGCGCGCCGTTCGGCAGATAACCCGGATTGACGTTGTTGAGCATGTAGTAGTGGTTGGGCTTGCAGTTCGGCTCCGCCGCGTACGGCAGGTTGTTGAGGTAGGTGACGATCGGCTTCACGCCGGGCTGGAAGACATCAGAGCAATTGCTCCAATTGCCATCGACGGTGTAGCGGTTGACCGAACCGGCGACCGGGTTCGGGTTCGCGATCAGTTTCGCCGGCGGCGCCACCGGATTGCCCTTGCCGTCGCTCCAGAAGGCCGCATCGCCGGTGCCGAGCATGAAGTGGTTCGCGCCGGTGCCGCCATGGAATGACTGGTGGAAGTTGTCGCTCAGGGTGAAGCGGTCGGCGAGCATCTTCAGAACGGGAGCCTGACCCTGCTGGGCGTTGTAGAAGCCCATCGAGTTGGCCATGCTCTTGTTGGACGCCGAATAGGTCGCCATCACGAACGGGAACAGGTCGTTGAGGCAGCCCGAATTGTTCTTCTTGGTGGCGCTGGCGGCGCTGCAGTCTTCCTGCTGCCAGTCCTGATAGAAGCGATGGGTCGAGTCGCCGGTGTAGTCGTCGTCGCTGATCTGCTCGCCCTGCAGCGGGAACGGTCCGTTCAGGCCGCCGGCGCCGGGAACGCGGGTATCGAGCACACCGGTCGGCAGGCCGCTGAAGCCGGTGGTGAGGATGTCGAGATCAGCCGGATCCATGTCCTTCTCGACGCTGGCTTCGGTGATCGTCTTGAACGGAGGCGAAGTGTCGTTCTGCGCGGTCGGCGTGCCGTTGGTGTTCGGCTGCGGCATCACATTGGTCGCGTTGTAGGGCGACTTCGAGATGGTCGGCGCACCGATATAGTAGGCCGTCTGGCCCGCGACCGAATACTGCTGCGCCTGCGCAAAGTTCGGTCCCGGCGTTCCGTCCTCGTTGACGATACCCTTCGACAACAGGTTGGAGATCGTCTGGCCCTTGCCCTTCGGCTTGTACACACCGAAGGTGTGATCCAGGCCGCGGTTCTCACCGATCAGAATGATGACGTGCTTGATCGGCGTAGCGGTCTTCACCTTGCCGCCGTGATCCTTGTCACCATGATTTTCATGATCTTCATGGTTCGCGCGAATGCCCTCTTCGTGCGCCTGATGATTGTGATGCGAACGCTTGTCCCAATCACTGCGGCCGCCCGGATAGTGCGCGGCATAGGCGGCTGTTGCGACGAGCACCGTTGACGCAACGCAGAGCGCCGTGCTGGTTCGCCAGTGCTTTTTGTAATTCAAACCCATTGTCGACCTCAGGTGTTTTGCGGTTAGCAACACACACTGCTTAGTGCGACAGTATGACGCATGGTTTTCGCTTACGTGAAAGCGCGCGAGAATTTTCGAAACGTTCAAAGATTTTCCGTGGAGACATCTGCTGCTGCACGCAGCAGCACCGCGATTCGACTCTTCAACTGAAGATCGAAAATCGACTGAGCAATCCACGCCGCGGCGCAGATCGCAAATGCACTACAATTACGCTCAATCAGCGCGAGATATGCCGCGAACGCATCACCTGACGAAGCGCAGCATAATGCTGGTCGTGCACGTCTTGATTGAACAACGACCACGGCTCGGCGCTGGCCAATAGCGCAGGCACTGCAGCAGCCATCAGATTGCGATAGTTCCTCAACTCGGTTGCAGCATCCGCGTTGCGGCCTGCGGCAACTGCCATCTCGATTCGCCGCAGCGTGAGCACCAGCTCCTTGAGGCCGTTGCGCGCAAGCACACGCTGCTGCTCGCCGCCCGACACGCTGGTGTTCTTGCGATCGGGATATTGCTCGGTCAACTCGCGCAGCTCGCGGCCGATCGTATCGACCGCCAGCGCAACGATGTCCTTGTCGCCGGCAGGAACCGCAGTTGCGAGCACCGTCGAGAAATCGTTGATCTCCTTCAGCGTCGCACCGGCACCGTCGCGCTCATAGGGCTGCACGCCATCGCCGACGGCCGTGAGATAAGTGACGAGGTCGCCTTTGTCCCGCACCGAGAGGTCGAGCTGAAAGGTCCGGTCGAAATAGTCGACGACCTGGTTGTAACTGTCGAAGCGGCCGTCGTGAAAATACGGCGCGTTGAAGTCGGCGTTGCGCAGCGTCGGTGTCTTGAACAGACCGCCCGAACCGACGTCGTGCTGCTGGTGATCGACAAAGCCGGACGATGGAACGTGGCAGCCCGCACAGCTCAGCGCCGGATCGTGCGGGAACGGCTTTGCGAACAACGCTTCGCCGCGATGCTCCGCCTCGGTGATCTTGCCGGCCAGCCGTCCGGCGGGACCAAGGCTCGGATTGGGCAGAAAGTCGATGTCGTGAATATAGGCCACGATCGCATCGAGCGTCGCGGGCGACGGCTCGGGTCCCGCGAACTCGTTGGTGATGACGTTGTGGACGAAGTCGCGCAGCGAGGCGAACCGGCCGTCGGCGCCATAAGGCGCAAGATAGCGGGCGCCGCGCAGGCTCGGAATCCGCACCGGATCGAACGCCAGATTGTTGGCCTTCGGATTGAACAAGGGACCTGTGGTGTCGAACGTGCCGGGCCGGCTCGACATCTTCGGCATGAAGAATTTGGCGTTGTTCGCGCCGTTGACATGGCAGGTGCCGCAGCTCACGCCGGCCTGCCGCGCCACCTCGCCGAGCAGCCCCGGCGAATTGAAGGCGAGATCGCCGAGATTGACCAGATACGACTTGGCTCCGGTCCGCTCGGACTGAAACACCTCGCGCGGCTTGTCGAGCGCATCCTCGTTCAGTTCGGTCGCGACCGGCAACACGGTCTTGTCACCATCGACCGGAAACGCCGCCGCGCGCCCGAGCAGTGCCAGAACGATGACACCGGAGAGCAGCGCAGCCAGACGCCGGTGAAGCGAGGTCATCGCGCCTGCGCCTCCAGCGTCGGGCGTTGCAGCCCGAGCTTCGCCGAGGCGCTCTGCAACGCAATGACCAGTTCCTCACTGGTCTGGCGCAGATCGGCAATGTTGACATGCGGCAGATCGGGCGTGGCGACGATCGCTTCGAGCTGTTCGATCCGGTTCGTCACCATCTCGTCGAGCTTGCCGTCGACCGTATTGAGGGCGGTCGAGAAGATCGTGTGGTAGGCGAAGTCGATGCCTGCGATGTTGTTGCGCATATCATCCAGCGAAGTTCCGCTGATGCGTGATTCGCCGCCATCCGCCTTGCTCTCGCCGACCTCGTAGGCGAGCCGCACCGTGCCATCCAGCAAGCCTTGCGGCGTCAGCTTGATGTCCTTGAGCTTGCCGTGAAGGTCATTCAAGTGCTCGACAAGCCCCGTCGCATCGGCGGCAACGTCGGTATTGCCGGCTCCGAACAGCTTCGCCTCGATGGCATGAAATCCGCTGTCCGCGTTCGGCCAGGCATCGATCTGCGCGTCGAGCTCCGGCACGAAGCCCGCGGTGAACACCTCCGAGCGCTCCCAGCCGGCGCGTGCCGACAGCCAGGCCTTCTTTGCACTGGGCAGGTCCGCAGCAGCGGCACGCTCGCGCAAGGCGCGCGCGCCTTCCAGCGCGCTGGCAACGCCTTCGATCAGATACGGCCGATAGCGCTCGGCGCCGTCCTCGAGGGCGCCCGCATTCGCGGCGCGCACGCCTGCCGACGCCGCCAGCAAAGCCAGGCACGCCGCCACTCGCATCTTGTGCATAGTCTACCCACTGATCGGTCACGAAGGGCTTCGTGGCACGTAGCGGGGCGCACTATTGTCGGTATCCTATGCGGATTTGTGACAGCGCAGACTTTTTGTCGCATCTTTTCTACTTTGCGATCGTGCTCGACGATCACAATCGCGCAAACCCATCACGCGACTACGGATCAATTGAAAATAGACTGTTCAACGCGCGCGAGTTGTTGCAACACAGTGTGGGCACGCGTCACACTTGTCCCGCCACCATGCAGATCGATCGCGAAGCTCTTTATTTCATCGGATCTTACGGCGCGCTTTGCGTGCTGTGCTGTGCGGTCGCGCTGATCGATCTGCGCCACGGCATCATTCCCAATTGGCTGAATCTTGCGATCGCAGCGCTCGGGCTTGCGAACGTCGTCATCACTGACGGCACAACGGCCGCGTTCACGGCCATGGCGATCGCCGCCCTCGTCGGCATGCTGTTCTGGCTGTTGCAGCGCCTTTACTTCGCCGTGCGGGGCGTGGACGGATTGGGACTGGGCGACGTCAAGTTTCTTGCCGCCGCGGCGATCTGGGTCGGTGCCTTGGGAGTTCCGACCTTGCTGCTGATCGCGGCGCTCGCGGCACTTGCTGTTGCCGGTGGCCTGCAACTCGCTGGACGCGAGATGAAGCGCCGGACGTCGATTCCGTTCGGTCCGTTTCTGGCGCTCGGGCTTCTCCTGACGCCGGCCCTTCAGAGTTTGCTCGGGTTGAGCTAGCTCACTTCTGGCGCCGCGCGGCCAATGGCATCCTCTCTGTGCTCACCGGAATGAGGTGGGCATCGCTCTCCTCGCCGCCGGGCTGCGGCAATGTGAGTACGGCGCCCTGCTCGTCCTTCTGCATCGTGACTTCGCGCCCCTTGATGGTTCGCAGCTTCCACCCCTGGAACTCGTCACCGATTTTCAGTCGCAGCGCGGTCTTGTTCGACTGATCGAGAAAGATCCCGAAGCTTTCGTCGTCGCCAGAGATCGTGCCGACAAGTGACAGCGGCGGCGGCTCGATCGCGACCTTGCGCGGCGGCGGCGGCGGCTTGCTGACTTCCGGTTCCGCAACGACGGCAGGCGGAGGTCGCCGCGACGGCGAGAACACCGGGCGATCGCGCGTATTGGACAGCGTCTTGAGCGGAATGCCCCACAGCGGATTTGCGCTGAGGGGCCGAGGCGTCGGTGCCGGCGCAGGCGTCACCCGAACCGATGTCACAGGCTCGGACGGCGGCGGTGAATTCAGCACCGGTCCGCCGAGACGGGTGTCGTCGAGCATGCCGGCATCCAGTGCGTCGCCGGCACGGTCCGGCACGGCGGCTTGGGCTGAATAGGCAGACACCGCCAACAGCACGATGGTCGCTGCGAAGCGTCGCATCATTTGGCTCCTCGCCATTGTCCGGATACGCCGAGCAGCACGCGGAGCTTGCCGGGGTCGGCTCCTTTGGAGGCCTCGTCTGCGACGGGCTGCACGACCAGCTGGTCGATGAACAGGAACGGCATGCCGGCCTCGAGATCGTAGAGCACCTGCTGCAATTGCGCCTGCTCGATCTCGGAGCTCGCGACCATGCTGATGAAGCCGGCCTTGGCCGGGGCGTTGGGAACGTCGAGCTGCGTCGACAGCACGTTGCCGCCGGCCTTGATCACCGCGCCCGACACGCGTTGCAGCAAGGTGGCGCCTGCAACGGTGACGGTCGCGCCTTCGAGATAGGCCGAGCCGGTCGGCATGGCGGGCTGACCGGGCGCGGTATTTGCTTTGGATCGACCCTCCAGCTGCTCCAGCATTCCGGCCGATGCCGCAACATCGCTGCGCAGGCCGATGATATCCGAGAGCGACGAGATGACGACAAAGAGCAGCAGCACGAACAGGCCGAGATAGCTCGCGGTTGCAACCAGGGGCGAGGTGCTGACGGCGGTCAGCGATCGGGATGCTGCGCTCATGAGCCGGACCCGAAATAGGCTGAGATGTTGGCCTCGACGTGGAACCGCTCCGCCGTCTCATTCGCCGCGCGCGTCGTCGGCGCGAAGAAGGTTGCGCGGGTGAACTGCGGCGACTGCTCCAGCAGGCGGATCAGGGACGGCGCATCCTGGGTCAGCCCCACCACCTGCACCTTGTTGCCCTCGATGCGGAGCTCCGTCACATAGGTCGTGTCGGGCAGGACACGCGAGACCGCTTCCAGAACCATGACGCTCGATGGCGTGGTCTGCTTGCGCTTGGCCAGCAGGCCGAGACCGGGCGCGTCGCCATTGGCATCGAGACGCAATGCGGCGCGCCGCTGCGAGATCCGGTGTTGCAAATCTTCCTGCTCGGATTGCAGCCATCCACCGAGATAGACGTTCAGCAGCAAGGAGACGGCGGCCGCGGCCGCCGTCGAAACCAGGCCGATGCGCAACAGCCGCGGAACCTGAGGTCCTGCGAGGCCGCGCAGCGATTTGTCGAGCAGCGTCACCTGTTGCGGGGCGCCATCGCTGCCAACTGCCGGCGCCGAGACCTCAACTGAGGCGGCGCCGAGCTGCCTCGCCATCCGGACCAACGGATCGACCTTGGTCGCCGCGGTCGCACTGAACGCGACCTCAATGCGGTCATTGGCGATCGGCTGCGGCGGGCCCCAGCCGAAGACGGCGTCGGCGGCGGTCCATGGCGTCAGCCGGTCGACCTGCGCGCGGATCATGCCGTCGAGAAAGTCGCCGGCCTGGCTCGGGAAATCGAGCATGCGGCTGACGATGTGATCCGACCGCAACCGCACCTCGACGCGGCTGCCTTCGAACACGCTCTTCCACTCCGCCGACAGCGGAGGCTGCGGCGCATCGTGATCGAGCCGGAACGAAACCGGAGCCGACGGCGCGCCGTCCTTCGCCACCGCGAGGCGGGCGGTGAACGTGCCGTCGCCATTCTCGTCGAGCTCGACGCTGCGCCGGCGCATGAACCTGCCTGCGACACCATCAACGGCAGTCGCGACCGCGCCAATCCACTGCTCGAACCATTGCCGTGCCTCGGCAAGCATCGCCATCAACCTCTCTTGCGCGGCAGAACCGTCATTCGCGGCTCGACATCGTTCTGCCAGGACAACACACGATAGGGCTCGGCCTTGTCGCCGAGTGCAATCACCGCCTCGGAATTGGTGCGGTGACCGTTGCGAAATCGGATCGAGATCGCGATCCGGTAGCAAGGGCTCTGCGCGGTCGACGCCGCGGTTTGCGCGGTCGGCGCCTGCGATCCAGCGGACAGGCCGCCGTTCGGCGAGGGAGCACTCGCCCCGAGAGCAGACAACCCGAAGCCTTCCTGATCCTTCCCCGATGCCTTGTTCACCGCGAGCGCGACTTCCGGAGCGGCGATGGTCGGATCGACATCCGGACCGCCGTTGAACACCGTCACGAACGGCAGCACACGATCGACAAAGGCTTCGGGAATGCCGGCGACCAGCGCCAGCTCATTGACATGGGTGAACAGCCCCTGCCGCGGCGCATAGCCAAGCGCGTTGTAGCGCGCGGCCTCGACATTCTCGCTGCCCTGCGCCGGCCGGGTTCGCCAGCCGACGATCCGGTCGGCGTACTCGCTGGCCGCGTCCTTCCCGGCGCCGAGCACCACGAAGAGGCCGATCAACATCTCCTTCGACGCATAGTTCAGATCAAGACGTCCGGCCTCCGACGTGAAGCTCACGTTGACGCTGGCATCGTCCAGCCCGAAATGAAACGCTCCGTATTGCGGCCTCGTCTTCTCGTCCGTCAGCGTCAGCTGGTAGGCCGTGAGCTCGAGCCCGGCCGACACCAGCGCTTCGGTCTGCAACGCGATATCGCTCGCCGCCAATGCGCGCGCCGATGCGGCAAGATAGGCCGAGAAGATGATCGCCAGCGACGACAGCGCCAGCAGGATCCAGAGCACCGCAACGATGACGAAGCCGCGGTTGGCCGGCGTGCGGCCGATATTGCCGGACGCGCCCATCAGGTCTTCCCCTGGTCGGGGACAAGGTTGGGACCACCGGACTTGTCGCCGCAATTGCCATCCGGCTTGGTGCAGTCGCTTGGAATCTGAACGTGGAGCGGTGCGATGGTCGACACCGACAGCACGCGCTGGCTCGCGGCGTCGCGCACGGTCAATCGGATCATCGCCGGCAGCTTGTCGGCATCCTTCCACACGCTCTTCCAGGCCCGGTCGGCACCGGCATAGGCGAAGGAGAGGCGATAGGGCGCACGCAGCAGCACGACGGGGCTGCCGAGATGCACCTGCTCCGACAGCGACACGCCGTCGGCCAGCGGCGTGAAGCGCGCCTGCGACCGAACCGTGACGAACTCGCCGCGATCCCTGGTCTCGCCAAGACGCACCACGTCGAGCCCCGGCCCCGCATTCGGCCCCAGCGACGTCCGCACGAACATGACGGATAATTCCGATCCGTCGAACAGCGGCTTGTGGGTGTCGCGGTTGGCGGCAACGAACTCCGCCGCAGCAAGATCGGCGCCGATCCGCTCCAGCGCGATCCCGATCAATTCGCTGCGCTGGATCCGGTCGAGCCCCTTGTTCCAGCTCGGCAGCCATTGTGCCGTGATGCTGGCGAGTGCCGACAGCAACAGCCCCATCAGCGCCAGTGCAACGATGGTTTCGATCAGCGTGAAACCGCGCTCATGCGTTCGCGTTGCTGTCTTAGCCGGGGTCATTCCGATGACCTCGGCATCAGGCGCACGGTGCGGATATCGGACAATGCACCGCCCGGGGATTTGACGCGGATCCTCACCAGTTCCGGCGCCCAGGGCACGTTGCCTTCGGGCACCGCCCAGTCGCCACCGAGCGGACTGACCTCGATGGTCCAGCGGTAGCCCTCCGCCTGCCCCGTCGAGGTGCCCGACTGCAATTCCGCGCGCGGCGGAATGCCGACCGTCATCAATGTGCGCACCGCCTGCATCAGCGCCACGTGCTGCTCCATGGCCTTTACGCCGCGCGTCTTGACGCCCATGACGGCGCCGATCGCAACGACCGAGACGGCCACCAGCGCCAGCGCCACCAGCACCTCGATCATGGTGAACCCCGCATCAGGGCGGTTAGTTGGCGGCGACATCGCGAGCAACGATTTCAACCCTTCCGGTGAGCCAGTTGACGCGAACCTCATATCCCGCATCGAGCCGCGTCAGCGCGATGGAGCCGCCGCAGGAACCGCCATTGGCGAAGAAGCGGATGGTCGACAGCGCCGCGCGGTGCTGACAGCTTTGCGGCAGCACCGCATCGAACCGCACGTCATCGGGGATCCGCACCGTCATGCGCGAGGCCCCCGAATGGATCACCCGGCTCGACGCATCGACCAGCGTCGCGACGCTGGTGCTGCGCTCGATGGCGGCATTCCGATCGGCCTTCAGCAGCGTCGCGGCCTGCAACGCATAGGCCTGCAGGCGCGACCGCGAGGTCTGGTGCGGAATGAAGGGAAGCAGCACGGCCGCCAGCAGCGCGATGATGGCGAGCACGCACACCATCTCGAGCAGGGTGAAACCGCGCTGCGTCGCGTCATTCATGCTTGCCGTGCATCCTCGGTGGTCATTGTTGGTCGTTGTTGGCGGCTGTCGTCTTCTCGAGCGAGATGTCGGCAGAGGTGCCGCTGCCGCCCTCCTGACCGTCAGAGCCATAGGAGACGATGTCGTAAGGTCCGTGCTCGCCCGGCGAGCGGTAGAGATAGGGATGATTCCAGGGATCGTTCGGAACGTTGCCGCCCTTCAGATACGGGCCGTTCCAGGCGGCAACCCCCGGGGTGCGCCGGACCAGCGCGGCAAGCCCCTCCGCCGTGGACGGGAAGCGTCCGGCGTCGAGATAGAACAAATCGAGCGCGCTGGAGAAGCTCTGCAACTGAATGCGCGCGGTCTTGACCTTGGATTCGCTGAGATAGTTGAGCACGCGCGGCCCGATCAGTCCCATGATGAGGCCGATGATCGCGATCACCACCAGCATCTCGACCAGGGTGAAGCCGGCCTCGCCCGAACGCCTTGGCTGTTGCGGTTGCGCGCGATCGCGTCCCGCTCGCGTGGAAAATGCCTCGATGATGCTGTTGCGCGATATCATGACCGATGACCTCTGCTCTAACCGACTAGCTGCGTGACCGAGAGCAGCGCCGTCATGACCGACA
This sequence comes from Bradyrhizobium uaiense, assembly GCF_010811875.1. Taxonomy (GTDB): domain Bacteria; phylum Pseudomonadota; class Alphaproteobacteria; order Rhizobiales; family Xanthobacteraceae; genus Bradyrhizobium; species Bradyrhizobium uaiense. The sequence goes on from NZ_VKHP01000099.1 coordinate 14,753, forward strand.
CGATCAGTCCGCCGACCACCGTGCTGATCGTGATGATCGCCAGCGGACCGACGATGCCGACGACACGGTCCAGGCTGCGCTGCAATTTTGCTTCGTAGAATTCCGCGACCCGCCCGGCCAGCACCGGCAGTTGCCCGGTCTCTTCCCCGAGCCGCAGCATGCGCACCGCCATCGGCGGCAGGCTGTCCGCCACGGCGAGCGCTTCCGATAATTTCCCGCCATGGCGGACGCGGTCGGCGGCGGCGGTCCAGTTCGCCTCGCTCCCGGTCACCGCCATGATGTCGACGAGGATGCGCAACGCGGCCGTGAGGTTGACGCCGCTGCCGAGCAGGACGCCGAGATTGCGGCAGAACAGGCTGGCGCGATAGAACTGGAAGGCGCTGCTGATGCCCGGCACCCGTGAGATCGCGTCGACCAGCGCGGCGCGCACCCGTGCCTGCCGCAGCAGCCACCATGCGAGCGCGATCGTCGCCGCACTGATCAGACATGCCGCCGTGGCATTGGCGCGCAGGAAATCCGACAGCGCGATGAAGCTGGCGAGTGCCGTATCCGACTTGCCGCCGAAATCGCCCAGCACGGTCGAGAATTGCGGCAGCACGAACAGCAGGAAGAACAGCATCACGCCTGATGCCGCGACCAGCACGAAGGCCGGATACTGCATCGCATCGGTCAGCTTCCGCCGCATCTGCTCGGACCGCGCGCGCTCGGTCCCCAGCATCTCCAGCACCGAATCGAGTGTGCCGGAGATCTCGCCGACGCGAACCAGGGCGATGTACATCGGCTGGAACAAGGTCGGATGATCCGCCACCGCATCGGCAAAGCTCTCGCCGGTGAGCAGGGCAGCGCGGATCTTGGCCACCACCGGACGCATCCGGCCGACATCGGCATCGCCGGACAAAAGCTCCAGCGCATCGTCGAGACGCGCGCCGGCTTTCAGCAGCAGCGCGAGATCGCGCGTGAACGTGGTGACCTCGGCGGCACTCGGCCCACCGAACAGGCTGCGGCCGCCGGCGGCACCGGATGCGCGCTTGTCCTCGGTGGTTTCGATCGGCAGCAGCTTGAGGTATTCGATCCGCCGCGCCACCTCGGCCGCGGTCGGGGCCGAGATCGTGCCGTTCACGATCTCGCCGGCCTGGGTCAGAGCGCGATAGCGATAATTCGGCACGGCGTCACCGCACGGTCGCGACGCGGAGGATCTCGGCGGGCGAGGTCAATCCGGCGCGGCATTTGGCGACCCCGTCGTCGAGCATCGTGGTCATGCCCGCCCGGATCGCCATCGTATCGATCTTCAGCCCGTCGGTTCGCTCTCCGATCAGTTCGCGCAGTTCATTGGACAGTTCGAGCAGTTCGAATGCGCCGAGGCGGCCGCGATAGCCGGTTCCACCGCAGCGCTCGCAGCCGCAGGGCTCGTGAATGATCTCGCCGGCCCGGAGCCCGATCGCCGCGAGCCGGGGATCCTCGGTGAGATCGGCGGCTGCCAGCCGCCGCGCCGTCTTGCAGCGCTCGCACAGTTGCCGGACCAGGCGCTGCGCGATCACGCCGCGCAACACCGAGCGCAGCAGATAGCCTTCAACCCCGAGATCGAGCAGGCGCGGCACCGCGGCCGCCGCGGTCTCGGTGTGCAGCGTCGTCAGCACCAGATGCCCGGTCAGCGCCGCATGCACCGCGACATGCGCGGTCTCGGAATCTCTGATTTCACCGACCATGATCACGTCTGGGTCCTGGCGAACGAAGGACCGTAGCGCGGTGGCGAAGGTCAAACCGATCGCGGGCTTGATCTGGGACTGGTTGACGCCCGGAATCTCGTATTCGACCGGATCCTCGATGGTCAGGATCTTGCGGCTGGGCTCATTGAGGATCGACAGGATCGTCGCCAAGGTCGTGGTCTTGCCGCTGCCGGTCGGCCCGGTGATCACGATCATGCCATGCGGCAGCTTCAGGAGCCGCCGCAGCTTGGTTTCGTCGGGCTCCGAGAACCCCAGCTTTTCCACCACCAGCAGGCCGCGATCCTTGGGCAGGATACGGATGACACAGGATTCGCCATGCTGCGTCGGCATGATCGCGACGCGGATATCGATGTCGGTCCGTCCGGCCCGCAGCCGTGCCGCGCCGTCCTGCGGCAGGCGACGCTCGGCGATGTTGAGATTCGCGATGATCTTGATGCGGGAGACCACCGCCTGCGGCAGCACGCCCGACAGCGCCGCGACCGGCCGCAGCAGGCCATCGATCCGCAGGCGCACCATGAGGCCGGCGGAAAACGGCTCGATATGGATGTCGCTGGCGCGAAGCTCGACCGCCTTCTCGATCAGATCATTGACCGCGCGCACCACCGGTGCGCCGCTGGCAAGATCGCGCAGGCTCTCGATGTCGTCTTCGCGGGGCAGCGCCGCCGCCGTATCGGTGGCTTCGGCCTCCTCGGCACTGGAGGAGTTGTTCAGTGCGATGGCGACGTCTTCCGACGACGCCACTTTCACGTTGATGCCGGCGCCAAGCACGATCTGCGCTGCCCGCAGCGTCGCCTGGTCGGTCGGATCGACCACCGCGAGGACGGTGCTCCCGTCGGCTGCCCGGCATGGAAAGACCATGGTCTCGCGCAGGAAACGCGCCGAGAACGACCCGACAAGCGGTTCAGCCGAGGTCATGTCCTGGAGCGTCAGGCGGCCGAGCGCGAAGAAGCGCGCGGCTTCGTCGGCGAATTCGGTCGGTGAGAGACTGGCGATCTCCCACAACTTCAACTGCCTGACGTCGGCGCCCTGCCCGGTCCGCTCCGCCGATCCATCGATCGGCGCCAGATGATTGTTCTGACGCAGATAATCCACGAACCGAACGGACAGGTCGTTGGCCATTCCTTGTATCCCGCCACACTATCCCGGATCAGTCCGTGCCAAGGGCCGCTGCGTGCCGCCGCGTTCGGCTTCCGGCAATTCTGCGGTTATCGATCCGAAGTGTGACAGCTGTGCGAAGTCACATGGTTTGCCGCGTTCAAGAAATCCGGACGTGGCATCGCGGACACGACGCGCGCCTGCTGCACAGTTTTGGTGCGATGCGTTAGGGCAGGTCGCGAACGACAATCATGTAACCAATTTATTTCTGTCATGTTCGATCGCTAAGAGTCCGTGCGGGGTAGGACCGATCGTCGCAAGCAATCGAAATTTCAGTTAGTCAGAGCGAAGGGCCTTCATGCAACGCGTAGGCACAGTGGGCCGCTGCCCGACGATCCGTGGCGGCCTCGCAGCCATTTTTGCCTTGGCGTCAATGGGGTTGCTGGCGTCCTGCAATTCCGCGACGGTCGGCGAGAGCGTGGACGCGTCCCAGGTCGACGTCACCGACAAGGTGCGATCGCTCGATCTGCTGCCGCGCCAGCCGCAGCCGGTGAGCGCGCTGGCGGCGACAGGCGGCAGCCAGAGCGGCAGCGTCCGCGCGGCAATGTATGAGGGAAGCGAAGTCACGGCGGTCGTCGACGCGCGGCCGCAGCCGGCGTCGAACGGCAACGGCTTCGACCTGAATTTCGAAAGCACGCCGGTGGCGACCGTCGCCAAGGTCGTGCTCGGCGACATCCTGCATGTCGGCTACACCATCGACCCGCGGGTGCAGGGCACGGTGAGCCTGGTGTCGGTCCGACCGGTGCCGAAATCCGACATGGTCTTCGTGCTTGAAAACGCGCTGCGCCTGAGCGGCGTGGTGCTGCTCAAGGATACGGCGGGCTACCGCCTGACGCCGCTCGGCGACGCCGTCGGCGGCGGCCGCGTCGATGCCGCGGCAGCCAATCCCGAAGCCGGCTTCGGCATCTCGGTGGTCCCCCTGCAATATGTGTCGGCCCAGACCCTGCTGAAACTGACCGACAGCTTCGCCACCAGGGCCGGCGCGATCCGCGCCGACACGACGCGGAATCTGCTTCTGATCCAGGGCACCGGCGCCGAGCGCCGCACCGCCGTCGACACGGTGCTGAGCTTCGACGTCGACTGGATGCGCGGCCAATCGGTCGGCATCTTCCCGATCTCGAGCGGGTCGCCCGCGCCCGTGATTGCCGAACTGGAGAAGATCGTCGATTCCGGTGAGAACGGCCTCAGCCAGAACGTCATCAAGTTCATGCCGATCGTGCGCCTCAACGCGATCCTGGTCGTGACCAAGAAGCCGGACATGCTGCACACGGCCGCGACCTGGATCAAGCGTCTCGATCGCAACGACACGGCGCGAACCACGGTCCACGTCTACCGCGTCAAGTACGGCGATGCGCGCCAGATCGCGCGGGTCCTGACCGACATGTTCCTCGGCGGTTCGTCCGGCAACCTGCTCGACAGTGCCGACAGCCAGCTCGCGCCGGGCTCCGGCACCTCGTCGACGTCAAGCGTGGCCGATCGTCTGTCGCTCAACAACAACAACGGCTCGAATCCGAGCATGGGCGGCTTCGCGTCCCGCGGCACTTCAGGGACAGGCGCGACGGGCCAGGGCCTCGGCCAGGGATTTGGCGCAGGAGGGCAAGCGAACAATCCCAACAATCCAGGCCAGGGCAACAATGCCGCATTGGATAGCGGACGCGGTTCTGGTACCGGCTCCGGCAACGGCCAGCCCGTCATGCAGGATGTGCGGATCACGCCCGATGTCGTGAACAACAATCTCCTGATCTATGCCGACCAGGCCAACTACCGCATCATCGAGTCGACGCTGCTGCAGATCGACGAGCCGCAGCTCCAGGTCGCGATCGATGCGACGATCGCCGAGGTCACGCTCAACAACACCTTGTCCTATGGCGTGCAGAGCTATCTCACCAGCCGGAACCTCGGCCTAAAGCCGAACACCGGCTCGATCCTCGGCACCCAGGCCACCGCGGCGCCAGCGACCACCACGGATGCGACCACCGGGGCCGTCTCCGTCGCCGGCTCACTCACCAATGCCTTCATCAACCGGGCTTTCCCGGGCTTCAATTTCCTGATCGGGTCCGAAACGCAGCCGAGCCTGATCCTGGACGCGCTGCATGCCGTCACCAGCGTCAAGGTGCTCTCCAATCCCTCGCTGGTCGTGATCAACAACCAGGTCGCGACGCTGCAGGTCGGCGACGTCGTCCCGGTGTCGACCGGCAGCGCGACGGTGCTGACCACGAGCAATACCGTGGTCAACACCATCGACTATCGCAACACCGGCATCATCCTGCGGGTCTCGCCGCGCGTCAGCGTGAACGGCACCGTGCGGCTCGATGTCGAGCAAGAGATCAGCAACGTCCCCCAAAGCAGCACGGTCAACCTGACCCCGACCGTGTCGGAGCGGCGGGTCAAGAGCCAGATCGCGGTCGCCAATGGCCAGACCGTGCTGCTGGCGGGCCTGATCAGCGAACAGCAGAGCGGCAACCGCAATGCGCTTCCCGTGCTTGACCAGATTCCCGGCCTCGGTGACGCCTTCGGGCACCAGAGCAACGGCACCCAGCGCACCGAGCTGATCATCTTCATCCGCCCGCAGATCATCCGCAACGGTTCCGACGCCCAGGTCGTTGCCGAGGAACTCCGATCGAAATTGCGCGGCAGCATCGCCACGACATCGACCAATGCGCCGATCACCACCAGCTTCCACTGAACCGGGCAACAGGACGCTCCGCATGCTCGCGCAACGGACAAGCCTCGGCGCGTCGCTCGCAATCGTGCTTTGGGCGATGACGGCGTCGGTCGCGAGCGCCGACAGCGTCGCACGCGGAACTGCCGCCTTCCAGCGCGGCGATTATCTCAGGGCTGCCCGAGAGCTCTCGCCCGCCGCCGAGCGCGGCAACCCAAGAGCCCTCGGCATGCTCGGCTTCATGTATGAGCACGGCTTCGGGGTCCCGCAGGCCTATGACGCCTCCGCCAATCTCTACTATCGCGGTGCCGTGCAGGGAGACCCGTTCGCACAAGCCATGCTCGGCATAATGTACGACAAGGGCCACGGCGTTCCGAATGACTACGTGCTGGCGTACAAATGGCTCAATCTGGCGGCGGCCCGCACCGGCGGGCGGCAGCGCGATGCCTATCTCCGGTTCCGGGATGCGGTCGCATTGAAGCTCTCGAGGAATGAGATCATCGCCGGCCAGCGGTTTGCATTGGACTGGGTCCCCAGCCGGCCGGAGCCGGACGTGCACCTGACGGTCAAATAGCCGGGATTACGAGGGCGACCGCGCGAGGCTTCGCACCTTCGGCCGCCGCAGCCGGCGCCAGCCGATCACGATGCCGCTGATCGAAACGATCGTGCCGATTGCCGACAACAGCCAGACCACGACGTCGCGCGCCGCCCAGATGCGCAGCAGCAGCGGGAAATCCAGGCTGTGCAGCGCGTTGAACAGCCAACGATAGGAGCGGCGGCTGTCGTCGCTGCGGTCGAGGATATCGCCGGTGACCGGAGAGACGTGCAACCAGGTGTGGGCGGGATCGTCGAAGCCGACCCGCAGCACGGGAAGCTCGCGCGCATGGTGCAGCGTGTACCAATAGGCATCCGCTTTATTGAGCTGTCGCGATGAGATCACCGCAGCACCCGGCATCGCGCGCCCGGCGGCCGCGATGATCTCGTCGCGCGCGAGCGTTACGGGAACGCCGGTCGCGGGATCGGCGACGTTGCGATGGCCGCTATTGTCGTCGAGCAGCATCAGCCGGCGTCCGCCGATCCAGACGAAGCGCGCCTCCACGGCCGATATCGACGGCGATGACTGGAGGCCGGCGACGATATCGGGCGTGTCGTGGCCGCTGTAACCGGCCGCGATCTCGCGGGTGATGCCGCGAGCGGAAAACGCGCCGCCGGGATTGAGCGACAGCCAGCCACTGAACATCCAGGTGAAGACGAAGACGCCGCCGATCAGCCCGGCGATGTGGTGCCAGGCCATCCAGCCGCGATAGGGCGAGACGGCGCCATCAGCGTAGCGGCGCGTCAGCCGCAGGCGCAGGATGCCGATCCAGAAACCGGTGACCGCGACCACGAGGCAGACGCCCGAGATCCACAGCACCACGTCTCGCCACAGCGGACCATCTTTGCGCAGCACCGTCGGATAGATCCAGTGCGGGATCGAGCCGAGCCAGCTCCAAACGCGCTCCCGCCGCGTGGTGTCGAGCGCGATCTCGCCGCTGCGCGACGAGACATAGAGCTCGGTGCCATCGGCGTCGCCGAGGCCGATCAGATAGAGCGGCCGCAACGGATTGAAGCGTGCCGTCACCGACCATTGGTCGCGGGTCACGGTTTCGAGCAAGTGCGGCTGTACTGCCTGCGGATGATGGCCGGCAACGGCAAGTGCCTGCTCCGGCGTGATGCGATCGATCACACGACCATCGATTGCCGAAATGGTGACGGCGGCTCCCTTCCAGCCGGTCACGCGATAGACGGGCGTGTCGTCCATCATCGAGAGGCGGAGATCGCGCGGATAATGCTCCATCCCCGCGATCGCCATCGCGCTGTCAGGTGCGACCTGCACCTTATTCCAGAGAATGGCCGGAAGCGCGGTGAGGCGCTCGCTGTCGGTGAGGCGTGGAAACGCCACGTACATCATGACGAGGCCGGAGATGAACCACATCGCGAACAAGAGACACGTCGCAATGCCGATCCAGCGATGGACGACATAGAGCCATCGCCGCCCCCGCCGGATCAGAGCGTTGTGCATGGTCAGAACTTCACGTTGACGGACAGTTCGGCGGTGCGCGGCATGCCGAGCAGCCACTGCCCCGTCCCGTTCGAGGTCACCGCGTAGACCTTGTCGAACAGATTGTAGAGGCGGAACGCGACCGTGGTGCGGTCATCCGGCTTCCATTTGACGCCGCCATTGACCACGCTGTAACCCGGCCGCAGCTGGGTGTTGGCGAGATCGGAGTACATTGCGCCGACGATCTGCACGCCGCCGTAGACCGACCAATTGGGCGCGAAATCCCAGGTCAGCCAGATGTTCGAGACCTGCTGCGGCACGTTGACCGGGACATTGCCGTTGTAGCTGACGATCTTGCCGCCGACCACCTGGCTGTTGTTGTCGTATCGGGCGCGCAGCAGCGCAAGATTGGCGTCGACGCGCCAACCATCGTTCAGCGCGAGCCCGACCGATCCTTCGACCCCGCGCGATGACTGTTGGCCGATCTGCAATGCCGGGCCGGCGGTCGGATTACTGGGATCGGGAATGGTCAAGCCGGTCTTGACGATTTCGTAAGCAGCCAGCGTCCACTCGCCGCGGCCGCCCCAGAACGACTGCTTGACTCCGATCTCGGTCTGCTTGCCGGTCGCAAGCTGGAAGGTCTTCTGCGAGGTCGACAGCGAGATCAGGTTGCTGACCGGATCGACGCCGACCGCGTACTGACCATAGAACGCAAGGTTCTTGATCGGCTCGTAGACCAGGCCGGTGCGCCAACTGGCGCCCGATAGCGAGACGTCGAAGCTGTTCGCGGGCGTCTTGTAGTCGGTGCGATCGACCTCGGGACGGTCATACCGGACGCCGGTGACGAGCGACAGCTGATCGGTCAGCGACAGGCGATCTTCCGCAAACAGTGCGTATTGATTGACGATCGCGTTGAAGCCGGGCGTCGTCGCCGTCGTCGTTGCGAAGAATGATCCGGGATCGAAGGCGTAAGGATTGACCGACGACGCGCCGCCATAGGGCGAGTTGTTGGTGTGGGTGAAATCGATCCGGTTGACGTCGAACCCGGCGACGAACTGGTTCGCAAGCCCGAAGACGTGACCGCTGAAGGTCGTATCGATCCGGTTGCCGAGCTGCTTCTGGTCGTGGAATATCTCGATATAGCTGGAGCGATCGATCAGCTGGGTCTTCGGATTCCAGGTGTAATTCTCGATGTCGCGCCAGTGCCGCGCGCTGGTCAGATAGTACAGCGTGTTGTTGACCTTGATGCCGTCGGCGACGTCCCACTCGGTCTTGAACTGGGTCCAGCTGTCCTGATAGCGGATCGCGCTATCCGACGCGTTGTAGTTCTTGAAGCGCAATGCATCCTGGATCGAGCCGTTGATCAGCGGCGTGCCGAAATAGCGTGACGGGCTGCGGTCGCCATAGTCCTCGGACAGCGTGAAGGCGAGATTGTCCGATGCCTGCACACGCACGGCGGCGGAGACCACCGCATTCGAGGTCTTGTCGCGATCGACCCAGCCGTCCGACATGTTGCCGGTGGCGTTGATCCGGTACGACACATTGGGATTGATCGGACCGGTACTGTCCACCGACAGCCGTCGCGTCATGTTGCTGTCGAGCGAGACCTCGGCCTCGTTGTAGGGCGTGTTCTGCGGCTTCTTCGGAACGACGTTGATGACGCCGCCGATCGCGCCTTCGCCGTACAGCACCGAGGCCGGGCCGCGCAGCACCTCGATGCGTTGCGTCGACCAGGTGTCGTAGGGGAACGTCAGGGTGCCGGAGCCGATATAGAAGCGCGTGCCGTCATACAGCGTCATCACCGAGTTGCTGCCGGCAAAGCCGCGGGTGCTGAACGACAGGCCGCCATTGCCGGGCGCCGGCGTTGCGATGAACCCGGCCGCATTCTGGGTGACGGCATCCAGCACATTGTGCTGGCCGCGCTCGGCGATGGTCTGCGCCGTGACGATCTCGACGCTCGCCGGCGTCTGCAGCGGCGTCAGGTTGAGACGGCTGCCGGTGCTGCCCTGCGTGGTGGCGTTGAGCGTCGGCGACGCCGCCCCCGATGCACTTGACGCTGCGGCGCGCGGCGTGTTGCCGGTCGGCGCTGACGTCGCCGGTCTGGAGCGGGGCCGCGACCTGGCGGCGGTGTTGCTGCTTCGCGCCGCAGGCTTTGGCCTTGCGGAGGCCGAAGGCGAGACCTCGATCGGATCGAGCGTGGTCGGTGGAGGCGTTTGTGCCGAGCCTTCGGCCGGCAATAGCAGCGATGACAGGGAGCAAACGAGGCCGAGGCGCCATCGGCGCGCAGCGGGAGAAGACGGAGACATGAAACGACCCGCGGTAACGTGGCACGTCACCGCGAACGCGGACTGGCGCATGGCCCGAAAGGCAATGCTCCGATCCCACCAGGACGCCCCCGCCCGATGTGCTCGCGTGTGACCACGACTGACGGCAGGTCTCCTGGCTCACGGGTCATCGCCTGTCGACGCCTTCCCGGGCTGAACAGCCCAGTGGCAAATTGACGAAAGGCTCGCCGTTTACAGTTGCGGGGACAGCTGCGGCATTGGGGTTACCCTCGCACCGCATTCCCTTTTGATCCCCGAAGGGAACCGTCGGCAAAAACGATAGGTGGAGGACGCACAGCTGTCAATTCGACGCGATTGTCGCACACATGCTTTGCGCGATGGTGCTGCGGCGATGACACAGCGACATCTACGGCGATGCGGAGACTTCCTGACCCGTCATCCTGAGGTGCGAGCGGAGCGAGCCTCGAAGGATGCGCGGCCCGGCTGGTGGCCGTCGATCCTTCGAGGCTCGCCGAAGAGGCTCGCACCTCCAGCGACAAAGGCGAAGCCTTTGCGCGGGGATGACGGAGAACCTTCGCATCACTCCGCTTCGATGCAGCCCTGCATCACCGCATCGATCTCGGCACGCGACAACGCGCCCATCTCGGCGATGAATACGATTCGCGTGCGCGGCACGCCGGGCGCGGGCACGCCGCCCGCGGCCAATGTCGCGCGTCCACCGGCAAGTTGAAATACCGTCAACCGTCCGGGCTGCTCCATTGTCTCGAACAATCCCTTCGCTCGCGCCAGCTTCGGCGCCAGTTTGCCGATCGCCTGCTGCAAGCGCGGCAGCCGCACCGGCCGCTCGGACGTCCAGCTCAAGGTCTCAAATCGGTCCGACGCCGGCCGTCGCGGCGCAGTCTCGCGCGGCGCCGGCACGTGATCGAGGTCCGCCGGGAATAGCAACGCCGCCGGCACCTCGCCATGCAGCGCATCGACCACCACGGCCGCCGGACGCACCGCGCGCACGGCGTCGCGGATCGCGGCGCACGCGGCCGCATCGGCGAGATCGACCTTGCTCAGCGCCACCACATCGGCCGCCCGCAGCTGCGAGCGCAGCAGCGCATCGCTCAGCATCGCAGCTGGCTGCGTCGCATCGACGACGCATAACACAGTCTCCAGCGGCGCCTCCTTCCAGATCACCGGATCCATCAGGTTACGCACGATATCGGCGGGATCGGCGATCCCGCTGGTCTCGATCACGATGAACTCCGGACGCGGAGCACGCCGCAGCAAATTGGCGAGCGTGCGCAGCAGATCGCCCTCCAGCGTGCAGCAGATGCAGCCATTGCTCAGGCTGACCACGCCGTCGCTGGCGCCGGCGATCAATTCGGCGTCGATATTAACAGCGCCGAAATCGTTGACCACGGCAGCGATGCGCTTGCCTTGCGCATGCGCCAGCAGATGGTTGACGACCGTGGTCTTGCCCGCCCCGAGAAAGCCCGCGACCAGCAGGATCGGGACCGGCACCTCAGCCTCCGGTGACGGGCCGGCGCACCGGCCGGCCGGGACGCGCCGCGACATCGAGGACGCCATCGCTGATCAGCGGCTGGCCGCTGACCACGAGATGCCGCACGCCCTCCGCCGGACGATTCATCGCCGAGAAGGTCGCGCGATCGCTCAATGTCTCGTAGTCGAACACCACGACATCGGCGTCGGCGCCCGCCTGCAGCCTGCCCTTGGCGCGCATCGCCGGCGTGCTCGCCGACAGGATTTCCGCCGGGATCAGCGCGCATTTGCGGATGCCCTCGAGCAGCGACACTTTCTTGCGCTCGCGCACCCATTCGCGGATGAATCGGGTGAAGCAGCCCGCCGAACGCGGATGCGAAGTGGCATCGTCAGGCAGCGGCCAGGCGTCACCGGTGTAGGGCCGACCATCCGACAATGTCCACGGCATCGCGTCGGAGGCGATCGCGCCCCCCGGATACAGCACCGCCATGTCGAGCAGATCGCGATGATGCGCGTTGTTCTCGATATCGAGCACATGCCACAGCACCAGCGTCGAGGGCTCTTCGGCCTGCGCCGCCAGCAGTTCCTCGCGGCTGCCGAAGCGGTGACCGTCGGTCACGCGCTGCACCGAATCATAGCCGAGGCCGTTGCGCTCCTCGAATTTCGGATCGCTGAAGAAGGTCGCCGCCAGCACGGTCGAGCCGGTGCCATAGGGATAGGCCTCCACCGTGATCGGCAGACCCTGCGCTTGCGCTTTCGCAATCAGCGCAACGCAGCGCTCGATGTCGGTCTTGCTCGACGAGTTGAAGTGGCAGATGTGCATGTGCGCGCCGGTGGCGCCAGCATAGCCGATCAGGCGGATATAGGCTTCGGCCGCGCTCTCGGGGTCGATGCGCGACATGTAGGCGACGTGGGTGAAGGTCGGCACCGCATGATCAGCCGCGAGCTGGCACACCGCGGTCAATTCCTGCACGCCCGCGCCCGGCGCATAGGCGTTGAGGATGCCGATGCCGATGCCGCCCTCGTTCAACCCGTTGGCGAGACGCTCGAGGATACCGCCGACCTCGCCCTCGGTCGCGACGTTCTCGATCCAGCGCCGATCGCGCATCGCCGCGCCGAACGATTCCAGCGAGCTTTCCGAATTCGAGCCGGTCATCGCCCCGATCCGCGCGAACGCCCAATTGGCGGCGGCGCCGTAGTTCAGCACCCGGCCCTTCTCGGCCTGGCGCTTGTACCAGGATGCGACCGGCAGCACGCCGGCCTCGAGGTCGAGCGATGTCGTCACCCCGTCGAAGGCCTGCATGCGGTCGGCCGGAATGGTCTGGCCATGGGCGTGCAGGTCGATGAATCCCGGCGCCACCACGAGACCGGTGGCGTCGATCTGCCGTTCCGCACCGCCGAGCCCGGTGCCGACCGCGGCGATCTTGCCGTCGACGACAGCGACGTCGCCGATCGCATCCATTCCGCTGGCCGGATCCACCACCCGGCCGCCGCTGATCACCAAACCACCCATCTCGCCACTCCCCGCATTCCGAAACCGACCGGTCTCTTTTCGAGCACAGAGAAGCGCATCGCACTGATTGCAGCAACCGGGTCAGGGTTGTGGCGACATGCTCTGGCGGAATATCCGCCGCGCCGTGATGGCGATTGCAGAAAGCCCCCTACGTTCCGGCGGCACGCCGCGACGGCAGCCCCCGCCAGAGATCGTTGCCGGGCTTGACGCGGCTCGCCACGAGTTTCGGCGGCGTGCAGTCCCTGACATTGTCCTTGGCGATCGCCGCTTCGACCGCGCGCCTGAGCCTGACATGGTCGATCTGTGCCAGGAATCGCCTGACGACGGCATCCTGATCCGCGCCCCGACCGGAGATCGCCACGCACAGCTCCGCGGTCGTCCTGCGGAAGAAGTGGAAGGCGTCATCGACCGCACCGCCCAGCCGGTCGACCTCGCCGGCCACACCGAGCGCGTGCATCCGATCGTCGTCGTCGCGCGTCACTGCGAAGCGCAGGACGGCAAGCTGCCAGGCACGGAGCAGCTTGCTCTCCGGTTCAGTCGCGTCCTCGCGCATCAGTCGAACACCCCGCGTGCCTGACCTCCTTCGGCCGTCGAGGGAGGTCCGGCGCGGGCGCGACTATCCTTGCGCGGGAATGGGTTTTCGAGGGGAGCGCACGCGCGATCGCATAGGAATTGCATAGGCGGAGCGCACCTAGCCCCGATTCGCTCAAATCCCTTCGAACTGCAGCCGTGCCAGCCGTGCATAGAGGCCGCCCGCGGCGACCAGCTCGGCGTGGGTGCCCTGCTCGACAATTCGGCCCTGGTCCATCACCAGGATGCGGTCGCAGGACAGCACGGTTGCAAGGCGATGCGCGATGACAAGCGTGGTGCGGTGACGCATCAATTCCTCCAGCGCGGTCTGCACCAGCGTCTCGCTCTCGGCGTCGAGCGCCGAGGTCGCTTCATCCAGCAGCAGCAGCGGCGCATCGCGCAGGATGGCGCGGGCGATCGCGATGCGCTGGCGCTGGCCGCCGGATAGTGTCACGCCGCGCTCGCCGAGCTGGGCGTCGAAGCCGTCAGGCAGCCGGCGCAGGAATTCGGTGGCATGGGCAAGATCGGCGGCGCGCTCGACCTCGGCATCGGTGGCGTCGGGACGACCGAACCGGATGTTCTCCCGCGCACTCGCGGCGAACACCACCGAGTCCTGTGGCACCAGCGCGATCCGCGCGCGCACCTCGGCCGGATCAGCCTGCCGGATCGGCACGCCGTCGAGCGAGATGGTGCCCGATTTCGGATCGTAGAAGCGCAGCAGCAGATGGAACAGCGTGCTCTTGCCGGCGCCCGACGGCCCGACGATCGCGACCTTCTCGCCCGATCCGACCTTCAGCGATACGCCGTCGACCACCAGCGCGTTGGGACGCGTCGGATAGGCGAAGCTGACATCGTCGAAGCCGACATCGCCGCGCGCCGGCTGCGGCAGTGCGCGCGGCGAAGCGGGCGCCGCGATCTCCGGCTTGACCCGCAAAATCTCGAACAGCCGTTCGGCGGCGCCCGAGGCCGCCGAGACCTCGCCCCAGACCTCGCTGAGCTGGCCGAGGCCACTCGCGGCGAACGCCGTATAGAGAATGAACTGGCCGAGCCGGCCGGGGCTGATGGTGCCGACCAGCACGTCATGCGAGCCGACCCAGAGGATCACGACGACGCTCGCGAACACGATGAAGATCACGATCAGCGTCAGCACCGCGCGCGCCTTGGTCGAGCTGCGCGCAGCCTGATAGGCCTGCTCGACTTCGCCGGCAAAACGCGTCCTGGCGAGCCGCTCGCCGGTATAGGCCTGCACGGTCCGGATCGCGTTGACCAGCTCGCTCGCATAGGCGCTGGCATCGGCCAGCGTGTCCTGGGCGGTGCGCGACAGCCGCCGCACCCAGCGGCCGAACGCCACCAGCGGAATCACGATCATCGGAATCGCGAGCAGCACGAAGCCGGAGAGCCGCGGGCTGGTGATCACCATCATCGCGGCGGCGCCGAAGAACAGCATCAGATTGCGCAGCGCGATCGACACCGAGGCGCCGACCGCAGACTTGATCTGGGTGGTGTCGGCGGTGAGCCGCGACACCAGTTCGCCCGACCGCGCGGAATCGAAGAACGACGGCGACAGCGAGATCAGATGCGTGAACACGTCGCGCCGGAGATCGGCGACGATGCGCTCGCCGATCGTCATCACGAGGTAGTAGCGCGAGGCGCTGGCACAGGCGAGCACCGCAACGACCGCGATCATCACGCTGAAATAGCTGTTGATCATCGCGATGCCTTCGGGCGTGAAACCGATGTCGATCATCCGCCGCACCGCGACCGGCACGATCAGCGTGGTGATCGCCGCGATCGTCAGCGAGATCAGCGCGAGGATCGCCCGCCCCTTGTAGCGCGCGACATAAGGCGCGAGCGCCAGCAGCGGCCGCAGGCGGGCACGGCTCTTCGCCGGCTCCGCGATCTGGCTCTCGATGAAGGCTTCCTCATCGAGCAACGCATCGCGCGGCGGCTCTTGGGTGCCGCGAGGGGTCTCAAGTTGTTCAGCTACGCTCATCAATCTAGACCGGTTCTATCGTCCCCCACATAGGCCCGCCGACCCCCGGCTGGCAAATCCGGTAAAGTCCCAATCCGGTGATGGGCTTAAGCCCTTTCTTGGCTTGTTTTGGGGGGCTCCATGCGTTATAGAGCCGCCCAAATCCCGTACCTGAATGTCTTGAGATGGGCGCCAGCGCGCCGAAGGAACTGTCATGAAAGCCGATATTCATCCGAATTATCATACGATTAAGGTCGTCATGACCGACGGCACCGAGTACCTGACCCGCTCCACCTGGGGCAAGGAAGGCGACACGCTGAACCTCGACATCGACCCCAAGTCGCACCCGGCCTGGACCGGCGGTACCCAGCAGCTGATGGACCGCGGCGGCCGTGTCTCGCGCTTCCAGAAGAAGTTTTCGGGCTTCCTCAAGAAGGACTAGCACTACTTTGGCAGATTGTTGATTTTGCCGTGCGTTATAGGATTCCCGAATCAATTTTTCAATGATTCATGGGTGGTCGGCTCTTGGAGGGCTGACCATGGCGGAATGGGAAGACGAACTCGAACGCTGGCTGAAGCCGTTCTTGGACCGGTTTGGTCACAAGACCCGGCAGCGGATGTGTCCACTGTACGTTGCGGGATTGATCGGCCCTGGTGATCGCAAGAGCATTCAGCCGATGGCAGAACGCCTTGCCTCGGGCAGCTACGATCAGCTGCACCATTTCATCGCCGATGGTGTCTGGGACGCATCACCACTGGAATCTGAGCTGCTCAGCCAGGCGGACCGACTTGTCGGCGGCAAGGATGCGGTGCTGGTCATTGATGACACCTCATTGCCGAAGAAGGGCGAACGCTCGGTTGGTGTTGCAGCTCAATACGCGTCGGCTCTCGGCAAGACGGCAAATTGCCAAACGCTTGTGTCTTTGACGCTTGCGCGCGGCGAAG
>NZ_VKHP01000983.1 GCF_010811875.1 Bradyrhizobium uaiense
GTGCCCGGATGACACAACGCGGTTAGCCTTGATCGAGGCGATGCAGCGAGAGGTAGAGTGCTGTAATTCGATGATTTTCCGTCGCCGGGAGCCCGGCGCGACTCTGCCGCAAGCAGGATCGGCGCGAGTCCGAACCATACATGGCGCCGACGCGAATGTCGCTCGACGCCGGTCACGGGAGCCACACGCTCCGCTTTGTCAATCGAACCCAATTCCTTCTCCCCCAGAACAACGAAAGCACGA
>NZ_VKHP01000984.1 GCF_010811875.1 Bradyrhizobium uaiense
TGAGTTGGCGCAGCGGGACCAAAGGTCGGTTGAAAGCCCGATTTGCTGCTGTCCGTGTCCGCACCGCCGACGGACCTCCGCAGCGGATATGGGATAAGGGTCAGCAGCATCTCCCGGGCGACGAAGCTTGGCTCATTGGCGAGCAACGTGCCTCAGGGGAGAAGAAATACTATCTTGCCAATCTCCCTGCGGCGACGGATCTGCGCACACTAGCCGCCACCATCAAGGCAAGATGGATTTGTG
>NZ_VKHP01000985.1 GCF_010811875.1 Bradyrhizobium uaiense
GGCGATCCGCGCGCTGGGCAAGAAAGCCGGCGTCTCGCTCAATCCGGCCACGCCGGCGAGCGCGATCGAATATGTGCTCGACCTGATCGACCTGGTGCTTGTCATGTCGGTCAATCCCGGCTTCGGCATGCACCGTGATGTGGTCGCAGCCCGCCTTGGCGAAGGCCTCGAGATAGGGGTCGCAGGGCGCGATCATCAGATGGGCGTCGAAGATCTTCCTGGTGTGCGGCCGCATCGCCTTGA
>NZ_VKHP01000986.1 GCF_010811875.1 Bradyrhizobium uaiense
TTGGACCGGAAAGCGGAAAGCCTGGCTTGCGGTGTCGGACTGGATATCGATGCTCTCCAAATGCTCCATCAGGCATGGACCATGATACCACTTGGTATGAGCCGACCGGTCAACGACGTTGTCGCCGCATCGGGACGGACCACCCGCATCAAGCGGATCGTGACCCATGATGGCGACCTTGCCGACGCCGAAGCCGGCGATGCCGTCACCATTACGCTGGAAGACGAGATCGATATCGGCCGT
>NZ_VKHP01000987.1 GCF_010811875.1 Bradyrhizobium uaiense
CGAGTGCGGCGCCGGATGTCTTCGCGATTGCAGGCACGTGCTGCCGGCACGCGATCTCGCCGAAACCGACGATGGCGATGCGAAGCAGGTCGCTCATGGCCGTCCTCGCGTTGCTGCCCGCCTGGCCTGCCGTACTTCCGCGATTTGCAGGAGTTGTTGCGCGACGGGCCGGAGATCGATGCAATCGCGCTGTGTACGCCACCGCAGCTGCGCCAGGCGCTGGCCGCTGCCGCGCTCGCCGCA
>NZ_VKHP01000988.1 GCF_010811875.1 Bradyrhizobium uaiense
CGGCCTCGCGCCGACCAGAGATCGACCTGGAAGGTCAGGGTGTCGCGGTTCGCTCGACAGTACGCGGGACAGAGGCGTGTTCGAGACGACGCCGCCATCCCAATAGTGCTCGCCGTCGACTTCGATCGACTGAATGCTGGCGAGGTACGCGTCAGTGTCGGCGCGGTCAATGTCCGTACCGGCAACCTTACCTATTTTGATACATCCGAGCGCCGGCTCGGGCCGGAGCATTTTGCAGCCT
>NZ_VKHP01000989.1 GCF_010811875.1 Bradyrhizobium uaiense
CCTGGGCTGGCGCTCGCCGTGCTCGGCACCAAGGCCGCGGCGCCGACCGCGCTGATCTTCTGCTGCGACAGCATCTTCCTGTTCTCGATCGTGCCGCTGCTGATCGAGCTCACCGACCGCGACCATCGCCAGGAAGAATGCGATCACGGTTCCGAGCGTGGTGGCGATCAGGAATGGCGGGTTGTTCAGCTCCGCAAACGGGGTCTTGGACATGATCCCGAACAGCAGCGCCGGCAACGAAAC
>NZ_VKHP01000990.1 GCF_010811875.1 Bradyrhizobium uaiense
TGCCCACAAGTACAGAGAGAACCGTACTATTCCGGTCTTCAGCAGATGCCCACGTCATCGATCGCGCGCCCCCGAACGGCATGCTGTGCGGCATCGAGGGCGCGATGTACCTCGGTCAACGCGACGAGATCGTTGCTGCCGCTCGGCAAGCCCGCAGGCGCTGCGGCGCGACCCGCAGTAGCGCCAGTTCTGGCGATGTACTTCGCTTTGCTGTGCTCACTTCGTCGTTTTCTGTTTGGCGTG
>NZ_VKHP01000991.1 GCF_010811875.1 Bradyrhizobium uaiense
GCCGCAGCTCAAGGCGCTCGCGCAGTGCCAGTCCGGCATCATCTGCCGCAATCCGCAGGCTGACCGCATGACCTTCGTCGATGCGCATCAGGCGGCGTTTGCGAGCCACGGTTTCTGCGCGCGCGCGGCAGGTAGGCGCGGTATTCGCCGGCGCTGCGGCCGCATTTGAGCGGCTGGTTGGCTGCGGCGACGATGTCGGACTCGAAGCTGGCGCCATTGGCGGCGAAGCAGTCGCGGTCGAAC
>NZ_VKHP01000992.1 GCF_010811875.1 Bradyrhizobium uaiense
CCGGACTCGACCGCGGTCAAATAGACGAACGGCTTGAACGACGAGCCCGGCTGCCGCTTTGCAGTCACCGCGCGATTGTACTGGCTCTCGGAATAGTTCCGGCCGCCGACCATGGCGCGCACCGCGCACCGGCTCGGCATTTCCTCCAAGTTGGAGCCCAACGTCTCGATCGCGCTCGGCACCTCGGAAGTGTCCGTGCTCGAGCTGGTCGGCGCCTATGCACCGTTCGCCAACGGCGGCTAC
>NZ_VKHP01000100.1 GCF_010811875.1 Bradyrhizobium uaiense
TCGCCGGCGCAAACGTCGCCGACAGCGCGAATAGCGCCAGCCCGATCGGCTGTTTTGCCTTTGGCAGCAGGGTGATGATCAGCGTGAACGCCATCGGGATCAGCACGCCGCCGGTGAAGCCCTGCACTGCGCGCAGCGCGATCATCTGCGGCAGGTCCTGCGCCAGCGCGCAGGCCGCCGAGAACACCAGGAACAGGACTGCATTGGTGAGCAGATAGATGCGTACCGAGAACACCTGGGCGAGCCAGCCGGACAGCGGGATCACCACGATCTCGGCGATCAGATAGGAGGTCGAGATCCAGCCGCCATCATCGATCCCGGCGCCGATCGCGCCCTGCACGTCGGCGAGCGAGGCGTTGACGATCTGGATGTTGAGCACCGCCATGAAAGCGCCGAGCGTGGCGCCGATCACCGCGACCCAGGTCCTGATCGGGATCGCAGGCGTCGCCGATGTTGCGGGGGCGGGGACGTTGGTTGCATTGGCTATGGGCTGGAGAGCAGTCATCGGAGTGTTCTCTCGCTTACACGCACAGAACGTACACTAGAAGGTAGTTTCGATAATCCGGGACCGACTGGCAGGATTGTCCTCGCCAATTGATAGTCGCATTGCGGAGGCATCGGTGGCTGAATCATCGTTCGCGACGTGACGCTGTGGCTCGTCTGATTGGGTGGGGCGATGGTGAGGTGAGCACGGCACCTCTGCCGCGCGTGGAGGCTCTCTCCGCGAGTCATGTTTGTGGAGAGAGTCCCTGCCCGCATCGCATCTGCGATGCAATGCGGCCTAAGAGCGAGCTTCGCTTGTCTCGACCCGCCGCAAGCGGGAAGCGAGGAGGGATCGCGTCGAGGCAGTCGATAAAAACGTCTAGGCACTACCCGCCGTTTGCCCGCGTAGCCGACGCCATGCGCCGCTTCTCCTCACGGTCGGCCAACACGGTTGCCTTGGTGTTGACGGTTGGGATCGCCGACATGCCCGGCCGCAGCAGGCCGGTCAGGCTGTGATCGTCGAGCACGATCTTCACCGGCACGCGCTGCACGATCTTGGTGAAGTTGCCGGTGGCGTTGTCGGGCGGCAACAGCGCGAATTCGAGGCCGCTGGCCGGCGACAGGCTGTCGACATGGCCCTTCAGGGTGGTGCCGCGAAAGCTGTCGACGGTGAGCTCGACCGGCTGGCCGTTGCGCACATGGGTCAGCTGCGTCTCCTTGAAATTGGCGACCACATAGACCGCGTCCAGCGGTACCACCGCCATCAGCTGGGTGCCGGCTTGAACATATTGTCCGACGCGCAAGGTGCGGGCGCCGACCGTGCCGTCGACCGGCGCGGTGATCCGGGCATAGGACAGGTTCAACTCGGCCTGCTGCTCGACCGCGCGGGCGCGATCGACTTGCGCTGCGGCCTGGGCGCGCTGCGTGGTCAGCACGTCGACCTTGCGCTGCGCCGCCGACAGCGCCGACTTCGCGTGCTGCAATTGCGCGGTGTTGGCGCGCAGCGCCGCATCGGTCTGCTGCGCGCGCTGAATGGTGCCGGAGCCGGACTTCATCAGTCCGTCGTAGCGGGTCTGCTCCTCCTGGGCGAATTTCAGATTGGCGTCGGCGGCGGTGACGTCGGCGGTGCTCTGGTCGATGATCGGCTGCTGCAATTCGAGCTGGGCGTCGAGGTTGCGCACCGAGGCTTCGGCGGCGTTCACATCGGCCTTGGCCTGGCCGAGCGCGGTGCGGTAATCGCGGTCGTCGATTTGGGCTAGCACCTGGCCGGCCTTCACCGGCTGGTTGTCGGTGACCAGCACCTGGGCGATGTAGCCCGATACTTTCGGCGCGATGATCGTGGAGTCCGCTTTCACATAGGCGTCGTCGGTCGACTCGAGGTAGCGGCCGGTGGTGACGTAGTCGTAGCCAAAGTCGCCAGCCACGGCGATGCCGAGCAGGGCGGCAAGTCCGAACGCTGTCTGCTTGACCGTCTGCAGCGACCGGTGGAGGCCGATTTTTGTCTGTTCTTGAGGGGCATAAGTGGCGGTCGACATGCTCTTCTCCTGGTGCGGCGCTCGAATGATGGAAAATCCTTCCGAGGGACAAGCGGCAGCCTCGGTCTTGGCGGGCGTGCAAATGAGCCCGCGAACCTCATACTCCTTGCTCCCCGGGGGCCGGCGACCGAGCCGCCGATATGGCCGCTGGGGCCGGCTACGTAGATTCCGTTGCTGCGTTCCGTCCGTCATAGGTCGGATGGTCGGTGTAGCCTTCCGCGCCGCCGCCATAGAAGTGCGCTCGGTTGGCGGTGGTCAGCGGCCAGTTGTTCTTCAGGCGCTCGACTAAGTCGGGATTGGCGATGAACGCCTCGCCGAAGGCTGCGATGTCGATCAGGTCATCCGCAATGAGTTGTTCGGCACTCTGGCCGGTCATGCCGCCGGCCAGGATCAGCACACCCCAGTAATGAGTGCGGAACTTGGCGAGGAAATCGGGAGGGAACGCGAAACTGCCCTGCGACCTCTGATTTATCAGATGGACATAGGCAAGATTGCGCTTGGAAAGCTCGTCAGCGAGGTAGAGGTAGGTTTCCTCGATCTCCGGATACTTGGCCATGTCGAACAGGCTGCTATAGGGCGACAACCGAATAGCACTCCGCACGGCACCGATGCGCGCGATGACTGCGTCGATCGTCGCCAGCAAGAAGCGCGTGCGTCCCTCTAGCGTGTCGCCACCGAACTCGTCTGTGCGGTCATTGACCGTGGGATTGAGGAACTGCTCGATCAGATAGCCACTGGCCCCGTGCAACTCGATGCCGTCGAAGCCCGCCTCGACAGCATTGGCGGCAGCATCGGCAAAGTCGGCAATCACGCCATAGACCTCGCCGGTGGTCAGTGCCCGCGGCGACGATACGTCGACCGCGCCGGGCGTCCCGTTCTGCGTCAGGCCCCAGGCTAGCGAATTCTTGGCGACCTGGTCCGTGGAGCTGACCGGCGCGATTCCGCCAGGCTGATTCGACACATGGCTGACGCGGCCGACATGCCAGAGCTGAGAGAAGATCGCACCCCCCTTCGCATGAACGGCAGTTGTCACCTGGCGCCACCCAGCCACCTGTTGCGGCATATAGAGCCCGGGGATGAACAGGTAGCCTTCGGAGGTTGGGGAGATAGGCGTGCCTTCGGTGATGATCAGGCCGGCGTCGGCGCGCTGACTGTAATATACGACATTGAGATCATTGGGCACGCCGTCTGGGTTACGCGAACGGGTCATCGGCGCCATCGCGATCCGGTTGGCGAGCTTGCGCCCGCTCATGGCGAACGGTTCAAATAGCTTGCTCATGTTCCTCTCCGCTTTGTTGGCGTGGACGCAACAATCAATTAGCGAAACGGATGAGTAACTGCCCAAGAGCGATTGACGTGACTGAAGAGAAATTGCTGAAAACCGCGCGCCGGCCCCACGCGCGCGGGTCGCGCCGCTAAACCGCTGAGCGCCGCGACGAAAGCGATGGGCGATGACGAGGAGATCCGCCTTTCGATTCGAGAGTTGCTTCCGTTTATTGGGAATCGATCCGGCTTTGATCGCGGGGATTGCCTATTCCCTAACCGGGAAGCACCGACCTGGTCGGCCAAATCAAGCTGCCACTCAAACTTGAGATGGGCGAGTTGAGCTTCGCGAGAATAAGTCGCTCGAACTCTTTGAAGGCAATCGCGCGGTAAGTGCTGACACTCGGCGACTTCAAACGCTGCCTCCATTCCTGTTCGTCGTGCAGGTGCCTGCTTTGCAGTCAGTCGACGCTCAAGATTTGTGCGAAAAGCAAAGCCCAAACGACTTGAGCTTGGTATGCCTGGAGCGCGTCCTCTCATCCTCATGCGCCTGGTGCCGGCTGACAGATTTCCGTAGCCGCCACTTTCTACATCGTTCAAGTTTGCCGAACGGTAAGTCCTGAGATCGACTACTTCCCTAGACGACGGTTGTACTCCGAAGATGGCTATACGGCCATTCTGTCATAGTTCAAATATTCGGGGGACGCGAATGACACTAGAACTTCAGCGGCACGTGCAGAACGATGGGAAGAGCTCCTCTTACATCGACGAGGTTATCAGAGGTCGACGCGCAAAGCGCGGCTTCACCGACAAAGCCGTTTCTCTCGAAACGGTCAAGGAGATCCTTTCGATAGCTAGGTTCGCCCCTAGCTCGAGCAATACCCAGCCGTGGAAATGCTACGTATTGACTGGTAAGGCCCGTGAACGGGTCGTTGCAGCCGCGGTGAAAAATTTCAATGACAACCATGATAAGCTGATGCCCGAGTATCCGTTCTTTCCGGAACCACTTCACGAGCCATATCTGTCGTGGTTCACCAAGTTTCGCGGCCAGCTTGGCGACGCACAGGGCGTGGAGAGAAGCGACAAGGAAGGTCGCCGCCGCGATGTGGCGAGACAGTTTAAGTTCTTTGGTGCTCCTGTTGGTCTGATTTTTACGATGGATCGGCGCTTGGTCCCGGCAAGCTTCATCTGCTACGGTGGTTTTCTTCAGACAGTAATGTTGGCGGCGCAGGCTCGCGGCCTTGATACGCTTGCTCAACAGATTTGGTCTCTGCAGTACCTAGTGCTGCGCGAAGAGCTCGGTATTCCTGAAAGCGACATGGTCGTGTGCGGAATGTGCATTGGCTACGCTGATAATGGCTTGCCTGAGAACAATATGACGCTGGACAAGTTCGGGCCGGAGGCATTCGCAACATTCCTTGACGGCTAGAACGTCACCCCGGAGACTGGGTACGGACTACTATGAAGTAGTCTCCTTTTCGATAAGTGGTACCCAGCCTTCGGTGGATCGTACGTTGTCCAGCCATCTGAGAATTTCGGGATATCGATCCATCCGATACCCGCCCTCTGCCGCTAGGGATACGTAGGCGAAAACTGAGGTATCGGCGATCGTGTAGCTATTGCCAACCAGCCAGCTTCGATTGCCAAGCCAATTCTCAAGCTTTTGCAGGGCGCCGTATCCGTCCTTCTGCCGGTAGGCGATCTCATCCTTCATCTGGGATGCTTGGCCGCGAAGATTGTAAACGCGTGGGAACGCGATGGCCTTTTGAAGATCAGCTTGCTCGAAAAACAGCCAACTGAGGACCTCCGTCCGCTCATACAGGTCGACGGGGAGAAAGCGCGTTCCTTCCGCCAAATGCATCAGTATGGCGCCGGACTCCACGATGGGGTGCCCGTCTTCCAACACGAGGACGGGGACTCTTGCAAACCGGCTGATCGTTTCGAAACCCGGTTGTTGGGTATCGCCTCGAACCAAGTCCAGAGTAATTCTTTCGTACTCGAGGTTCAGTTGAGAAAGCAGGATTCGAGCCTTCCAGCAGTTTCCAGATAGCAGGCTATCGTAAAGACGAAGCATGGCTCTCTCCAACGATGTTCAGTTCAACGCAGAATACGAGCTACTTTTGTCGCGAGACAAGCGGGAAGTCATGGCAGTTGAGGTGAGATTGGCTCGTGTTTATAGTGGCCTAAGCCGACGTGCTGATCTAAGCGTGTGGACTGTTAGCTCGTCGGCTTGAGGTATACATCAATCATTTTGCGCCATGCTTGATCTCAAGGACGTGTTCTATTTTGTCCAGGTGGTTGACAGAGGGGGCTTCACCTCTGCGAGTAGATCGTTGGGTTTGCCGAAGTCCACCTTGAGCCATCGAATAAGAGAGCTCGAGGGGGTGCTAGGCGTGACTTTGCTGAATAGAACGTCGCGCCGTTTTGGTATGACCGAAGTAGGTACGCAGTTCTATCACTACGCACAGACGCTGTTGCAGACTGCGGAAGTTGCGGAGGAGGCAGTCCGCCAGAGGGCAACCGAGCCGAGCGGCGTCATCAGAATGACGACAGCTGTCGAAATAGCCCAGTTTGCATTGAAGGATCTCATACCGATATTTCTTAAGAAGTATCCGAAAGTGCAGATTGTTGAGATTACCACTGATGCCCTGGTCGATATCATCGCTGATGGCTTCGACGTGGCACTGCGCGGCCATACCGCTCCGCTGCAGAATTCGTCTTTGGTCCAGCGGGCCATCGCACGTGCACCATGGTACTTGTTCGCCGGACCTGGATATCTGGATGCCAGAGGCGCGCCTGCGACCCCAGAGGAAATTGCGCAACATGATACGATCTCGATCGCAAAGACGGGTTCTTCAAATCTGGTATTGACTGGGCCGAACGGCCGCAGATGCATCGTGCAGACAGCGCCTCGTTTCCAGAGCAATAACCTTGTTGCTCTGAAGGAGTCGGCGTGTGCCAACTTGGGCATTGCCGCATTGCCAGGGTACATCTGCCGAGACGAAATTGCGGCGGGAAAGCTGAAGCAGATACTGCCACGCTGGATCGCTGCCGACGCCCGCCTCTCGGCGCTTATCCCGTACAAGCGCGGCCTTCTTCCCGCGGTTAGGGCTCTAGTCGATTTCCTGGCGTTGGAGATACCGCATGTGACTGCATTCGAGCCGGCACCTGCGGAAGATGCTCCCTCAAAGGCTGGCGGCAAGCGGTCGACCTGAGCGTTTCGTCTCCGTCCAACAAATTGAACGCTAAGTCCGCTAGCGAGCATCTTCATGTCTGTCGGTAACGCTGCCATGCTTAGTGAAGGGTAGAAACGCCGTATCGGCGGCAGCAAGCGAGCACGAGGATTAAGATGAACAACATGATTATCGGCGGCGTCAATAACCAGGTGTTCGTCGCTGCAAATCTTAGTCGAATTGAGCATTTCTATTCGACGTTTCTAGGTCTGCCGGTCGTGAAGCGCACGGTCCATCATTTGGATCCGCGATTGCCAGTCATTACGTTCGGGTTTCAATCCTTCAAGGGTGAGCGCAAGCGTGGTCACACCATCAGCTACATCGAGTGGAATCCGATTTTCTATATGATGCCGCAAGCTGGGTTCATGGATGCAGAGGCGGTCGCCGCGGGCGTAACGTCGCCGCGGGTTGGGGATCCGAAAGGGCGATGGGGTGCTGGTACGAACCATCATTTAGCTCTTCACGTGCCGACAAGAAATGGCCTTTTGAAGTGGAAGCGCAGACTTACCGATCTGGGTGTTCATGTCACAGGACCCTACAATCGCCACTACTTTCACGCGATTTATTTCCGTGACCCCGATGGCGCGATTATCGAGATCGCGACCACTGAACCTGGATTCGGTCACGACGAAGCCGTGCTGGGATCGGGATTCCGCCCCCAACCAAAGGAAAACCTGATCGGCGGTCGCGACGAGGTGCTCATGGCTGCCGAGACCTGGCCGCGTCCAACCCCATCCGTTACGGATGATTTTGCCCTGCGCGGTTTCCATCACATTACGTCGATCTCGTCGAACGCTGAGCGGACAGAGAAGTTCTTCGTCGAGACTGTTGGTCTTCGATTGATCAAGAAGACCGACTATCTGGATGAGCGGGGCGGCACGCACTACTACTATGCTTGTGACGACGACCTCTCGCCTGGCTCGGTCCTGACCTTCTTCGGGCTGCCGGGATACTCCGCAGGGCGTTTGGGTACTGGGCTGTCGCACCACTTCTCGTTGGAGGTAGAGAATGAGGCGGCCCTTGCGCATGAGCACGAGCGTCTGAAGCGTGCTGAAGTAGACGTCTCGAATGTTTACGACAGTCTTTACAGTAAGCTCTTCTACTTCCGAGACCCTGATGGACACATCTGCGCACTCTCGACCCCAACTCAACTGACGATCGATGAATCCGTTGAGGAGCTCGGGACCAAGCTGTGCTTGGCGCCGGATTTGGAAGATCGTCGCATTGAGATAGAGCGGAACATCGCGCTGCGTCCAGCACCTGTGCCGATTCCTCAGAATTAAAGGAGCTGGCGCCGTGCCGAAGTCGGGCTCGCTTCGCTCCGAAGACGCAAGTAACGGGGCTATCCTGCGGTGCTTGCCGCAGGATACCTTGCGATGGGGGGTTGGTGTCGTCGACGCTGTCCTTGGGGATCTGGCCGACGCGGGCCTCGAGCGGCCGATGATTTTTACGGTTGAGCCGCTGCTGTTCTCGACCACTCGCGTCATTCTTCCGCAACTTCATGATGTCTCCGGGGTTCACTCCGATTTCCCACCCCATGCTCCCGATACGGCAATCGAGAGAGCGCTCGACCGATGCATCCGTGCGGGCGCCCGGTCGATAATCGCTTATGGCGGCGGTTCAGTATTGGATGCGGCTAAGGCTGTTTCGCACTTTCATTGGCTTCGCCATGGACATCATCTTCCGATCGTCGCTCTACCGACGACCCTCTCCGGATCCGAATTCTCCCACTATTTCGGCGTCACAGAGACGTCCGGCGTGCGGCCGTTCAAGCGAAGCTACGCTGAGCGCGCGACTGTTCCGAAGATTGTGCTGATGGACCCGAGCCTCCTTGTTCATACGCCCCGCGCGTTACTCCTATCATCTGCCATCAAAGGGCTCGATCACGCCATTGAAGGCATGCGCCAGGTTGACGTCGATCACCCCCACGCAATCATGGCGGCGGCCGGCGCCAACAAGTTCTTCGACGTGCTGGAGCGTTGGCCAAGCGACCTGGAAACTGACGAAGCCGTTCAAAGAGGAGCGATCCGTCTGGACGATTTGCTGCAACTCCAACTGGCGGCGTGGCAATGCTATTTTTATCCGGCATCCGTCGTCTACGGTCTCAGTCATCGGATTGGCCACATTTTGGGTGGTACGTTTGGATTTCCGCATAGCGTAACTTCATGCATAACCCTCGCGCCAGTCATTCGGAGCTGTGAAGCGCGATATGGCAGCAAGCTACAGCTATTCAACGCGCCAGGGGAAGCTAATCCGGGGCTAGCGCTGGCCGCGAGGATAGAGCGGCTCGTTTCGTGCCTTGGGCTACCCAATCGACTACGATCATTTGACATAGGTCTCTCGGCGCTTCCAGAGATCGCCGATCTTCTGCGGACGAACTACAAGAGAGAGGTCGCAGATCTTGGAGAGGACGCCGATCGGAAGCTCGATACTCTGCTGAGAAGCGTGTGGTGAACGAGGATGACTTCGTCATCCATCGTCGAGATGCTCGCTGGGCTGAAGGCTGGCACGGTAACTTCGGCTCAACTCGTGCAGGCTGCTCTTGAAAAAGCGAGGCGCAGCGCAACAGAATTGAATGCGTTTGCCACGATCGACGAAGATGCGATCTGTTCTGCAACAGAAAGTGACCAGCGGTACGCGAAAGGCGCGGCGAGAGAGCTTGAGGGGATTCCAATCGCTGTAAAGGACGTTATCGATACCGCTGACATAGAGACCCGTTATGGATCAGCCGCTTACATCGGTAACCTCCCCAAGGCCGATGCGCGAGTAGTGCGACATCTGCGGAAAGCCGGTGCTGTTATCATTGGCAAGACGACGACCCACGAATTTGCCTGGGGTGTCACCACATCAAGTGACACGTTCGGAAGTACGCGCCATCCACAGGACCCAAAGCGTATTCCGGGCGGTTCGAGCGGAGGGTCGGCCGTTGCGGTCGCCTACGGCGTGGTCCCAGCCAGCATCGGTACCGATACCGGAGGCTCAGTTCGAATTCCGGCCGCACTTTGTGGGGTGATAGGGCTAAAGCCGACGTACGGCGCTCTCCCAACCGAGGGGGTATTTCCGCTCGCTCCCACGCTCGATCATGTCGGTCTGATTTGCGGAAACGCTGAGGATCTCACCATATTTGCTCGGGCATTAGGCATCAAACCGCAACTGCACGTCAGCGGACGCGACGCCAAAGTGAAGGGAACGATTGGTATCCTTTCCGTGCCAAGCGATGTCCCAGTAGACCGGGATATTGCGAGAGACCTTTCTACTTTCACTGAAGCGCTGCGGCGCAACCATCGAGTTGTCGAGGTCAACGTACGCGTTGACGAGGCTTATTCGATCTTTGCTAGCCTGGTGCTAGCGGAGGGAGGTATGACGCATTTTTCGCGCAACTCCTCGCAACTTATTTCTGAAAGCTACGGCAGGGAAACGGCCGCGAGGCTTGAGCGCGCCCGTATGCTCAGTATCGACGATTTCGCCAGGGCTCAAGAGGCGAGGCAGAGATTTGCGAAGAAGATGGCGCTGCTCTTTGAGCAAGTCGATCTTCTCATTCTGCCGACGTGTCCTTGTCCTGCCCCTTTGATAGGAGCCAACGATGTTCAGATCGGAGCGTGGCGGGGCGACATCCGAAAAGCACTCATGACCTACACAGCGCCGTTCAATCTCGTTGGATATCCCGCAGCAACTCTTCCGTTACCACGTAGCGCGGATGCCTTGCCGGCAGGCCTGCAGATCGTAGGTCGTGGCGGCGAGGATCACGAGGTGGTCAATGCTGTGGTGCAGTTTCAGAAACTTGCTCTCGAGCTCAAATATGGTCATTAATAGCGTGATCTGACCGCTGATCGACGGCCTAGTCAGAAGAAGCGATGGTCGTTCATTTGGGTCGAAGACACACGCCTGGCGACGGCTCACCAATAAACTGAACACCGGCGCCTTCCAGCGCGCGTCGGATCTTTTCGACCGTCTCAAACTGAGCGTTGATGGCGCCGGTCATTCTCTCAATCCGGCGGATAGTAGCGATGCCAACTCCGGCGGCGACTGCCAACTCGAACTGCTGCCATCCAACAAGACAACGCGCAGCTTTGATTTGGCGTGCCCAGATGAGCATTCACTTGTACCTGCGATCCATTGTGTCAGCGAAGCGGGCGGTAGCAATGCCGGTCGTTGGCGAAGCACTTGCGACAATGGCGGCCTCGCATCCTAGAAGGGTTACTGGTGGCTGGCGCATCTGCGACTTGCTTTGAGCTGCTGAATCGATCTTCGGCTATTCCAAACCAGGCATTCAACGGCGGTGCGTAGCGCTCGATAAGATCAAGTAATTTGAAGGGAACAGCGGACATGGCTATTCCCCTCAACTCAAGCGGTCTGGTCAATCCTTGGCCTTGCCGACGGGGCAGCCGGCTGGAGGATCGCCGATGAACGTCCTGGCGGAAAATAGTTCTGGAAACGGAATCTCTTCGAGCGTGGGTGTCAGCCACTCAATTCCGGACACGCCGAAATACGCGTTCCGCGAGCCCAACGTGCGTCGGGTCAGCATCAGGTGGCGATACTTCCAAGCTGTGAACTCCTCGGCAATGTCAGCGAGCTTCTCCCCTAAGTTCTTGAGGTCGGGCCGCTGGTCATAGGCAATCTGCCACGCACGTTCGACCTCGGGGCTAGGCTTGTAGGGTTGAGCGAAGTCGCGCTGGAACTGCGCTGGAGGAATAGGAAGAGCTTCACGGTGCAGGAACGCCAGTACGTCGTCGTAAACGCTTGGCGCGTTAAGTGCTTCGTTCAGCTGCTGCCATCTGCGCGGCTGCGGCTTGAAGTGCTCCAAATGCTCAACCTGCTTTATCCCAAACAGGTAGACCATGTGCCTGTATGTCCAACCTTGAAGGGCGGTGTCGCGACCAAATGTAGCTCCGGCCGCACCCAGCATCGGAAGGAGGTCAGCAGGGGTTAGCCATGACAGGGACCGCCACGTGGCATTGAGCGGTTCATGCGCGTCGATCACCCGCTGCAGGGCTTGCTGCGCCTTCGCTAGGTCATTCTGTCGAAGACTGCTTTGAGCCGTTTGAAGTTCGCGAACAATGAGCGCCCAGTAGAGTTCCATTACTTGGCAGTTGATAATAAACGAATACTCGCCAGGATGGTCGCTTACCGTTCTTTGAAGCGTGTGCAGCACGTCCGTCTGCAGCCACATGCTATACGGTGTTTGCTCAAAGCGATCCTTTTCGGTGATCTGGACGTTCATCGTGTTGATGCTCCATTTTGCAAGAGTCAGAATCGAACGGCACTAGGCAATTGTGGACCTGACGATACCAGCAGATATTGGGTCACGAGCAGGCGCCGATCCATCGATTGAGCGTTCCCGCCTCATTGTCGAGAGCGCCCAATTCTCAAATCCATGTTCGGGGCGTTTGCTACTCGTTGGAAAGAGGCCTGCGGTTAAACGCACCGTCTAAAGTATTGAACGGCGGCCCACGCTTTCGATCCGGTCGCCCTGAGCGTCTCCCGAGGCTGCACGGGGTGCAGACGCGGGCGGCCGGATCTATCCTTCAAGAGTGTCTACCTCAGGGACTAAGGCCAGGCTTTCGCCCAGCTAGGCCGCGGCCGCAGCTAATTCGGCATCGAGCCGTTTGGCAAAGTCAGCAAGGGTTGTCTCGCCTTGATCGACGGCGAGAGTCTTGACGGCAAGAACGATGTTTACATCGGTGATGCCTATAAATCCGAGGATCTGCTTGAGATACGAGCTGGCGACGTTGGCTGATGCGAAAGGCGCCCCCGGAGAAAAGTCGCCACCAGTCGTAAGAATCACGGTCGCTTGCTTACCTTTCAACAAGCCTTCATAGGTGGTTGAGACCGTAACACCGACACGTACGACCTGGTCGATGTACGCTTTAAGGATCGCCGGAATGGAGAAATTGTACATCGGCGTTCCGATGACGATGTGGTCCGCAGCCTTAAGTTCTTCAATCAACTTGTTCGATACTGCCAGGTTCGCGGCGACTTCTGGTGAATGTAGATCCGGCGGGGTAAAGGCGGCACCGATCCATGGAAGGTCCACAAACTGTAGGTTTGACCGCGCAAGGTCGCGATTAATGACTGAAGCCTTCGGGTGCCGGCGGGTCCATTTCTCCACAAACTGAGCAGTCAAAAGGCGGGAAGCGGAGTGTTCAAAGCGTGGACTAGCTTCAATTACCAAGAGACACGTCATTTCTTAACTCCAAGGCTGTTGAGAAGTCAGCCGTCTAACGAGGTTTAGTGCGGCAGCTGATCGCCACTTCAGACGTAAATGCACGCCGGGCGGGGCGGGAAGCCGCGTGTTGTCGGACGCATCGTTCGAGGACTAGGACGATGGTGCGCGATGGCCTTCGTCTTCGTGAAGGATCGTCCGATATCTTGGACGCTTGGTCCTAGAATGCGTGGCTTCAAGTGCGGCGGCCCGTCCTTAATCTACCGGCGGTAGATGTGTGAGCGCTGCACTCGAACATTCCAGGAAATGATATGACCATCGACGTCCGACCATCTATTGATACGTTGGCCGCGCATGCGCGGAGTCTCGCAATCGGAGACCCGGAGCGAAGGTCTATTGTTTCGAGCGGCAACGTACATCCGAAGCCGTGGGACGGTAAGTCACCGACGCCACGGCTCGAGCTGTTTCATTTCACGATGTCAATTTGCTCTCAGAAAATTCGCGCGGCGCTGTTCCAAATTGGAGCTCCATTTGCCAGCAGCGAATTGGTCATTATGCCTCCGTTGAGCGAGAACTATTCGGCGGAGTACGTGAAGCTCCGCATGGCGTCGGCCATCGCGCGCAGCCGTCCATTCGTGAAGGGCTATTCTGGAAGCTCGAGTGTTGAGAATGAGGGATTTGATCCGTTAGCGGTACCGACACTCGTCGATCACAAGAAAGGAGAAGTGGTCGCCGATTCTCGAGTAATTGCAGCCTATCTCGATATCTTGAGTGAAGGGGCATTGGTTCCGTTACAGTGGCAAAACAGGACTTGGAACGAAATCGCAATCGTCGACGCAATACCACATGCCGGGTTATTCTATGGCGCGAACCCGGATGGCGATGATCGGCCTGAGATGATCCGCGTTGGAATGCAGGACGCTCATAGTAAGAAGATCGAGCTGGTCCGCAAGCGCCTGGCGCAGTTACCAGCGGACTCCAATCTTCGTGAAGCTTACGGGCAGAAGATAATTAAGGAAGAAGCAGGGCGTGAATTCATTGCGAAGCCGGCGAACATGCGGGCCATCATCGAGTCAACCTACAGCACTATCGTGGAGTTGGATCGAAGGTTGGCCGATAGCGCAGGTGAGTGGTTGATCCCCGATCGTTTTACTCTGGCCGATATCTTTTGGGGCGTAAGTCTCTTTCGTCTTCTTTATCTTGGCTACAATTGGATGTGGAAGGACTGCTCGAGAGTGGCCGGATATAGTGAACGCCTGTTTGCGGCGCCGGCGCTTCAAAATGGGGTGATTAACTGGCCTGGCCATCCCCCTGGCGAGCGCATCGAACGCTTCCAGAAGCGGTAGAGGGCGTTATCAGTTCTGCCAAAAGCCGGCTTCGTGATCAGAACCTTCCTTAACGATGGACGTGAGTGACATGGGCACGATTCAGGCACCACCGATCAGCCTTCTCGATAAATACACTGGTGAAAACGCCTATCCACTCTATACAGCCAGGGTTACTTTGACCGGTGGTGAGGCGCGTCACGGACGCGCTTCGGGCATCGCCCGGTCCGATGATGGCGCGTTATGCGTTGATCTTCGCCTTCCCCGGAGCTGGGCGGTCCCGGGGGTGGAACAAACCCCGAGCAGCTGCTTGCGGCCGGTTTTGCTGCTTGCTTTCATGGTGCGCTCAATCTGATCGCTTCGAAGGGCAAGATTTCGATCCGGGAGTCCTCCGTCCAAGTGAGCGTAACGTTCGGTAGAGACCCCTCAGACGGATTGTTTCTGCTCAAGGTCGATACGGAGGTCACCCTACCCGGGGTTGATCGCACGATCGCTCAGGAGTTGATCAGAGAAACCGAGCGGGTATGTCCGTACGCGAAGATGCTCCGCAAGGGATGCGAGAACACGGTGTGGTTGACGTAGAGGCATCGAGCCGTTACTGCGTGCGTCGGTCTGATTAGGACGCACGACTTGGGCGAGGAACGCCGACTATTCGGATCATCGATACTCTTTGTCGATTTGCAGATCAGCAATCGAGAAAAGATCGATCGTAAGAGTTCTTTCGCAATCGCTGAGATCTCGCGGCCGATGCCGTCGAGAGTCCCCTGAACACGTAGCGACGCGAGCTGATCATGCTCGGAGGACAGTATGGGACTGTTGGTTGAAGGTGAATGGCGTGACACCTGGTATGACACCAGCGCAACCGGCGGCTCATTCGTGCGGCAGGACGCAGCATTCCGGAACTGGATTACCGCAGACGGTAAGCCTGGGCCAAGCGGTGTTGGCGGCTTTAAGGCCGGGGCGGATCGATACCACCTATACGTCAGTCTTGCTTGTCCGTGGGCTCATCGAACACTGATCATGAGGGCGCTCAAGGGTCTTGAAGGCAAGATCTCCGTATCCGTCGTAAATTGGCTAATGGCTGAGCAAGGCTGGAGTTTCGCGACAGGCCCGGGAGTGATAGCCGATCATGTCAACGGGGCAGCGTTTCTACATCAGGTCTACACGATCGCTAACAGCCAGTACACCGGTCGGGCTACCGTTCCAGTGCTGTGGG
Organism: Bradyrhizobium uaiense; assembly: GCF_010811875.1. Lineage (GTDB taxonomy): Bacteria > Pseudomonadota > Alphaproteobacteria > Rhizobiales > Xanthobacteraceae > Bradyrhizobium > Bradyrhizobium uaiense. The sequence continues at coordinate 15,219 of NZ_VKHP01000100.1, forward strand.
ACATCGAACAGGGCACTATCGTTAGCAATGAGTCGTCCGAGATCGTTCGGATGATGAATTCTGCGTTCGATCACCTCGGTGCCAGGCCGGATGATTTCTATCCGCTTGAGCTTCGATCGCAAATCGATACTGTGAATGCCAGAATCTATGACACACTTAACAACGGTGTCTACAAGGCCGGATTCGCGACCACACAGACCGCCTACGACGAAGCCATTGTTCCGCTGTTTGAGACATTGGATTGGCTCGAAGAGCGCCTTGCGGACAGCCGGTTCCTTTTCGGCAATCGTTTGACCGAAGCTGACATCCGGCTCTTCACGACGCTAATCAGGTTCGACATCGCTTATTTTGGCCACTTCAAGTGCAATATTAGAGCTATTGCCGACTACCCCAACCTTTCGGGCTACACCCGCGATGTCTACCAGTGGCCCGGAATCGCATCGACCGTGAACTTCGAGCACATCAAGCGCCACTACTACCAGAGCCACCGCTCCATCAACCCAGCGGGTATCGTCCCCGCGGGCCCTCTTCGTGATTTTGGCGCAGCGCACAAGCGCGCACGACTTTTGGGCTAGTGTGTTGGTGCGCCGCGAGCGCTGCCAGGCGCACGCCCCCAACGTCCCTTGAGCGTGCAGGACTCAAAAAAATGCCCGCCACGCTCGATGAAGAGCCAAGGCGGGCAGTTCAGGGAGAAGACACACTCGACGACAATTGCTAGTGGACTGCCTGCTTGGCGACGCTGGCACCGATTTTTGCAATCCTCTTGTTTTGCACTCGGTCGGCGCTACGCGGGCGCTTCCTTCAAATCACTGCTCACTTGTGGAATTTGGGCTGGGTTGGAGTTGAGGGGGCATCTGGCCCCCAGAGCCGGAAGCTCAAATTCGCAAACACGCTCGCGCCCTTTGACACGGTTGCAGAATCAATGCCGGCGAGAGGCGTGCCGCGCGAAGCATTCGCAGATACGTCTTCAAAGGCCCAGACCGTCAGTGCTGCTGGCCCGAAGTTGTAGCCGACCATGCCTCCTACCGCCCACTTGTTATATCGATTGACGTTAACGGCGCCATTGTAGAACGCACTGGACTTGTCGTCGGTGACCTGGCCAACATAGTAGGCGACCGGCCCAACCGTCCAATTGCCGATCGTCTTGGCGGCGGTAAACTCGGCGTGGAAGACGTCGCCGCTTTGGTAGCTCGTGACTGTGCTCCTGGTGTTGAGCTCGTCGTAGAGGAAAGCAGTAAGATTCCAGCCGTCCTTCAGGTAGGAAACGATCAACTCAGGCTGAAACGTCCACCATGGATTGCCGACGTTGCCGAGTCCATTTATGCCAGTCTTAGTTCCGTCGGGAACATACATTCCGAGGCCCGATTTGACGAAGAAACCGCTGTCGCCCAGCTTCCAACTGAGCTCCACCGGTACGATGTAGGTGTTGTGCATGCCCGCGGCCTGCGCGTTCACCGGGCTGCCTACGCTGTCCATGATGAACGGCTGTACAAGCACAGCATCGTAGGTTCCGCCAAGAAAGGTCCAGCCGGGCACAAACAGAAAGCCGTTTGCCTCGATGGCGGCCTGTACGCCGGTTTTCGTACCGGTTGGGTTGAGTAACGTGTTTCCGGGACCTGTCAAATTGCCTTGGATGGTGAAAACCTGGTTGAACGAATAGATGCCCGGCGGTGGAGCACCGGCGCTTGCTCCGATCGTGAGGCCAGGTGGCTGCGCGAAGCCAGGAAAACCAAACTCGTACGCATGCGCATTCGTGAACGTGGCGCCTGCAGCCAATAGTGTGGCGGCACGCAGTATCGTCTTTAAGCTCATTCGCCCCCTCCAAATCGTCAGTGGCCGGCATGCTCTTGCCGATCACTTCGGTTGCCGCACCACACAGAAAATGCTGGCGTGCGCTAGAGGCAGCAGGACAAATGAAAAGCGTCGGCGAGACAATGCAAAAACGTCGGTGCGTCAAAGTAATGTTCTCGATGTTGTCCGGCCGTTACATGGATATCAAAGCATATCTCTCAGAGATCACGGTCGATCAGTTTTAGTTGCCGCGCCCGCTTCTCAGAGATCGCATGTCGAACGTGAGCGGGATCTTCATAACTTGGCGTGTCCGAGAAGAATTTATTCTGGACTGATGATCTCGCTTGGGCGCGGATGTCTTGTCTATGAAAGCTCCATCGAGCGCACTTAGACCTAGCGCGTCAGTTCAGTCAAAGCAGGAGCTGAAATCATCCATCGATCCCACTCAGGATCGGGAGTCGCACCAACGCTACGGTAGAACGCTTGAGCGTTGGCGTTGTCTTTGAGGACGAACCAACAGAACTTGTCGTGACCGATCGACTTGGCGTGCACAGCCATGCGCTGAAAAAGGAGCTTGCCTATACCCGTTCCGCGGTACTCTGGATCTACAAATAGCCATTTCATCATGAGAAGCGGCTGAAGCGAATGCATGAAGGGGATTTCGTAGTGAACTGCCATCCCCGTCAAGCGACGATCGCCGCCATCTGCGACGAAGGCTCCGAACTCCGGTCGGTTACCAAAGCCGCGCCGCATGAGCTCCTGTTCGTCCAAATTGAAGTTGCTTCCTCGCTCGTAAGCGACGATTGCATGCATCAGACGGAGTAGTTCTGGCAGATCAGCCTGTTCCATCGGCCGGATTTCGATAGCTGCTGCTGCAGGCTTGTCACCAAGATTGGTCATGCTTCTCATCATCCTCTCATGCTGCCATTGCGATCTGATTTAAAGTACTTGGCGGACAGCCTCAGCGCATTGGTGCCGAACAAACCATCGAGATTGACGGGGACGCCTTGGGCCACGCTTCTCTTATTGCGAACGGTCTTCAAGTATTATGCGTGGGAGGATCAACCCGAAGGTCATCGCCAGTATGACTAGAAATGCCGTGGCGCCATTTGCGGCGATGTTGGTTAGCAGAACTGTCGGCGCGTGCGGCCCGAGCGAAACAAGTTCGACGAGGGCCCTCGCTGCTTCAAATAAGAAGAAGCCTGGTATCATCGAAACAACGGCTGAAAAGCCGAGCGCAGCAAAGGGAAGATGAAAGCGGTCAACGACTGGTGTGACAATGACGCTGACCAGAACGCAGGCGACGAGCGCTCCGGTCGCGACATTCGCGCCCGCGAGGGAGATTAGAGACCAGCGTGCCGCATGTCCGATCATGCCCGCTGCAACGGGTAAGGGAAGCATGCGCCAAGGCATCGAGAACAAAGTGCCGAAGGACGCGACGGCACATCCTGCTGCAACTACGTCCGCCAAGAGGGGCACGGGGAGGGATGGCCTTGCCGCTTGGATAGGGCCGCTAACCGTGAAGCCCAATAGCAGGCCAAAGCAGATCATGAGCACGATTGTGCCGGCGTATGTCAGGCGTGCGATGCCAAGTGCAGTCCGAGTGCGCACCAGATCGATCGCACCGTTAAGAAGATGCGGACCAGGTACCAGCACCATGGAGGGACAGAAGGCAACAAGGGCGGTGGCGATCGGCTCACGCAGGCTGACAGTGGAGATGGCCGCTATGATGCTGGCGATGAGGGCTGCACAAAGCGGCTGAACGAACGGATTGCTGAAGATCGACAACCGACGGCGCACCAGCGCGCCGAGGGCGGCACTCGTCCCAATCAGGACCAGGCTGGTGCTGTCGAGTGCGCCGAAGATAACCCCGAGCGATGCCGCTCCAATGGCTGCGAATAAAGCAAACTGTAGTGTAGATATTGGCGGCAAGCTTCCGGCCAACAACAGTGCGGCCCTTGCCTCTTCAATGGACAGCATTCCGTCGCACAACCGGTCTACAACCGTTGTGATAGCCAGCACCCGGTTCATATCGACGCCCAGTGGCTTTGTGGCCACGATCCGTGACAAGGACGTGCCTTCGAGTTCAACGGTGAGTTTGTCCCAATCCGGTAGCACCCTCGCCGGCAGGCCCAGAGCGCTGCCGAGGCGTTCTGCGGCAACTACGGTCCGCTCCGTGGTTTGGCCATGAGCAAACAGCAGCGTCGCGGCCAGCGCAACTACGCCCAAAGCGGTCTCGCGCGCAGCAGGATCGGACTCAAGCGGAGATGGTTGAACGGCGGCAGTCATCGTCGCTCGCTTTCTTTGTTACCGGTCTATCCAGCCATCATCGACAAACATCGTCGCACGACCACGCGATAGAAAAGTGAAATCGCCGGATCCCAGGGGGAAGGGCCACCCCGACCTAGATGAGACCCGCGGCGGCCAAAGATGATGAAAGAAAGACGATTCAGCAGCATTCGAACGACCCACTTCGGCGGAGGCAAGCGCAGTGCCGTTGTCCGTTAGATTGGATATCGCCGGATGCGCTCTTTGCAGGAATTGCGGCTGAATTTTCACTTCTTCGCCGGTCGCAGGGGTGAAACGGACAGCCAACGAAAGTCCGTACGCGATTGCGGATGCGACGATCCGTCGTCGCCGCGCGAACGCGCGTACGCTGACGACGTGCTTCGGCGTCATCATTAGTCTCCGTCGGTTCTGGGTATTCGAAATTGTGACGGTGTAGCGGATTGAAGGTGCAACAGCGCCAGCGCGATTGCGGCACTTGCAGAGGAATTGCGGCCACTAGTGTACATCGTCCCCAATCCTCGATCCCTGGTCGCCGCGACAAAGGACGTCTGATGAGTATAGCTACCCGATTGGTAGCAGCGCGTGCGTCGAGTGGATGGGCTCGTTGAGGATAATGCCACCGGCCATCAGCAAGTCGACACAGAGATCGAACCAACGCTTTGGCGTGCGCTGTGGGTCTAGACTGGCAGCGCCGTTCCGAGGCGCCAGCTTGACGCTCGACATGACTGCCCAGTCTGACCATAACCCGCTTTATACGAGTGTGCGCTACAAAGCCCTAGACCCAAGGAATGTGGAAATGGCTGTACCAACGAGAAATCCAAGGTTCGAACTGGAAGTCGATCGATCCAGGTCGATGCCCCTGGTCGAACAAATATCCGGAATACTGCGAACCGCAATCGTCGAAGGCAGACTCAAGCCCGGAGCTCGGCTTCCGTCTTGGTTAGACATGGCCGCCCAACTCGGAGTAGCGCGCGGTACGGTCAAGGCAGCGTATGAGAGATTGGCCGACGAGAGCCTCGTCGTGGCGTCGAGCGCTTCGGGAACACGCGTGGCTGCCGAATTTGTTCGGCCGACTGAACCTATTAAAACTAATATCAGGCCACCGCTAGATGGACTTGCGCCGAGCTACTATCGAAATCCGCTCCCCTTTCAGATGGGCGTTCCGGCACAAGACGCGTTCCCCGCCAAGCTGTGGGCGAGAATTAGAGCGCGGGCCGTGCGGGACGACGCGATGGCGCCGGTCGGTCTCCACGACCCCCGCGGAAATCCTGAATTGCGCGCGCAGATTGCTAGTTACGTTGCAATTGCACGTGGAATTCGTTGCGTACCTGACCAGATAATCATTACTGGTGGATATCGTAACGGCCTCGCCCTCGCAATGCGAACGTTGAAAGTGTACGGAAAGTCGGCCTGGCTGGAGGAGCCCGGCTACCCGATTACTCGAATGGGCCTTCAACTGGATGATGTAATGCCGGTGGACGTGCCAGTGGACGATCAAGGAATTGTCGTCGAACTAGGTGTCCGACGGGCGCCTAATGCCGCGATGGCGATCGTAACGCCAGGACAGCAAGCGCCCACTGGCGTTGTGCTTTCGCAAGATCGGCGTGACGCTCTTCTTCGGTGGGCAGAGCGATCCGGAGCTTGGATCATCGAAGATGATTATCTGAGCGAGCTGCAACTCGGCGGGAGGGCCGCTCCAGCGCTGGCCGCCGGCGACCCTGACGGTAGAGTAGTCCACATTGGTAGTTTCAGCAAAACGTTGAGTCCGACGCTGGGGCTTGGGTTCTTGGTCGCGCCATTGTCGTTAGCGGAGCGCTTTGGAGAAGTCGCGGCTTGTCTTCAGCCGGCACCAAATTCAACAACCCAACTCGCCCTTGCACGAGTTCTAGCAGACGGGCACTATCTTCGACACCTTCGGCATATGAAGAGCCTCTATCGGGAGCGTCGCGACGCGCTCCGTGCATGCCTCCCGGAAGAGCTCGTCTCTGACGCGATGGGCGGCCTCGCTTTATTACTCCACCTTCCCAAAGGAACCGACGATCTGGCTCTTTCAAAGAAGGCGCTCGCCAGGGGGATCGCGCCGATGCCACTGTCTATCTGGTGGACGAACAAGCGGAAAGCCAATCCTGGATTTGTGCTGGGAATAGCCAACATAAAAAAGGGGCAGGCCAAAGCCGTGAGCAGAATCCTGCTGGAAGTTGTGGCGGACGCCTTCGGGCGTACGAGGAGCATCGGCTTCCGCGGGGTGCGGCGCAAGGCGGAACACCGTAAGCCCCGGAGAAGTTGACTACATGTGAGCGGCTGCGATCAATGTCGATGGCGACCTGCCGAGCAGTTCGAAAGATACAGGATCTGATCGAGCCTGATTAGAAAACGCACAGCGGTCTGTGACGCATGTGCTTCTTAGTCTATCTGTCTCCTCGATCCGACGAATAGGCCGACGAAACCCTGGATGATGGTCAAGCTGACACAAGCCCAGAGCACCAACGTCCATCCGTTGGTAAGGTCGTGAATGAATCCAGCGAACGGTGGACCCGCAGCCGCCAGCAGATATCCCACGCACTGCGCCAGTCCCGAAAGTGTCGCTGCTTGCTTGGCATCGGACGAACGTAAGCTAATGAACGCAAGGCTGAGTATCAGGGCGGCTCCCATGACAAATCCAAACGTCGCGATCCAAATGACCGCGAAATTCGGTGCGACAATTAGACCGGCGAGTGAAAATCCACCGATCAATGGGCAGAGGAATGCCAGGAGGCGCTGATCGCTGAATCGGCTAATCAAGGGCATGATCAACAACCCAGCGGCTGCGCCGGACAGATGCATCAAGCCATGAATGTTACCCGAAGCCGTAGCGGAGAAACCTGACATTGCCAGGATCGCAGGCAGCCAGGCGACGGCGACGTAGAACGTCAGAACGGTCAGTCCCAAATAGGCCGTTACTTGCCAGGCAAGCAAATTTCTCCAGATCGCCGAAGGACCTGTTGCGGGCAGCAGGGAGCCTTGGGCGCGTCGCGCTGACGAGGTCTGGAAGAGCCACACAACGAGGCTCAGTACGGGAAGTACGGCAACAATTCCCAGACTAAAGCGCCATCCCCACCCGCTCGCAACAGCTAATGGAATGGCAAGAGCAGAAGCCACGGCTGCGCTCACCGTCATCGTAAGAACGTAGACCGTGGTCATCTGAGGAATGCGGTCCGGAAAACTCCTCTTGAGAAATCCGGGAAGAATCACGTTACCAACAGCAATGCCCGCTCCGATCGCTGCCGTACCGAAGTACAGGGAAGCCGATTGCCCGGTTAGCCGCAGCGCAATTCCGACTAAGATCGTGGACAACGAGATCAGAGCTGCTTTCTCGAGGCCGACACGAGCGGAAAGGGCCGCCGCAGCGGGAGACACGAAGGCAAACATCAACAGCGGAATTGTCGTAAGGGCGCCCGCCTGCACGGTGCTGAGTTGTAATGACTGCTGAATATCGTCAAGAAGTGGTCCGATGAGGGTGAATGGCGCACGTAGTGAAGCCGCCAGAGTAAGTATGCCGATTACGAGCAGGTACTGTCGGCCAAGGTGAGCTTCATTCGTTGTTGTCATGTGTCGTTCTCGGAAATCTCAGTTTCGGCGCGATGACCAGGAAGTGCGACCCGCACGCGCGCACCTTGGAATGCGAGATAGTATTGTCCAATTGAACAATGCCTCGGGGTTGGAGTCGTCATATCTGAACGTAGAGCGCTCCAAGCCGCTCGGTAGAACTGAGACCTGTCTTTCTGAGTGTACCATCATGGTCGGTTCGGCCCGCTGCGGCCCTCGACGCATGTCAGGTGCCTGCCACCTTTCAAGCAGGCTAGACTGACAAACCGTGACAAAGGACGGAACGATCCTGCAAGCTCGAGTACGCCTATGACGAGTAGAGTCTCCCAGGAGCGTAGGTGTCCCGCATCACAGGCATGAATTGTGGCTCACGTATTGGGTGGATCAATGACTGAGGATCGATCGCCGATCACATCCCCAAACACGTCGCGCCATGGACGGGGATCGTCTTGGGTATGATAATTTGGAGATGGAAAACCTCGGATCACTGTAGGACCACGATCCAATTATCCGCGTGCATGATCGTGGTATCGTGCGGTTATTTACAGCCTGCACCGCTGCGATCGATGATCGCATGGGTATGACCTGATACCTTCACTTTCATGCCAACCGGTTCATGGTTGCGGATCGGCTCCCACAGAAGGGCTGCCTCTAAAAGGATACCAGGGAGACAAACGCTTCTGTCGGGAGCTCGATCATTCATAATGTGAGACTCCAAGGAGGAACGATGTCCGATAACCTATTGGCCACGGCCAATGTCCGCGAGCTTTTGAAAAAAAGTGCTGGTCTAGATCACAACAATGGTGATGTTCGCTTCAAGCGGATTGTCGGCCGCCTATTGTCCGACCTATTTCAAACAATCGAAGACTTCGATATCCAGCCGGACGAGCTCTGGTCTGCTGCGAGTTATGTGACCTCGCTCGGTCAAGCGAACGAGGTTGGCCTTGTGATCGCCGGCCTTGGTCTTGAAGCATTTCTGGATATGCGGATGGATGAGGCGGAGCGGAAAGCTGGCCTTGAGAACGGCACGCCGCGAACAATCGAGGGCCCTTTGTATGTTGCCGGGGCGCCGCTTTTCAAGACCGAAGCCCGGCTCGATGATGGCACCGAACAGGGAGAGGTCCTGTTCATGGATGGTCGAGTTCTCGACGTCCACGGCGAGCCTATTGAAGGGGCCATCGTGGATGTGTGGCATGCGAATACCTTGGGCAGCTACTCGTTCTTTGATCCGTCTCAGTCAAAGTATAATCTTCGCCGAAGGATCGAAGCCGGTGCTGACGGCCGATACGAGTTCCGATCGATTCTTCCCAAGGGATATGGGTGCCCGCCCGGCGGACCGACCCAGCAGCTTCTTGATCGCTTGGGGCGCCATGGCCAACGGCCTGCGCACATCCACTTCTTCGTATCTGCTCCTGGTTTTCGGAAGCTGACGACTCAGATCAACATCGATGGAGATGAATACCTCCATGACGACTTTGCGTTTGCGACGCGAGATGGTCTCATTCCGGCGGTCCGACGCATCTCCGATCCTGCGAAGATCCACGCCCGGGGACTGAACGCGTCGTGCGCTGAAATTACCTTTGATTTCACCATGAACCGAGAGGCATCCAATCTTCCTCCAGCCGAGGTGCACAGAACGCGTGTCGAGGCGGCCTAACATTATCGCCTAGGAGACAGGCCGGAGAGGCGTTGCCATTTTGTTACGCCTCTCGCGGCCTATCCGCAGTCGAAGTGTTGACGCGGAGCACGGAGAGGGGATCGGTACGCGAGTGGTGATGCGTCGCCCCGCCAAGTTTGCGCCAGGGCGGCTGCGATCACAGTGGCGGTCGTTGCATGCGACGTGGACTTGACTTACAAACCGCAACTATAAGGCCGAATGACAAACTGGTCGTCTAGATTGGGATATGCCGTTGAGTCGGAAGATATCTCACACACACGCAAATCGACGGCGTAACTGCCGCATTGCCGGCTTGGCATCGAACACCGGACACAAGGGCTGCAGGGATCAAGCATCATTGTTCAGTACAGCCCGGGGCTGCGTCGAGGAAAGCGTCGGTTCGTGATATCGTTCCGATACGTTCATAGTAGTCCCATGGAGACTTGCTCGCGGAAGGAGATTTAACGCGGTATAGACCCAGGTCATAAAGCAGGCGCCCGTCGCCTCGAAGAGATGCTGGCGTGCCGAAGTAGTCCAGCGGCATCTCGCGCATTTGGCGATTAACGGCGGAAGCCTCGTCTGTTTTTGCGGCATCCACCGCCTTAAGATAGTGGGTCACGGCGGCATAGATCTCGGCCTGATCTTTCGTTGGCATCGCCTGACGTTTGGCGAAGAAGCGCTTTGCGAATGTACGTGCGGCCTCACTCTGATCCCAGTAAAATCCACTCGTGACTGTGAGACCCTGAGAGACCTGCAATCCGAGCGAGTGAATGTCGGTGATATAGACAAGAAACGCGATGAGGGACTGCTTGCCGTCCTGACCAATCCCGAACTCCTTTGCCTGTTTCAGTAGGTTGACGAGATCGCCGCCAACGCTTGCAAGCCCGATATAACGGGCTCCCGATGCCTGCGCTTGGAGCAATTGAGACGCGAAATCCGGATTATTCGGTGGATGTTTTGTCGACCCTAGTACCTTGCCGCCTGCGCGTTCGATGACTTGCGTTGCGTCCCGCTGCAAGGCGGCGCCGAAGCTGATGTCCACGGTGATGAAGAACCAGTCGGCCGGTCCGTCTGCCATGAGCCGCTTCGCTGTCCCAGCCGCGAGCGCGTGCGTATCGTCGGCCCAGTGAGTGCTGACGAGAGAGCAGTTCTTGGATGTAAATTCTGAGGCTGCCGAAGCGGTAATCATGACGGTGCGATTGCTCTGCTTCGCCAGCTGTTGAACCGCATAGGCAACAGGTGTTACTGGAAGATCGACAACCGCGCTGACGTTGTCGCGGTCGAACCATCGCCGCGCGATCGCGAGTGCCACATCAGGCTTGTTCTGCGTGTCGGCATGAACAACTTCAATTTTACGCCCGTTGGCGCGGGTGCCAAAATCCTCGGCCGCCATTTCGGCGGCAAGTATGGCGCCCGCGCCCGATGCGTCTGCGTAGGGGCCGCTCTCATCGGTCAAAACCCCGATCTTGAGCGTGTCTTCGGCCCTGACAGCGGGAGCAGAAAAGAGCAAGCCGGCTGCACCAAATGCCACAAGGCCCCAGAGCAGGCTACGAAGCCTGTGCGATCCTAGGCTTCGCGCAGGGAGGGTCCCGCCATACGTAACATTCATGTTTGGCTTCCTTCCCTCATTTATTGATCGCAAATCTCTATGTCAGATGTCCAAAACGAGTATGCGGCTTCGCGCGCGAGAGCAGCAGACAGCGACTTTCAGGTTGCTTGCTTTTTCCTCGGGCGTCTGAACCAAGTCGCGGTGTTCGGGAATTCCCTGTAGAACGTCTGTTAGACATGTTCCGCAAACGCCCGATTGGCAGGAGGACTGCACGTCGATGCCGGCGTCTTTCAGAGCGGCCAGGATTGTCTTGTCGCTGGCGACCTCGACACGCTTGCCGCTGCGCTCTGCAATGATGGTAAACGGCTCTCCGGCAGCAACAACCTCGCGCGAGAACCGCTCAACGTGGACATGCTCCTCTAGCCATCCCAGCTGTGAGGCATGATTCACAAGTGGCTCGATGAAGCGGTGCGGGCCGCAGATATAGACGTGCTGCTCTGATTTAGGTGCTGAGAGCACTCGTTGAATGTCAAGTCTCGAACCCTCATCTGAGACGTGTAGCCTGACCTTGTCCGCGAATGGCGACCTAAGGAGTTCGGAAATGAAGGCGGCGTCATAGCGTCTCCGGACGGCATAGTGCAGGAGGAAGTCGCGGCCAAGCGCGTCAAGACGGTACGCCATGCACAAGATCGGTGTAATCCCGATCCCCGCGGCGAAGAGAAGAAAACAACGAGCTTCCTCGTTCAAAGGAAAAGAATTGCGCGGTGGGCGAATTCTCAAACGAGCACCGACCTGTGCGTGGGAATGGATCGCATTGGAGCCGCCGCGCGAACTGGCGTCCCTTCGTACGGCGATGCGGTAGCGATCTCGGTTGACCGGGTCGCCACACAGCGAATACTGACGAATTATGCCTGGCACCGCCTCTACGTCGATATGTGCTCCTGCTGTGAACGACGGAAGCTGCTGTCCGTGTTCCGCGATGACGTCGATAACGACAATATCGGGTGTTGGTCGCGTGACTTGATCCACCGAGACGCCGATCCAGGCGGTCGGAGCGGACACCGCCGCTTGCGAGGCGTGCGGTTGTACCGGTGCTTGTGGCGACGCGATTGGCCACATCGAGACGCGAAGAGTAGAAAACGCGTGGATCGTGTTGTTTATCGCAATAGTCGGTTCACCGACCACGATGCGGTCAACGTGATAGATCAGGGCTTTGAGCAGCGCTTGCATCTCCAACTGCGCGAGGTGCATGCCCACACACATATGAATTCCGTGACCGAAGCCAACGTGATCGAACCCGGAGCGGGTGACGTCGAACTTGTCAGGATTGGGGAATTTGCGCTCGTCTCGATTCGCTGAGCCAAATAGCACCATCACTCGGCTGCCGGCTGCCAAGGGCACCCCAGAAAGCGCGGTCGCATGCACGACTGTTCTTGAGAATGAACGGATCGGTGATCCAAGTCGCACTGCCTCATTGACGGCGTTAGGTATCAGCTCGGGACGTTCGCGCAGCAATTGCCATTGATCGGGATTCTTACCCAGCTGATAGATGAGCTGACCCGTGGCTGAGATCGTGGTGTCGAGACTGGGATTAATGTAGTCGCGCACGAGAAGCGGAGCCATTTCGGCCGGTATTTGTCCTGCTTCCACCAATTCGTGGATGCGGGCGGTCCAGCTGTCGGCCTTGAGGTGCTCCGGCGTTGCCCGCGTCGCAATCCAATGCCGCATTTCCTTGACGGCGTTGATCGCCTCACGTCCACGCGCATTCTGGACGCCAAGGATATCAAAAGACGCCGCCGCCCACTTGAGCATATTGCCGCGACCATCCTCCGGGAGGCCGACGAGTTGCGTCACAATGGTCAGCGGCAGAAATCGCGCAAAATCTGCGATCCCATCGAAATTGCGCCGCGCCACGAGGTCGTTGACCAATGCAACGGCCGCTTCATCGACCCGCTCGCGGACACGCGCTAGCGCACCTGGCAACAGCGGCTTGCTCATCGCAATCCGCATCTCGTCATGGATCGGCGGGTCGGACGCTAGCGTATTGCCTCTGAGGAAGTCGCAACCGGCGTCGTCCGCCGCGACGCCCTGAGCGGACGAGTAGGTTCGCCAATCCTGCAATATCTCCCTCACCTCGCGATACTGGGTGACGGCGAAGTTGCGATGGCGTGGCAGCCAAACCACCGGGCCGAGTGCGCGCATGGCGGCGTAGTGGGGCCAGGGGGCGCGGATAAAGGCGTCGTCATAGAAATCGACGTCGTAGGTCGGCGCCTCTTCGAGGGCGCGGCCGTGGGGGCATGCGAGGTTCATGGTGTGCTTCTTGCCTCCGCCTGTTATCAAAGATAAATGTATTTAGCATTGATAAATTAGTCAACCGCAGGGCTTGCGGCGTTGCGTTGCTCGCGCGGATTGGCGAGAAGATGCTCGGGAACGGTAGTTCTGGAGGGGCGCGATGAAGCGCGGCAACGTTGGAGGTGACCTGCGAATGAGCGGGCGGGTTCGTGCAAGACCCGCCGTCCGTCCTGCCGCGGCATCCGACGCGTTGGACGATGGCCGCAAAGGCGTTCAGTCGGTTGACATCGCGTTCTCGATCCTGCGCGCGCTCGAAAGCGCGAACCGGCCGTTGTCGCTCAGTGAGTTGGCTGCTTGTGTCGAGCAGCAATCAAGCAAGGTGCATCATTATATCGTCAGCTTGTTGCGCAATGGGATGGTTGCGCAGAATGCAGCCGGCCACTACGACTTGGGCACATTTGCGCTCCAGATTGGGCTCTCGGCGCTGAACCGGCTCGATGCGGTGGAGCAGAGCACGCAAGCTATTACCGCCTTTCGCGACGAGACTGGCGAAGCGGTGTTCGTGGCCGTGTGGGGCAATCGCGGTCCGACCATCATCCGGTACGTGGAAGGAAGTCATCCAGTGACTGTGGAAGTCCGCGCCGGCCTAGTTCTCCCTCTTCTTACGTCCGCGACCGGTCACGTCTTCCTGAGTTGGCTGCCTGAAGCGAAATGGTCCTCTGTCGCCGACTGGGAGAAGGAGCTTGCCGCGCGGGGAAATGATCATCGCATGTCCGCAAAGGCTATCCAGACAATTCAGCGGACGACGCGCGAACAGCGCCTTGCCTCCATAGATGGCGATCTCCTTCCGCGAATTGCGGCGATCAGTGCGCCAGTCTTTGGCTATGATGGAGCTTTGGTCTGCGCTCTAACAGTATTGGGATGGCGCGGAGAGCTTGCTCTCTCTCCCTCCGGCGGTCTCGCACAGAGGCTGCTTGCGACCAGCACGGCGCTCTCACGTGCCCTTGGATTTCGCGAATAGACGATTGTCGGCGTAGTCGCGTGTCTCGGCCGCTCGCTCGGTTGGAGTGGTGAGGACAGCCGCGATCGTTGGTATCGCCGAAACTGACGGTGCCTACCACTTCGGCATGAGCAGTCCAGGTCCGCTCGGGATTACTGGGATAGGCGACGATGAGAGGGGCCCCGAGCTTCAATCGATCCTTCGTGCCCGCAACACGCGTCGGATCAGCATCCACACCGGGTCACGTGCCCATTGGAGACGCGTGACGATCGAGTAGTCACCCACTCCAGTCGAGAGCACGCCTTACTTTCTCGCGTCATACCTATGTCACGGTCCAAAGTGCGCATCAAATACGAATCGCAAGGCACATCCTGGATCGCAGATCAATCTCATGTATTTCCATACTACCGCAGCGCTTGCTTGCAGCATTTCAGTCATGCGAAACGTGCGGCCGGCCGACGTGGGAGTGGGTGGTGACGCCGCGCAATCTTTCGCTGTTGTTTGGTTTTGTTCTGTTGAATTTGTTCGTTGGACTGACAGTCACGCGAGCTCAATCGTCCGACAGAGCGCCGGATACGATGGCCGCGCGCGTCCTCGCCTGCGCCTCCTGTCATGGTGCCGAGGGCGAGGGTACCAGCGACGTCTATTTCCCGCGTCTTGCCGGCAAGCCGGCCGGCTACCTCTACAACCAGCTGATCGCGTTCAGGGATGGACGGCGGAAATATCCGCCGATGAACTACCTGCTGGAGTTTCAGACCGACGATTACCTGAAGAAGATCGCCGAGTATTTCGCTTCGCTCCGGCCGGCATTTCCGCCGCCGGTCCCGCCGGTCGAGAGCAAGGAGGTCCTGGCGCGCGGCGAAACGATCGTGAAGAACGGCGACCCCCAGCACGGCATTCCGCCGTGTTCGGCCTGTCATGGTCCTGCATTGGGCGGCATGGAGCCCGGCATTCCCGGCCTGCTTGGCCTGCGCGCGGCCTATATTAGCGGCCAACTCGGCGGGTGGCGCTACGGCACGCGCACCGCGCTGGCTCCCGATTGCATGCAAATGGTTGCGAGCCTGCTGACGGAGGACGATGTGAAGGCGGTGGCCGCCTACCTGTCATCGCGTCCGGCGCCGGCCGATCCATCCTTTGCGCCGCGAGGTAGCCTCCCGATGCCGCTCGAATGCGGCAGCGAACCGCACTGAAGGGATCGTGCCGATGTCGCGAATCTCAACGGGATTGCTTGTCGGGCTGGTGCTGGTGCTGGCGCTGTCGCCCGTCACGGTCATGGCGCAGCAGAAGGCGGCCGATCCGGCCGTGATCGCCAAGGGCGAATATCTCGCGCGCGCCGGCGATTGCATCGCCTGCCACACCGCGCGCGAAGGCAAGACCTTCGCCGGCGGCCTTCCCATGAAGACGCCGTTCGGCACGCTCTACACATCGAATATCACGCCCGATCCGCAGACCGGGATCGGCACGTGGACGTCGGATCAGTTCTATCAGATGATGCACAATGGCCGTTTCCCCGATGGCGGCCTGGTCTATCCGGCGATGCCGTTCGCCTCCTACTCGAAGGTGACGCGCGAGGACAGCGACGCGATCTACGCCTATTTGCGCACGGTCACTCCGGTCAAGCAGCTCAACAAGC
>NZ_VKHP01000009.1 GCF_010811875.1 Bradyrhizobium uaiense
GATCATGTTGTCGCGGCGGCTCGGCACCATGGGAACCATGAGGAAGAACTCGGCCCGCGCCTCGCCGGGCAGCCGCATGATGATGTAGTAAGGATTCATCACCGAGGTGCCGCCGCCGCTGCCCGGCTGGCGCGGGAATTGCCAGAGATCCTCGCGATTGTAGAACACTTCGGCGGCCTCC
Source organism: Bradyrhizobium uaiense (assembly GCF_010811875.1). Taxonomy (GTDB): domain Bacteria; phylum Pseudomonadota; class Alphaproteobacteria; order Rhizobiales; family Xanthobacteraceae; genus Bradyrhizobium; species Bradyrhizobium uaiense. Next base: position 182 of record NZ_VKHP01000009.1, read on the forward strand.
ATGTGGTAGGTCTGGAACAGCCGCGCCTGAATCAGGAACAGGTCCTCCGGATATCGAATGTGCTTCTGCAAGTCCGCAGGCATCGCCGCGAACTGCTTGAACAAGTGCGGAAAGATGCGTGCGTAGGTCGCCGCAATCGGGTCCGTAGCATCCATCAAATAGAAATCGACGGTCCCGTGATAGGCATCGATGATGACCTTCACCGAATTCCTGATGTAGTTGAGATCGAAATCCTGCGCAGGCGGCGCCGACGGAAAATAGGAACTCGTCGTATACGCGTCCTGTATCCAGAACATCCGCCCGCCGCTGATAACCAGATAGGGATCATGATCGAGCATGAGGAACGGCGCGATCGCGGCTACCCGCTCCCGAATATTGCGCCAGATCATGATCCGGCTCTCCGGCGTGATGTAGTTCGAGAGCAAAAGGTTCGGGTCGTTGAGGTAGTACGCGAACAGCGTTCGCCACGCCACTGAGCCGATCGGAATGCCGCCAGCGCCCTCATACTCCGCATAGACGTTGTCTTTGCCTTTCGGATAATCAAACTCCGGCGCACTTCCCTTGACGATGACGTAGTCGTCGCTCTCCTCGCCGAAATAAATGCGCGGCTCGACGATCCTGGGGCCTCCGTCCGCTACCGGCGGAATGTCCCGCAAATAGAACAGCGGCAGACCCTCGGTGCTCTTGCGGGTGACCGGGCTCATCACCGCGCCATTGCCGTGGGTGAACAGCACGTGGCGATTGACCCATGTCTGTGCATTTGGCGGCAGGAGCGAGGAGCGCAGCTCACGCGCCGAGAGCATCACACTCTGGTAGGAATCGTCGAGCCAGTAGCGGTCAACGTCGAGATCATGGAATCTGTAGTAGGTGCGGATCTCCTGCAACTGCGCGTAGGTATCCGACAAGGGCAGCCAGTCCCACAGCCTGATATTATCGATTGTCGCCTTGTTGGCGTCGAGCGTCTTGAGGGTAAGCTTCTGTTCGGCGGCAAAGGGCTTGGCTACGATCTTGTCGAGATCGTATGCCTGCCGGGTGAGCGCGATATTGCGTTCGATGTAGGGCTTCTCCAGCTCCAGCTCGCTTGGCTTGACGAAGAATTGCCGGAACAGCGCGGGGACGACGCCGGACAAAGCCAGGGCGCCGACGGCGACGAGCATGACCGCTACCGCCGGAAGCCGGTAGCCGCGCACCCGCAGGTTTGCCCACGCGACGAGCGCCGCGGTGATCGAGAGGGCGATCATGAGCCACAGGGCCGGCAACCCCACATGCACATCGGTGTAGCTTGCGCCGACGACAACGCCGTTGTCGCCGTAGAGCAGCAGATAGCGGTCGAGAGCGTAGGACCAGGCCTTCACCGCGAAGAGAAGGCCGAGCAATGCCGAACCGTGGGCGATCGCCATGGGCGACATCGACCGGCGATGAACGTCGTATTCGATATCGCCGCGAGCCCAATAGATCGTTGCGGCGAACAGCGCGCTCAGGACCAGGGTGAGCAGGAACCAGTTCTTGATCAGGACATAGGCGGGCAGCGAGAACAGGTAGAAGCCGAGGTCCTTGTTGAAGAGCGGCTCGTCTGCGCCATAGGGCGCCTGATAGAGATACCTCAGGAAGATGCCCCAATAGCCGACTTCGGCCGCCGCGACGAGCAGCGCGAGCAACGCTGCCCCGCCTGCGACGATCGCCGGCCACGGCAGTCGATCTAACAACCGCGCAAACGGATCCAGCGGCGCGCTGCCCGCGACCTGCCAGACGGACGCCGCGGCAACCTGTGTCGACCGCTTGCCGGCTAAACGCAGCGCGAGACACCCGTTCACCCCGAGGATGAGAGCCGTTCCCGTCCAGACCGCAGCAAAGGTGGCAGCCTTGGCGCCGATGGTTGTCCAGAAGATTTGCAAATAGCCGACCGACGAAAACCACAGCCAGTCGACCAGGAAATCGCTCGCGAGCGCGAGCAGGATCAACCAGATCACAATGGCAATGGTCGCAAGGATCAGCCCGACCACGCCACTTTGTCGTGGTGCCTTCCGTTCGGGTCCGGTAATCCCGATCGTCATGGCCGCAATGATAGCGGAAATGAGGGGCGTCTGCCCGCTTGATTGGGGCGGGGATTATACGGAGCGCAAAACAGCCCGCGCAAGATTACGCTCCCGGGACGGAGCCGCTTCGGACAAAGCTATGGAATGGCGCTGAAATGGCGCTCCCTAGCGGAGCGGCGGACCTCATCCGCGAACCTGTTGAAATCTCAGAAAAATCCCAAATTTATTGACTTTTGGCGGTAACTCCCTGGATGTTGGCGTGCAACAAAACGTCCAACAGGGGCCGATGCCAGAACGTCTGACCAAGAGAAAGGGATACTGGCATTTCGTGCGGCGCGTGCCGCCCGAATTCGCCTCGGTAGACCCGCGCGGGATCGTCAAGCAATCGACCAAGATCCGCGTCGCCGACGATCGGTCTGGCATCCGCGCGGGCCGGATCGCTGACCAGCTCAATATCGACCTGGAGGCGTCGTGGAGAGCCGCCGCGGGCCAGGGAACGCGGGATTCCATTGTCGCGCTCGAGGAGGCCCGGCAGCGGGCGCAGGCCCTGCAGCTGACCTACCGGCCGGTCGACGACGTCGCGAAAGAGGCCCTTGCGGAGATCCTTCGGCGGATCGACGCGCTTGCGGTCGGCGATCGGCGGCACGACCCCGCCACCGCCGCGGCTACCCTCGGCGGCGTCGAGCTGCCAGAGATCATGCTGTCCGGCCTGTTCGATGAATTCGAGATCGCCAAGAAAACCACGATCGCCAAGATGTCGCCGGGCCAGTTCAAGAAATGGAAGAACGGCAAGAAGCGCGCGATCGAGCTGCTCGTCACAGTCATCGGCGACAAGGCCATCACGCGACTGACCCGCGACGACGCCCTGAAATACACCGACCACTGGACCGAACGCGTTGTCGATGGCGAGGTCCTGGCAGCGACCGCTAATCGAAACCTGACGCATATCACCGGCATGCTATCCGCTGTCTCTAAGCGTCACCGGCTGAACCTCGATCGCGTGTTCGCCGGCGCCCGCCTCGAGGGCGACAAATCGAGGCCGCGGCCGCCCTTCTCGCCCTGGTGGATCGTCAACCGTATCTTGGCGGCCGGCGCGCTGGAGACCATGAACGACGAAGAGCGCGCCGTCGTCATGGTGATGATCAACACCGGCGCCCGGCCGAGCGAGGTGATCAATCTTCGCCGCAAGCACATTGTCCTCGACGGGCCCATTCCGTTCATCCGCGTGCGGCCCGACGATCGCGTCCTGAAAACCGCGTTCTCCGACCGAGACATCCCCCTGGTCGGCGTCTCGCTCGAGGCCATGCGGCAATTCCCGGACGGCTTCCCGCACTACCGCGACAAAGGCGACACTCTCTCGGCCGCGGTGAACGCGTATTTCTCCGACCACGGATTGCGCGAGACCGAAGCCCACACGCTCTATTCGCTACGGCACGGCTTCAAGGATCGCCTGCGCAGTGTCGAGACACCCGACGAGCTCAAGGACGAGCTGATGGGCCATGACACCAAGAAGCCAAAGTACGGCGACGGTCACGGGCTTGATCTGAAGCGGAAGTATATTCAACTGATCGCGCTCGCGCCGGGGATGCAGGTTGCCGCTCCGCTGGAGCTGGTGGCGGCAACGGGTTAACGGCTGTCCTTAAGGAGGGAAATCGCTTGAGCGAAACCGAGACCACAAGCCAGCTCTCCGAGACTGACCGGTTTTATCTGCTGTACGGCAAGGCGATGGCCGCTTGGGCTCACATTGAACACGGGCTCGCACTTTGGTTTAGCCACTGCACCGGACTTGGATTCAAGACCGCCGAGAACTTGTTTTTTTCCAGCCGAGCCGGTTTTTCCTCTCGGTCGCGACTACTGCTCAGCGCGCTCCAGACGACAAAATTGGATGATGTGGCGCGGGAGTTCATTTCCGAAGCGAGGGAACGTGCTGACAGTTATTGTGGAGCTCGCAATCGTCTGGCGCATGGCGTGATGCATCCGAACCGCTCTGGCGACCAGCTCAATTGGCATATCAAGGAGCTTAGCCAGTGGGAGGGCAAGGAAGGTCTCGATGATCAGAAAATATTGCTTATCACGACCAATTTCGAAGCTCTGTCAGCTCTACTCAAGCACTCCTTTGTGATCGAGGCCAGGGGCGAGGAGCTGACCGAATTTCTCCGCCCGGTTTACACACTTCCAAACAAGGCGGATTCGACACTGCTGAGCAAAAAGCAACTAGAACGACTTGCCCAACTGCCAGGATAAGCGCTAGCCCCTTTCCCTCGCAGGGACGACATAGAATCGTAATAAAATCAATAAGCGAATTGCTCGCAGGACACACTGATGGAAATGGATCGAACGTCGGCCTTAGGCCTGTTCAACACTGCGCGCTCGTATTGGCGGTCCGCCGTGGGGCTGCAGCAGCTCCAGTTGAAGGTGACGCACCCAAGTGCGCCCGTAACCTTCCTCTTTTGTCACGGCATCGAGCTCTACCTAAAGAGCCTACTGCGCTTGAAGAACTACAATCTGGCGAAGCTGAAGGGCATCGGGCACAACATCAGCCGTCTAGGCGAAGAGAGCGAACAAAACGGCCTCGTGCTCTCAGCGGAGACAAGGGAGCTGCTCAGCCACATCAAAGAAGAAGACGTTGCGATGGACGCCCGTTACATCGTGACGGGGTTTAAGAGCGTGCCGACCGCTGAGGCGTTGTTCGAGGCTTGTACCGAGCTCGATAAATCGATCAGCGAAGCCTTGCGCGCCGAAGGCCAGCCGGTTCACCAACACCAATTTGCGGACCCACCGCCACCTCCGGTGGACCTTGATGACGACACCCTCAAGGTGCTGGTCTATCTTTTCAAACTTCCGAACTCAGACCACTCAGATTCACGCTACATTTCCGGGCATCTGGGAATCGATCGCAGCTACGTAAAATATCATCTCGATCAGCTCAGTGATCGAGAGTTCGCCATCCTCGGAGGGTTCAGTATGGATACCGGGGATCAGTATTGGTCGGTCACGCCAAAGGGCCGCGCCTATGTCGTCCGGAACAAGCTCGCCTGACAGGGGAACCGATTCGCCAAACCGGCCGAGGATCCCTATCAGTTGCGTTTTGGCCAGCGCCGAAACCCGTCACGCTATCCCGAGCCAAGCCGGGCGCTAGCCAGGCGTGGCCGCGCGCCCAAACTCAGTAATGCTTGACGTGAATGTCGACGAAGTTGGTCACGACCCAGACAACGCCGCCGCTCAAACCGACCGCGACCCAATAGAGCCAGCGGCTGACGTTTCTGACGCCGTCAGCCTGGACGCGCACATTCTGGACGGCCTGGACGGTCGGCTTCATGTCGGCGATCTCTTTCGTCGCCGTCGAGATCTGCGCGCCCATGGTCGTGACCTCGGCCCGCAGCGCCTCGACTTTCTGATGCAGATCCTTCCGCCCCTCGGAGGCTTTCTCCTCCATCCGTTGCCAGGTCTGTAGCAGCGTCGAGACCGTCGACTCGAGGCCGCCGATCTTGGCGGCCATCTGCAGCAAGGCGGCATTCACGCTCGCCATTTCGTCGCCGCTCATTTCGCCTTCTTTCGCTTGAAGAGGCCGAGGCGCGGCGCCGGCTTTTCCGCCGGCGCGATGCTCTCGCAGGCCAAGCCGTCGACGCGGCCGATGCCCTCGCGGACGTCCTGGTATTGGCAGACGGCGCGTCGCAGGCAGGCATTGACCTTTGCCAGCGCGGCGCGGTCGATTTTCCAGAGCCGCTCGATCTCGCCGGCGTCGAGCTCGCGGTCCGGCGTATCGACCGGCGCGCGCTCGCAGGCCGCGACGTCCGCCGGCAGCGCCGGAATGTTCGGCGCGTCCGGAGGCGGCGCCTGCAGCTTGTCGAGGCTACCGGACCCCACGCACCCGGCGAGACATGTCGCGAGTAAAACACTTGTTAGGATTAGCCGGCGTTGCATCGATTGCCCCCTGGTTGGATTTGAGCTGCTCCTCGGCCGCCGCAGCGCGCGTGGCATCGCGCTGCTGCAGGGCGTTGGCGAAAACGAGCTGGCGATCCTTCTCCTCGAGGCGCGCCTGCAATTGAGCGTTCTGCGCGGCGGTCTGCGCCGCCTCGCACTTGTCGTCGGCCGAGCGATATCCTGCGTTGTAGAGATGCACGGCGCCGGCGATCGCGCCGCCGCCGGCGAGCAGCGCCAGGCCGCCGGCAAACAGCGCGCCGGCAGCGAATGGCGAGAGGCTGACGCCGGCGACGCCCGCCAGGCGCAGGACGATTGCGACGATCCAGCTCATGCGTGTTTCCCCACGCGATAGTCAGCCACGCGGCGCTGCTCGAGCTTGTCGGCGACAATCCAGACCAGGACGCCGGCGCCGGCGATGACGGCGAGCGCAACGGCGCCGATCACGATCGCGTCGATCGCCGTCGACGACAGGCCGAGGCCGCCGACAGCGTCCTTTGCGGCCGAGACCTGCGTCGCCTTGTCAGTGATCCAGGTCAGCACGCCGGCGCCGCCGAGGCCTGATGCGCCGCCGAAGATTTTGCCGGCCCAGCGCTTGGCCCAATCGGTCAGCGCAATGGTCTGCGAGCCCTCGTCGCGGAGATCCTCGACCGTCGCGCTGGCGCGCGTCTCGGCCACCTGGCGCGGCGTCTGCGGCTTGCCGAGCTCGGCGATCAGCTGGTCGTCGATGTCAGGCGTCAGCGGCAGGCCGCGCGCGTTGCGATAGGCCAGGATCATTCCCTCGGTCCGACCCTGCGGCGATTGTTCGCCGTCGACCTGACCGACGTCGTAATAGCCGAGCTCGCGCAGCCGCCGCTGGACATAGGCGACGGCGTCCGGATCGACCGGCGCCGGCGTCGTCGCGAGCTTCGCATGCTCATGCGGATGCGACGTGGCGAGGCCATGCTCGAAAAGCGCCGCCTCGTCGTCGCGGCGGATGCGAACGCCCTTGCTGTCAGGCCAGAGCCGTTTCATCGATCGGATCAGGCCAGGGATCTTGGCGAGCTCGCCGCTGCCGATCGCCGCCTTGATCTGGCGCATCTCCGACCAGCGCGGTCCCGGCTTGTTGAAGCCGCCGGCGTCGCGGTTAAACGCGATCGAGAGGATGACGCCGATGCAATCCGGCGAGAGCTCGTCGAGACCAGGCAACAGCCGCCGGCAGATCGACAGGTAGCGCGGGATGTCATGGCTCGAGAACACCTCGAGCGCGACGTCCCAAGGGATATCGATCAATCCCCGCGTCTTGCGGCAATAGGCAGCAGCCTTGTCGCCGCGCAGGCCGGCGCCGCCGACCAGCACCTTAAGCATCGCGTCACTCACGCGCCCGCGCCAATCGGCGCGGATCTGCGCTGCGGTCTGCGTCCCGAAATCGTAGCCGATCGCGCCGGTCGGCCCCGAGTTGTCGCTCGGATGCTCGAGGACGGTCCGATAGCGCTTGTTATAAAACGCCTGGCTGGTGACCTCGGCGCTGACGATCAGGTCGAAGGCAGCGCGGGAGATTCCATGCAAATCGAGAGCGCTCGCAGAAATCGCTGCGTTGGTCATCGTGATAGTCCTTTGGGGGATGTTGAAGGTGACTAGAGTGCGAAAACGAGAATGACCACGAGCACCGTCGCGACGATGACGGTGCATCCAATGATTGCGATCCAATCTCTCCCGGCCTTCATAGCAGCAAGCTGACCGGTTGAGCCCTGACAACGTTGACTTGGATCAACTAGTCAGACCAGGGCGTTTGCGCGGATCAGGAGCTGGTCGACTTGCGCGTCAGAGAGGCCGAGGGCCGCGATCATGCGTTGCACCAGAGGATCTGCGCGCCGGAGCTCGGTCGCGAGATCCCATTCCTCCTGGACGGATTGGTCAGCCGCGATCGCGGCCTTGACGATCGCCCAATTGCCGAGCTCGTCGTAAGCCCGTTTCAGTCCGAGCTTGGTGCAAGAGCTCGGCACCAGCGACGGCGGATTGAGAAACGCGACCACCGCGGGATCATCATCAGCTATTTCCGTCGTGATAATTCCGGGCTGCTCACAAGCAAACCAGCCGACGATTTCGCCCGCATCATCGCGTGCAATATGACCCATAGTTACACCTTCCCGAACGGATCGAACCAACCGCGAGTAAAGATTTTCAATGCCGTATTTGCAGTCGTTGAACGCGCACACACCTGTTGCGCTAGGTTCGTCCAAACGCGAATTTCGGCCATGTTGCCGCTTGTAGTTGACGATGCTTCAACGCTTGTGCCGCCGGTATTGTAGCTTGGCGCATTGTCGAACATAGCGACGTCATGGACCCACCACACCGTGTTATAAGCGGTGTTCCAACCTACAACCGTAAGGATCGCTTGCACTTGGACGCCGGGCGGAACGCTTGCGAGTGTGAACGTTTGCAGCGCAGTAGAAAGATTAGCAATGTTGACGTCGACCGAAACGCCGGTCCACCAGAATTCCTGCCCTCGTTGCAGGGTGGGTGTCCATACGCCGCCGCCATACCATTGCGAACCGATGCGACGAAATAGCGTATACCCGCTAGGCAACGTCGGAGCGGTGGCACTGAGCGACGCGAGAACATCGACCGCGCTCGTTGTCGGATTTTTGATTAGATGAATATGATAGAAGCCGGCCGCGGCTGCTCCGGTATCGAGAATTCCGCCATTGTTGCCGGCGGACCAATTCGCGCCGATCGTTTTCGCAATCGGTGCGGCCAACACGATCATGTCCGACGCGGTGCTGTCCGTGGCGACACCGGCTGCGACGGTGAGCAAAGGCGAGGAGCCCGGCGTCGACATGCCAAGCCCATACCAATAACCGCGTATCACGCCCGGCACGCCAAGATTTTTGATAGCGGCCGGCTTGTTGGAAACGTCGGAAAGATTGTTCACCGACGAGAGATCGCCCGCGCCGGGCTGCCCGACACGGTTGAAATTCCAGTCTGCAAAGGTGCCGGCACCGGCGGTCCTGTCGACCGTCATCGTGATGATCTGCGCCGCGGGATCGTACAGACAAACGCCTTCCATCCAATTGGTCGGCGAGCCATTCGACGATGCGCGTAGGCGAACGCCGTTCTGGTATGAAAAGCCTGTGACGGCCGAGAACACTTTCGATCCGACGCCGATCGCGAGCGCGGTCCCGCTGGTCGCCTCCGTCGCGCTTTGACCAATGAGCAGCCATTTGCCGGCGGCCAGGTCGGTTGCGAACGCTCCTGACAGATGCGGGACGATGCACAGATAGATATTTTTGTTGAGCGGATGCACGACGACCGACGCCGGCGGCCCGACAACGTAATTCGTCGCGGTTGCCCAAGTCGTCGTATTGCTCCACGGCACAGGGCCAGTGTCGCCCTTGTCGCCCTTGGCCGCCAGGACCTGCCAGTAAGTCGCGTCGGGCGCGGGATGTCCCGACCCCGGCGCCGGGTTGATCCAGACATAGGACGTGCCGGCCGTCGTCTGCACGTCCCCAACCGAATAGACGGCCGCGTTGTCGTAGGCCCCGCGAAAGCTGAAACCCTTGTAGATGCCGAGATAGGTCCAGACGCCGGCGGCATGAACCCACATTTTCCCGGTCGACGGCTGCAGCGCATATTGGCCGTCCGAGCCGAGCGACGGATCAGGCGCGGCGAGCGACACGTCGACAAACCAAAAGAAGCCCGTCGTATTCAGCGCCGCGACAAGCGTCGAAACATCGGCCATCGCTTGCGCGCCGGCGATACGCTGCTGCGACACTCTCCAGACGACATAGGCGACGCCGGCCTGCGCGCCGCCACCCCATGGCGGAATGACGAGATGCGTCGGATCAGTGACGTCCGTGATCATCGTCTGAAAATTGCCGATCTGCAGGATGTCGCCAGGCCGAACGTTGGTCCCGGACCAGATGGTCCCGACGCCAGTGACGGCCGTTCCGTTCGCGGCGACGGAGATCGTCCCGGTTGAATAGCTTGTGAGCGCCGTCATTGGCTACGGTCCTTCCTGCATAAAGATGCGCGACGTCCGCGGCGCCGCGGTCGCGTCGGCCTCGGCCTCGATCGCCTCGAGCTCGGCGACGGTTTTTGCCGCCCGCGTGCGAACGACCATCGATCGCCGCTTGTTTTCCTTGGTCATGAGCTCGTCCGGCTTTGCCAGGATCGTCAGCGCCAGCGCCTGCGGCGTGACGCCCTCGACGGCTGCCGCCTCGGCGAATTCGGCTGATGGCTCGGCGCCGGCGGCAACAGACGCGGCCAGCGTGCGCTTGCGATCGTGCGCGACGTCATGGCCGTCGACCATGTAACGCTCATTGACGCGCGCCTCGACGCGCTTCCGCTTGACCTCGACGACGCTCACCCTCATGGCGCGATCGCCTCGACGTCCAGCCGCCTCACGCGATAGGGATGCGCCGGCACGACGAAAATCGCGTAGCTACCCGGATGATCGACCGAGAACTCGAGCTTTCCATCGGTCACATGCTCGGAGTGAACCATCGCGCCGTCGAGCACGACGGTCGCATCGAACTCCGCCGGCGCGACCGCGAGCTCGAGCAGATCCTCGCCGTCCGCCTTGACCGACCTGACCTCGCCGGAGATCTCGACGTCGAGTTTCGGCACCACCTGGCCGTCCTTCACCCAGGCGTCGGCGATATCGACCTCGCCGTCATAGAGAATGTGCGGGATGCCCATCTCTGCATATCGCTCCGACAGCACGTCCATTCCGATCTCGACCTGCAGCGTGACCGCCGTAATCATGCCGTTGTCGTCATGCCGGACGATGACTTTCGGCTTGCTGGCCGCGGCCGGCTCCTCGACCGTCTCCGGCGCCGTGCCGACCAAGGCCGCCTGCCCGTCACCACCAGCCGGCATGTAGCCGGCGACAGCCCATGCCGCGTCGAGCGTTACCCCCGTCATCCTGCGATCCTCCTGAAAAGCGCGTAGTACAGCCGGCCGACCTGGTTGCCGAATTTGAACCGGAACTGCAGCGACGAGGTCGTGACCTGCGCGTAAACCCAATAGTCGGAGCTGTTGCCCCGAAAGTTGGTAAAGCCCAGATACTGGCTCCCAGGCGCGAGTGTGATGTTTGTGTCCGTGTAGGCCGCCAGGAACGGGACAGCATCAAGCGTCGACGGGAAGAAAAACGTCGCGACAGAGTCCTGCGAGCTATCGAGTATCCCCGACGCAAAGAACTGATGCCCCGACCAACGTGAATCGAACACCATCTGGTCGATATTCGCAGTGGTCACGTCGACCCCCGGCAGGCTTACGCTCATTGCCGCGCCGGCGCCGGACTGGATCAAGACGCGCCTAACCATCAGAGACCAAGGCTGCGGTGGAAGATCATGTAATCCACATAGAAATTGTAGTCCTCGCTGGTGTTGTTCAGCGTGATCTTGTTGTTCCAGAACACCAGGCCCATGCCAACTTCGTAAGTGAAGACGCCGCTGACCGTGCCCTCGCGCGCTGCCATGCCGAGATTGTAGGGGTAGGCAACCACGCCGCCGTCGATATAGGCCTCGAACCAAACATAGGGCGTTCTGGTGAACGTCGCCGGATAGGGAATGTTCTGGTCGCCGCTGCCGATCGGCAGATAGATCGATCCCGACATGACGATCTGGTCATTCTTGGTTTCAGACCGCAGCAGAAAGTCTGCATTGCTCGAGGTCGCGAGGACGTCGACGCCAGGCCGCGACAGCCAAGCGCCATAGGCACCCAGAAACGAGTTGTAGCCCGCGTGAAAGCGCCGCGTCATCTCACCAGACCTGCCAGGCGATGTAATAGAGGTTGACGCCCGTTCCCATGACGCGCGAGCGCCTGTATCGCCAATCGTCCGAGATCAAAAACCCGTCTTTGTAGAGGATCGGCACCCAGCTCGAGCGCTGGTAAGCAATGCTCGAATTCGCATCCCGGCAAACCATCGCTTTCGAGTACAGCGCAACACCAGCTGACGGGATGCTGTAAGCGACGATGTCGATCGCCGGCGGATGCGGATAAGTCGTCGAATAGAAGACCTTGCCGTTGCCGAAAACGGTGCTCGGAAACAGGCCGACCTCGAGCGGCCGCCCCTGGTTCAAGCGCGAATCCAGTGACAAATATTTGTAGTCGACGGCCGGCGGATTCTCGGCGTCATAGCCCGGCTTTGAAACCGTGACGCGGTCCGCAGCGATATAGATGCGCTTGGTCACGAGTCTGAGATCGTGATGGTGCCGCCGGTCAGGTTTATGACCATCAGGCCCGACGTGCTCTGAATGACACCCGCCGTCAAAGTGCCGACGTTGGCCGTGATCGCGCTCAGCACGCCGATATTCATCATCCGCGCGGTCAGGACGCCGTCGAGATACATATTCGCCGTGATCCCGATCGAGGCGACGCCGCCGATCGTGCCAACGGAAAACACGGCTTTCGGCACATTGCCGTTATAGCCAGGCAGCTGGATCTGGAACTTGTCGGCGACGACCGTGAACGCCGACACGCCCGGTCCGCCGTTGACCAGCTGAATTCCGGTCACATAGCCGCTGACGTTGAGCGTCAGCGACCAGGCCGCAGCAGCGTATCCGTTGAGCTGCGCGATCGCCGTCGACTGCTGAGTGATCGAGGCATTGACGTCGCCGAACTCGGCTGTAACCGACGTGCTGAGATCCGCAACGGCCTGCTGCGCGTTGACGGCGACCGTCTGGACCGTTGCGATCTGCGCGAACGCCGCCCCGACACGGGCTGACATTTCCGACCGGATGGACTTCATGTCGAGCCAGTTGCGCGCGTCCTGGTTGGCAACGCCGGCCGCGATCGTCTGCAGCGCGGTATTGATCTCGTCGTTATTTTGATCGGCGACCTCGGTCACCTGCTTTTTCAGGGCCGCGTTAAACGACTCGAGCGTGACCATTCCCGGCGAGAGCTTGACGGTCGGAGCCTCGAGGTCGACGAACGAATAGGCGCCGCGCATCGTCGCATTGACCGCCTGGACGCGGAGACGCACCGCGGCCAGGCTGACGACCGTATCGAACTGGTTTTCGGCCGCCTCATAGACCTGCGTCCAATTCTTGCCCTCGTCATAGGAGACGCCGGCGACGTAGTAGATCGCGCCCGCGGTCGGAAACCAGCTGGCGAACAGCCTCGGCTCGGCCGTGCCCTGGCTGATGTAGGCATTGAGGCCGAACACCAGCGGGACCTTGTCGTTTGACGGATACTGCGCGCTCGGTAGCACCGGCGGGTTGCCGAGATCCGTCGCATGAACCCGTTGGTCATCCACAACCATGTTGAGCGTGAACTGGCCGCCGTTCGGCGAGCCATCCAGGACGACGCACAGCCTCGACTGGCTAGCGCCCGTGCCAAGGTCAAATGACGGATACTCGGCGCCATCCTCGCGCGCCAGGACGGCCGCCAGCGTGGTCGCCTGCGCCGTCTGAGCTGCCGCCAGGCTCGCAGCGTCGAGGACGGCATGCGCAGCATCGACGCCGCGGCTGCAGAGCACCGGGCCAAAGAATTTTCCGTTCGGCTTCCGCAGGCGGATATAGAACGGCCCCTCATCCCAGACCGGCGCCGGATTGAGCTGCAGCGTCGCGCCGGCGACGCCGACGACGGCGCCGCCATAGCCATACGTCTCCGGCAGGTCGGATTGAACCCGCACCACAGATCCGCGCGTGATCGCCCTGCCCTCGTATTCCGAGCCGAGCGCCACATTTTCGCGCCGATAGATCGACTGCAGGTAATAGAACGCGCATTCCCGGAACGCCTGGTCACGGTTGACGATGCCGTCGACACGCTTGGTCTCGGCATTGACCGACGTGAAAGCGTCGCTGTCCGGCGGATATTGCACCTGCGCCGGCCGCCAGGTCTGCTCGTCGACATACTCGACCACGACGGCGTCGGGATCTTCCTCGCCGAGCATGGTGAAACTGACCTGCATCGAATCCCGCACGATCTCGCGATCGGTCAGGAGCATGGTCGGCACGTCGCGCCACTCGTCGCGGACGATCGACACGGTATCGCCGAGCCAAAAATGCTGCGCGCGCGACGGCGCCAGGATCTTGTTTAGCGCGTCAGGCACGGCGACGGCCGTCGTAAAGCGATAATCGAACGTGTCGCCGCGCGCATCGCAGCCGGCGGCGTGATTTACAACGGCATTGAAATCGACCTTGGCGATCGACAGGCCCGAGCCATATTGCCCGCTGGTGACCGCGTCGAGGAAAGCCCAAGCCGGGTTACGGGTTGCCTGCGTCACGAACGCCGCGCCGTTCCAAACCGGGACCTTGCGCGTCCCGAGGACGCCGAATTTATAGGAGCCCTGCGTCGACTGTGACGCCTTCAACCGGATCGCGATCGTCGAGACGTCCGGAAACGAATTATTGCCCTTCAGGAACGACCGCAGGCCAGCCCAGAGCACGGAGTTACTGCCGGCGGTTCCGGCGAGCTCGGCATCCTCGCGGCGAAAGCGGACCAGGTAGCGGCCAGGCGCAACGTCGACCTTGACGCTGTCACGGACTGGCGCCTGCGAGGCGTACTGCCGCACGATCGAGAACAGCGGATTAAACGGCCCGGTCTGCGCGCCGGCGTTGTCGCAGGTCGCATATTCCGCTGTAAGGCCGACGTTTGAATAGCCGATAGAGCCATCCTTTCCGTTGACCGTGTAGCACCCGGCCGCAAAGACAAAATCGACGGCGAGCGATTGCGCCAGCGTTCCCGCCGGGTTGGCCGCAAACGGCCCGATCCACGCGCCAGGCGTGCGCGCCGAGGCGCCAAACGGCAGGCCGTTTGAATCGTATTGGCCGCCCGACGTTCCAGATCCAGAGGGAAGCTGCTGGCCACTGACCTCGGCGGACTGGTCGACGTTGGTCGGAAACAACGTGACCGGGCTGCCAGGCTCATAGAACGCGATCTGCGCGTTGCTGAATGCCGCCGCGATCCCGTTGGTCGCGTCCCAGAACACGGTATCGTCGATATAGACGGCCTCGTATTGCATGCTGCCCATGGTCGGCGACAGCAGGACGTTGAGGTATTGATCGTTGGCGACGAATTCGCCCCAGGGCGTCGCGGCGAAATCCGGATAGTCCTTTACGCGGCCATACCAGACCGGCAAAGGCTGGCCGAGCTTGGCGACGTTGCCCTGCGCCGCGACTGAATAAATCTGATCCTGCGTTGCGGTCGGCGTATTGGTCGCGCCGGCCTTTGGCGCGACCAGGGCGTTGACGAGCAGCGAGCCGCCGATGCCGATCGCCGCCGTCGTCGCGAGCGCGCCGAACGTGCCGGCGCCGAACAGCGCGGGACCGGCCCAGATCGCGAAGGCCGAGACCGCGACCAACGCGACCAGGCCGATGATCTGCTTGGCCGCGTTGCCGCCGCCCTGGCCGCCGAGCGGATAGGACATGAAGCGGACGGCGTCGGCCGGCCCGATGCGGCGCGACCGCCAATCCCGGCGCAGCACCGCCTCGCCGTTGATCTCGAGCACGGTCGGCAGGCCCTTCTTGAACTGCCAGCCGAAATCCCGATCGCGCTTTGCCCAGCCTGTTCGCCGCAGAAAGGCCGTGACGGTTTCCCTCGGCCGCGGCTCGGCGCGATCGACCTCGAGGCCCGGCATCACCAGATGCAGCACCGGCTGACGCGCGGCGTCGCTGCGCCGCGCGCGACGAGCTCGCGGACGCTCGGGTGAGCTCGCCGGCGGCTTGGGCAATCGCTTCACAGATCCGTGCATGTCACCGGCTCAAAGAACATGAGGTTTTTCCAACCCACCTGGCGCAGCGCCAGGACGGTTTCGCAGGCAACGCCCGCGTGGCTATCGCAGTGGATCACCCGGCCCTCCTGGCGCAGCCAGACGCCGATATGCGCGGGAAACCGGGCATGGGCCATCAGGACCAGCGCGCCGTCAGCAGCCATCACCAGGCCGCCAGGACCGTCCGGCACCTGGCGCCAGCGCGTGCGCTCCGGATGGCCGGCGAATTCCTCGAGCACCCAACGCCGGCTGAAATCGGCCGGCACCGCGATTTGTGGCAGCTCGCGGCCGAACAGCTCGCGCTGGACATGGCAGGCGAAATCCCAGCAGTTGCGCGACTGCCAGGCCCACGGCTCGCCGATCAGCGGCGAGAGAAAATCGGACCGCATCACGGCAGCAGGCTCGGAAACTGGATATAGTCGTAATTCCGCGTCAGCCGCGGAAACCGCTTGTTCTGCAGGTTTTTGACCATGACCGTTCCGGTCAGCGATGCCGCAACCATCTGGACGCTGCGCAGCTCGAACTCGATCGGCCCGTAGGCCGGCTCGGTCAGGTCGCTGCCGAGGTACTCGCGATAAAGCACCTGGATATATTCCCGCGTACCCTGCGCAGCCCGGATCTTCGGCACCAGCTCGCGGTTCACGTTGTCGATCTTGATCGTGGTCGACGGTGGCTGCCCTTCCTTCTGCTCCGGATAGCCGGCCTCGAAAGGACACGCGATGAAGGTCACGGTCTCGCCGGCGTTGCGCGGCGCGCTCGCCTCGAGCCCAAACGTCATATCGTCGCCGACATTGGCGACAACCCGCGCCGGCTGGTCGAATGACGACTGCCAGAGCTCGAGCGTGTAATAGATCCGCGCGCTCGGCGGACACGAGGCATAGGCCTCTAGCAGCGCTTCATTGTGCGTCGGCATGGCTAGACGTCGTAAACCCGGAGCGTCATGCGGACGTCGACCTGCTCCGGATTGGGCCAGCTCGCGACCAGGGCCGTTCCCGGCTTGATGAATTGGCAGACCTTGTTCGCCATCGACGTCCCGAGCCAAACATCAATGGTGAAACGCGCCGTTCCGAGGTTGAGCGTGGTCTTTACCCACTCGACAAACGTGTCGTAGTCGGCCGCATAAAAGCGAACCGTCTGCGTCACCGTGCCGACATTGTCGCCAGGTCGCGGCCGTTGCCGCGTGTTGCCCTGCTCCATATCGGTCGCGATCGGATCGCGCATGCGCTGCAGGCCGAAACCCTCTTTGAGGATGACGGCGTTTGCAATTGGGAATGCCGGCAAAGCCATTGCTTACTGCCCCGTGAACGGTTTCAGGCCGTATTGGCCGCCGAGGACGCGCCGGCCGCTCCCGGTCGACAACGAATCCCCGACCGCGCCGTCGACCATCTTGCGCAGCGTCACCGTGATGTCGCCGTTCGGCGCCTGCTCGACCGCCGGCGACGCATCCGTGAAATTGTTGATGGTGACCTGCGGCGATCGCCCGCCGCCGGCGCCGGCGCCGAGCGCCGCCATCTGCCCCGGCGTAAAGACACCCTCGCCGCGCTGCGCGATGATCGGGACCTCATTGCCGGCGATTCCGCCCGTGTGGAAACGCGGCGCGCCGTCGAAATAGGCGCCATGGACGTAACGCATTGACGTCGGCTCCGAGCCGATGATGCCGCCCGTGTGGTAGAGGCCGCCGAGCCCCCCGGTAAAGCCCGTCGACGACGTTGCGCCCCCGCCGATGCCGCCGAACGAGAACCCGCCGAGGCCAGACGACGCCATCTGCAGCGACCTCATCAGCGGCTCGACGATCGTGATCTTGATAATCATCTGCTCGATCGCCTTGACGATCGCGTTCGACATGTCGGTAAAGCCCTGCCCGGCCGACTTGGCGCCGGTCGTGATATCGGTCAGGCCGTTGACCAGGTCGCTCTCGATCGAGGACGAGATCCCCTTAAAGGCATTGTTGGTGCGGATCGCGGCCGCATAGGTGCTATCGAGCGCGGCCGGAACATCGTTCCCATAGATGCCCTTGAGCTGCGAGGCGATCGCGACGTCGTCGGACGACAGGAACGCCGTCTTGCTGTTGAAATCGATCTGCGAGCTCACCTTTGCCCGCGCCAGGGCGTCGGCAGCAGCAGCCGCGCGATCGCGCAGCTCGGCGAACTGCCTTGCCTGCGCGGCCGTTTCCTTGCCGCCATTGGCCTGGACGGCCGAGGTCTCGGCGGCCGTTGCGCGGAAAGCGGCGAGCGCGGCATCGCCGAGCCCGACCGCCCTGGTATCAGCCTCCTGGACCTCGGTATGCTTGCGCAGCGAGTTGATCGCGCGATCGACGGGATCTGCGGCCGTGTCACCCCTCGTCGCAACATTGGACGGCCGACCGAACTGCAGGCCGGTCAGGCCCGCTTGCATTGACTTGAGCTGCGAGGCCTGCCCCTGCCACGCGAACTCGTTCTGCGCGCCGCTTGTGTCGGAGATCGAGGTCCCGGTCCCGGCGTACCACTTGATATCCTCCGGACGGATGCGCTGGACCGACGAGCTCAGGACACGGCCGGCCGATTCCCAGAAATCGAGCGTGAAAACCGACGCATTTTTGAAATCGGACAGCGCGCGCTCGGTTTCCGGCGTGATCCCGATCTTGATGCCGACCGTCTGGTTTGCGCCAGGGCCGCCGACAGCACCAGACAACGCGTCGAGCTGCTCGTTTGCGGCCTTCTCGACCGCGTCCCGGTCGAACGACTTGAAGAATTTGGCGGCCCGCTCGATCAAGTCATCCAGGATCGGCAGCACATCGGCAAAGGCCGCCTTCATGTAGAGCGACCATTGCACCGAGCTCTTGCGCCATTCCGCATCGAAATCGGACGCACGCTTGATCGTCTCGTCGTCAATAACGGCGCCGGCGGCGTGCGCCTGGTTGCCGAGATCCCCCATCGCGCTGGCGCCCTGTTGCAGCAGCGGCACCCATTCCTTGGTAAAGCCGAGCATCTGCGCGATCGCGATTGCGTCCTGCGGACTGCGCGCGCGGCTGACCAGGTCGGCCGAGATCTGCAGCAGCTGGTTTTGGCTGATTAACTGCCCGTTCGCATTGCGCAGGCTGATGCCGTTGGCCTCGAACTCTTTCGACAGCGAGTTAGCATTGCGCTGCGCATCGTTGAGTAGCTGCGCCGACTTTTCCAGCCCCGCATTGATCTGGCTTTCGGTCAACCCGGCGATCTGGCCGCCGAACTGGATACCCTGCAGATCCTTGAGCGAAAGACCGACGCGATCGGCGAGCGAGGACAGGTCGGCCAGCGACTTGTTAAAGCCGACGATATAATCCAGCGCCTTATTGACCGTGGCAGCCGCGGCGACGGCGCCGGCGCCGAGCGCGACCAGGCCGGCGCTAAAGCCGGTTGCCGCGTCCGTACCGCGCTGCGCGGCGCCGGCGGCGCCGTCCATTGCCCGCTCATAATCCGATGCGCCTTGCGTGTTCGCATCAATGACGAGCTCGGTCACGACCTGGTCGGCCATCACTCCTCCGTTTGCAGTTTCGAGTAATCGACCAGATAGAGATCATCGAGCATTTCGAGGATCTCGAGCTCCCACGGAGCAAGGTCGGTTTGCGTCCGGCGCAGGAAAGCGTCGATATCCTGCCATTCGATCGGCGACAGCGCGAAACCGTTGCCGCCCTTGCGCCGGCGCAGCCGGTCATAGATGCGCCAGAGATACGTCAGCGCCTTCGGGATAGGCGGGACCGTTAGGATCGCTTCCCGCGCCGCCTTGCGTTGCGGATCTCGCGTCCGGAGGACGAGGCCCTCGAGGACCTGACGATAGGTCTCGCCGGCATCGCCGGCCCTCGAGGACAGCAGAAAGCTGCGCTCGGCAAATGCCCTCAAGTCTGACTTGAGGGCCTCGTAAAAGCCCGCTCGCTCGTCAGGTAGTCGGTCACCTGGACGAAGAAGCTGCCGAGCTGCGGCCGCAGGAACAGGTCGACGGCGTTCTCGAGCGTGAACGGGATTGGTTCCAGCGAAACGATCGTGAAAGTCGGATTTGGCGACCAGCCGATAATGCGCCGGCAGACCTTGGTCACGTTCTGCCGGCGCCGATCGGCGACGGTCTCATCCTCGGTTTTCCACTTCCGGCCGTTGACCTGCGCGAACTCGATCGCCTTTTCCTTATCGATCGCGTCGCGGGTCGATTCATTGTTGAGCGCGATCGTCTGCGGATGCGCTGGACCGGCGAGCTCGATCACCCAGCCGATCGGCGTATCCGTGCCGGGCTTGCGGATCTGCAGCTGGAACGTGTCGACGGGCAAATGTGCGGAGAGATCGAGGATTGCAGATGTTTCAGTCATTGTCGGTTGCCTTTTGTCGGAAAGGTTAGCCGCAGGGTCCGACAACCCTGCGGCCGGTTCTCGCGAGAACATTCCATCGGCCTATGGTCGGCGCCGATCACTCAAACGCTACGCTGCAGTGGTCTGGAACGAGATCATGCTGTTATTGCCGGTCGCCGAGGTATCGACCCCGACCAGCGCCGGCGGGATCGTGATCGTCTGCGTGCGACCGCCGCCCTGCTTGGACAGCGCCGAGGGATCGACGCCGCCGAGCGTGAAATTCGGCACCGTGATCGACATGAAGTCTTTCGGCTCGGCGGACAGATCGACGGCCAGGACGTTGAGCGAATACTGCGTTTCGCCGACGAAGTCGGCGAGCAGCTGCAGATCCTTGCGCAACATGGTCAGGTTGATCGAAATCCGCAGCGGCCCCGTGAACACGTCCGGCGAATATTTGATGTTGCCGGAGCCAAACGCATCCGGCGCGGTCGGCTGGATATCGAGCGACAGATCGAACGCGGTCAGCTCGACCAGGTCAACGCCGTTGAGGCGGATGGTTGCGTCGACGACAGCAAACGGCGTGCGGGTCGTCACGGCCGGATTGGTGAAATAAGGCACACCGGCATCCAGCGGCCGGATCTTGCCGGTCCCGATGCCGCCGGGATCGAACATGATGATCCCGTTCGGCGCCATCGAAATCTTGCCCGTGCCCCAGACGAAATCGTCCAGGACGGTCGACTTGCCGATGTCGCTCTCGAATTCCTCGATCCCGAAATAGCGCCGGACCAGCGCCGCCGGGTTGGTCAACCGTTTGCCCGGTCGCGTGATCGTGCAATTCGTATCGGGCGCTGCGTTGACGATCAGCGTCTCCGGCACCGTGATCTTGTTCGCGGACAGCGCCGAGATCCGCAGGTTGCGACCATTGTTGCCGGCGTCCGGCAGGCCCGACGCACGGATGATATCGCCGACCTTGAAACCCTCGTCGATCGGCGAACCCGCGCCGAACACGATGCCGTCCGCGACCGTCGTCAGTGACGTGAAATCGGCCTGTGTCTTGCTAAACGGCGTCGCGTCCCAAGTGCCGCGCACGATCGCCTCGAGGATCGCGTCATGCGAACCGAGCGACATTTCCGCGTTGTAGTTTGACGACGTTTTCTGCGTGCCGTGCCGGCCGCGCGTCGACATGCCGTCGTTACGGACCTCCTGCGACTCGGTCGCCGCCTTGGAGAGTTTCGCGCCGGGACCGCCGGAGATCCGCAGCTGCGTTGCGCCGGCGCCGGCCGCCGCCACCTGGCCGAGGCCGGCCTGCGCCTTGTAGGCGACGCGGCCGGCGGAATTGCTTTGATAGACCATACGATCAGTCTCCTGTTTGGGATCAGCCGATGAAAAAGAACTGGAACGGAATCACGACGACGGCGCCGAACCAGTTGCCGTCGTCCGATGCGCTATCGCCGCCCTGGACGGTCGGCCCCTCGCCGTTCTCGCCCCAGCAGCGCACGCATGCGCCAGGCTCGGCGTTGTAGAACGTCGCATCCTTGAACAGGTCGCCGGCCTGGCCGGCGAGCGCGAGATGCGCGGCGAATCCGTACCCCTTCGGCACAAACACATGCACGAAGATGTTGCCGGTAATCAGCCAGGTCTGGTCGCCAGGCGTGCCGACGCCGCGCTTTCGCCGCAGCGTCTCGATCACCTCGAAATAGCACCAGGGCTGCCCCTGCGGCGGCCAGGGCAGCTGCGGCGGATCTTCATTCTGGAATGAGCTCGGCGCTGCCTTGAAACCATCTTCATAGCGCGCGCGCATCGCTGCGACGGCGCCGGCATAGTCAGCCATGGTGATTAACCTCTAGCGTGCGCGGATCTCGAGGGCCGGCTGACGCACCAGCCAGGCCTGCCGAGCCTTGTCGGACATGCGGCGCCGACCGGCCTTGATCTGCCTGGAAAATGCGGCATAGGCCGCGATATCGCCGAACCGGACCGGCATGAACGTGAACTTGACGGCGGCGCGGTTGCCGTAGCGCCCGGCGACGATCAGCGCCGTCTCTTGGTAGATTTTCGGCGCGACCTTCATTTTCATCCGGCCGATCTCGATCTTGCGCGCGTAAGGGACCGGATTGGAAATGTTGATCTGGTCGCCGCGCCGAAAGCCTGAAACGTCAGTGACGACGCGACCATTTAGAAAAACCGTGTGACTGTCCCGGTAGAGACCAGGATGCGGATCGTCGACTGAACCGACCGGCGAGCGCTCGCGCAGCGTCGCGATCGCGAAGTCGACGACGTCCTGCATCGCCAGATATCGAAAAATGATCCGCATCAGTCATCGACCGAAACGATCTCATCATGCGGACCGTTGAGGACCTCCTCGACCTCGGTCGGAATGATGTCGTTCAAGGAATGGTCCGCCTCCTCCTGGTGGATGCGGTCGAGCATCTTTTTTCGCGCCTTCCGCAGGGCGAGCTCTTTCGCATCCTGGAACGCCTTGCGCGCGTTCAAGCCGGCCAGGTCGCCGGTTATGATGAATTTCGCTTCCTCGGCGGTTGAGATGCCGTTCCGCGCGGCGTCGAGCCGGCGCTCGTAATCCGCCTCGTCAAACACCCTGCCCATCAGCCGCGGACCTGCAGCTCGAATGCGATGACCTGCCCCTGCATGCGCCTGGTCGCGTCGTCGACGCCCTTGATGCTGGCCTCGGCGCCGGCGATCACCAGGAAATCGCGATCCGTCAGCGGCAGCATGTCCGACAACGCCACCTTGCCCGCCGGCACCGGCGCCGAGGGATCATTCAACAGGATGACATGCCGATCGCCCTGCCGGATCTCGCCGACGAGCTCAGCCGGCTGATAGCCCTTCACCTTCGCCAGGACGGCCGCCTCTTTCGTGACGGCCCGTGCCGGCCCGATGCCGGCATAACGGCGGACCAGCACGGTCTCGCCGTTTTCCTCAAGCGCGCGGATATGCTGGTCGAGGGACTCGTCCGGCGTCACTGGCCGTCAACCTTGCTAGTGATGACCTGGCCGACCTCGGAGCCGCTCGAGCCGGCGTCGCCATCGTTTGGGCCGCCATTGTCCCCCGCGACCATCCTGCCGAGGATCTGGTCGAGCTGCGCTTTGTTGTCCTCGAGCGAGCCGACATGGCCTTTCAGCGCTGCATGCTGCTCGTCGATCGCGTCCTGGACTGCGTCGTAACGCTGGCCCGTGACGGCGAGGTCAGCCTCCTGCCTTTGCGCCCGTGCCAGGCGCGCTCGCATGCCGGCGAGCTCGATCGGCCGTTTGATAGAGATCATGTCGATTCCCTCCAGGATCTGCGGATGCCGCTCGAGGAGCTCGAGCCGCAATTTCAGATGCGCGATCGCGACCAGCGCCGTGACGCGGTCCATCGCGCGCTCATTTCGCGCGAATGCGCAGTTTGACGACGCGCTCGAGCTGCTGCCCGGTCACGGTCTCGATCCGGTTTGTGATGCTGTAGACGCGCCCGAGCTCGCCGCCGGTCAACGTCACCAGGGCAACCGTCGACGAGCTGCTCGAGGCGCTCGCGATGATGCCCTGCGGCAGCACGTAGCTCGAGGACTTGATGCCGCCCGCCGGCGCCACGTCCTCGCCGGCAGCGCGCCTGGCGGCCTCGGCCGGCGTCAGCAGGACGTCCGACCAATCGAAACCGCGCTCGACGATCTCCTCCGGAGCTTTGGCAGGCCAGAACAGCAGCGTCCGAGCATTGCGCGGCGCCTTGAGGATGCGATCGGCCATCACCAAACCTCCGACAACATGAGCAGCGTCACGGCGTCAGGGATCAATGTCTTGACGTCCGGCGAGAGCTGCCAAGCCTTGTCGCTGACGCCGATGACGAGATCGCGCACCAGCGCGGGATTTGTCTCGCCGATGCTGTAGAGATGCCGGATCTGCAGCATGATGCAGGTTTTGACGACGGCCGGCAGATCGTCGAGATCCTCGTAACCAGCGTCGAATTCAATGACGATCGGCTCCGGCGCATGCGAGAACGCGAGCGGCCAATGGGTGCCGAACTTCGGAAAGATGCGGACGCTATCGCCCGCGGTTTGCACGACATAGCTCGAAGGATCGAGCGTCTGCTGCGTCTCGGTCGCCCAATCGACAAACTTGATCGAGTGGACCGCGTCATAGGTGACCGGCGCGATCGGGATCTCGATCACTGGCCGCCAGCACGGCAGCACCCATTGAAACGTCCGCGGGACAAATGCGCGCTGGACAAGCGCCTCGCAATGCCCCGTTGCCGCGCCGATCAGGCCGGAAATCAAAGCGTCGTTTTTCGTGCTCGAGACGCGCAGCTGCGCCTTGGCCTCGTCGAGTGAGACGGGATAGCCCGCCGGACGCTGAGAGATGCGGAGCATGTCGGGAAGCCCTGCCGGAAAGGGAAAGAGGCGCGCCTCGGCCAGGACGGCCGAGGCGCGAGGCTGGATCAGCCGACGACCTCGGCGACGGTCGCCGCATCGCTGTCCGTTGCGAAGCCGTACCGCGCATCGAAACCGAGCACGGAACAGCCGACCAGGCAGGCCGCCACGGCCGGCGTTACCGACACCTGGAAAAATCCAAAGCCGTTGTTGATGTCGAGATCTTCCTGCTTGAGGTTAATCATGACCTGCTTGTTATCGTCGGCACCGGCTTTCGTGCGCTGCGTGATCGCCTTCCCGGCGATGTCCTTCGCGCCCGCGCCGGCAGCCGAGGTCGCCTGCTGGATCTTGGCGTCGACGGTCGCAGCCGCGCCGAGAACGCCGAGCGAGATGACGGCCATATAGTTGTGGAACTTGCCGGCATCGATCCAGCCGGTGGTAACCGCGGCAGCGGCCGATTGCGGGTTGATCGAATCGACAACGCTGACGCGCTGCGACGGTTTGAGATTGGTGTGCATCTGCACTCCTCATGGTTTCGGGAAGAAAAACGCGGCTGTTACTCGCGCCGGCCAGGTCAGGCCGGCGCGCCGTTAGTGTCCGAGCTCGCGTTCGATCAGCGGGCCTCGAGCGCGACGAAATGCGACTTGGTGTTGTTGCCCTTGGCCGGCTGGACCGGCGCCGACAGGTAAGGCTGACCGCCCATCCGGAAGATCCAGCGGAAGGCCGCCAGGTTGTAGTCAAAAAACAGATGGATCGATGCGGCGAAATCGACGCCCCCGCCGGCCTTGGTCGCGAGCGCATAACCCGAGAGGTCGACGCAGGTCAGGTCGCCGAGAGCTCCGAGCGTCGCACTATGCTCGTTGAAGATCAGCGGACGGCCCAGGAAAACGCCGCCGTCCGGCGCGCCGGCAAGAGGCTGATTCAGCGGCAGCCAGGCCGGCACGTTGCCGATCGTCAGCTGGCCGAGCTGCGGCAGGATGTCAGAATTGCCGAGCCACATGGGCCGGCCGCCCATCCGCAGCAGCCGCGAGTACATCTTGAGGACGTTCGCGACGTTGATCGTGCTGGCCGCCTGGCCCGCTTCCTTCGAGACGGTCACCAGCGACGGCGCGTTCATGAAACCGAGCGGCTTACCCTTGCCGTCGCCGGTCATGACAGCCTCAAACGCCTTCCAGCGGATCGCGTTTGCGGCCTGGTTGAAGATGCGATTCTGCAACCGCGGCGCATCGTCGAGCACCTCCTGCGAGGCCAGCACGAAAGCGTAGAGCTCGTGCAGCTGGATGATCTCGCCAGTCATCGCAGCCTTGGTCGCGATCAGCTGCGTACCCTCGGAGCGCCAGGCGGCCTGGACGCCGGACGCACCCCAAGGCGTGGTCTCGTCCTTTGCGATCGCGATCGAGTTGCCCTGCGTCGGCTCCGGGTTGCAGAAGCCGAGGAGGTTCTGGTCGTCGAAGACGAGCGCCCAGATCTGCTCGCGATACTCGGTCGGCACCAGGAAGCCCTCGCCGCTGCCGCCCTGGTTCTGCTGGAAATTGGTCGGCGCAGCGCCGAGACGCGGATCGAGGCCGCCGACGGTCATGGCGTTGCGAACCGAGACGGCGAATTCCGCGACGCTGCGGAAACCGCCGGTCCGCTCCGGATTGATATCGTTGACGACGGTCGCCAACGCCGGGCCGCCGAGCGCGGTCGAGGAGCCAAACAGCGCCGTGCGGCGTAGCTTCTTTTCCTCGGCGGCGATCTGCTTGTCGAGATCCGCGACCTCGGCCTCGAGCGCGTCGACCTTGGTCTCGAGCTCGCCGACCTGCGCGGTCTCGGCGTCAGTCAGGGTTGCCTTGCCCTGCAGCGTATTGAGCTGCTCGAGCGCGGTTTTGCCGTCCTTTGCCTTATTGGCGCGGGCCTGGCGCAGCTGCTTGATGTCCACTCGCATGGATCAGTGACTCCTGGTTGGTTAGGTGGTTTGCCTGGACGGAGAAAGAGCCCGCGTTCCCGCTGTCCAGGCGACGGCGCGGGTCGAGCAACTCAGGAACTGAAAAGGTGAAAAACGGCCTCGACGGCCGACTACAAATGATCAGAGGCTGATGGTAGGTTAGCCGGACAGGCGTCCGGTCTTCTCCGATAAGCCGACGGTCCGAAGGTCAGAGCGCCCTTCGGCTAAGGGCCCAGGAGCGGAAGTCTTGCCAAGGTTCGCTTCTGGGTACGAAACGGACTTCTATCTTTGCAGCGCGAAGGATAATTTCCGAAGGTCGCTGGTCACCAGGGGGTCGCAAGGTCGATCAGGTGGACGGCCGGATGCAAGGTTCCGAGCACCCCGACAATGATGAAGATACCCAGTCCGAGTGTTGCCTCAATCGCACTGTTACGGATCAGTCGACGAAGCGCGATAGACGATTGGTTGCTTGCAATGGTCGCGAGCTGCGGTGTCAAGTGAAAACGGTTGATTGCAGCGAAGGCGAGCATCACTGCGAAGATTGCCAGTTTGAGCAATAGCACTCGCCCATATTCGGTGCCGACGAACCCACGCAGCGAACCGACCAGAATGGCAGCATTGACGCCGCCGCTAAGCACGATGGTTGCCACGCTGACGATGCCCATCGTCGAAAACCGCTCGATAGCATCGCGGACGAGCGACATGTTTTCGCGTATCTGGGCTGTCGCCAGAAAAATGATCAGCGACACGAGGCCGCCGATCCAGGCTGCCGCGGCCATTGCATGCAGCGCATCCGCCGTCAGGTGCAGATAGCCGGACGCACCAATGGTCGAGCCGGCGTGGCCGGTCCAGGCAAGACTGCCGGCAAGCCCGATCGCAACCGCAAGCCCCAGCCATCGTGTGGCCGCCGCGCGCTCATAGGCCAGGCTGGCTGCGAGGCAGATCGCAAGACCTGCGCGAATGGTGGTCACCTCACCGAACTGGGTTTCGTTGACGACCGTCGATAGCACCTCCCCAGTCAGTGCTTCGTGCAGCGGCATTCCGCTCATCGACGCTGCCTGCAGCAACAGCCACATCGCCCCGGAGATCATCGCGACGACAAGCCCGGCCCATATCCCCCACCGCGCTCGACTTCGGAACGAAGTTGCCGCCGGGGTGTGGTGCTGTAGGACAGGCGTCGCGATGAGCACGCCGAAGATAACGCTTCCAGCCGTTACCGCTGTCGCCGTGAAGTGTACGGCGCGCGTCGCGATCATGGGCGTTCCTGCTGCGAACCAATCCATCGCAACAGTGCTCTATGGACCGACCTGGAAGGTGAAGTTCCCGTCGGTCGTATGGGTGTCCACGGACAACACGTGCCAATTGACGTGGTAGGTCCCGACACCGCCGCCCTTCAACGGGACCGACATCTGATTGCCGTTGACCCGCGCCTTTCCGGCATCGACGCGCTGGCCAGAAGGACCGGTGACCGTTACCGAACTAAACGCCGGCTCCAGCTTTTGGGTGAAGTAGAGCGTCACTTCGCGCGGCGGACTCGGCACCTTGTTGCCGACCCGCGGCTCGGCACGATCCAGAAAGGCGTGGGCGTCTGCCTTGCCCGTCGCAAACGACAGCAGCAGTGTGATGATCCAGATGAGAGATGAGCGTCGCATGATCAATTCCCCGCAAAAGGACGCGCGGGCTGCACAGGCCCGCCAAAGATCGGTCTGCCGATGCCGTGGGGATCGATATCGTCGAGATATAGATGGAGCTGGGCGATCACGCCGACACGGGTCCCGCTTTGCCGATTGATTGGGATGAGCGCCTCGACACCGAGCTGATAGGTGTTTCCGACCCAGAGAACGCCGGGGTTGATCGTCCCGGTCGTCATCGTGCCCGATGTTAGCGTATTGGCGACTGGCGTCTGCATCGTGGCCTCGACCAGCGGGATCAGATGATTGACGACATCCGGCAGCCCGAGATCGACGACCGCAGACTTTAGATAAGGCATGCTGTACTGGATCGTGCCACCCCAGTTCAGCACCCGTGGATGAAACTGGGTATCGGCGGTCATTTCGCCAGTGTCGGGATCGACGCCGAAGGTCGTGGTGGAACGCCTGCCAGGGATGGCGTAGCCCACCTGTCCGGTGACCGCGACGGGACGCAGCCAGGACAGGGTGTCGGGCAGGTCGCCAAAACCTTTGCCGAAATAGACGGTCGGCGTGTAGGTGTTGAACGGATCGGATCCGACGCTATCGGCGCCGGTGCCGCCCCATTCGACGCTCAGCCCGAGCGACATAACGAATTCATGCTCCGGGTTCTTGAAGACCCGATACTTGAAAGTCGTATCGAGATTCTGAAATCCGTGAGCGCCGATCCCGGTGGGGCCGCCCGGCGGACTGAAGACGCTGTAGGTCGAGCCGATCGAGATCGCGAACGCTTCGGTAATCCGCTTGGAAAATTCGCCGGAGAAGTCACGCTGTCGAAATGACGGATCGTCGCCGGTGTTGAAACTTGACACGGTTGGCAGTGAAAGCTCGTCATTCACACCGGGATCGTCGATGCCGAGCGTAGCCGGAAAAAAGCGGTTGCCGACGATCTCGTGGGCGGTACTTCCAGAAAGGGGAACGAGCGCGAGGGCGAGCCCTGGTAAGGCTGCGCGCGCATGACGGATAAGCATGGGAATCTCCGCGGGCGTTGATGTGCAAAGGTCTCAGCGGCCGGAGGCCGCGTGGCTTTACGACAGAAACGGCGGAGCGCGCGCTTGGGCCTCTGAAGTGGTGCGCGAACCGGACAGACCCGGCGCGAAATCCTGCCAAGTGGCCTGGCTCGTCACCCGATCGACCACGATCGCGACTGGTGTCTGCGGGGTGCCGATCGGGGCGCCGGTCTGCAGCACGCTGCAGACGCCACAGCAGTCATTGTCCGCGCGGTGGCCGGTCTGATCGTCCTGCGCGGCCCCTTGTGCCACACTGCCATGGCAGATGATCGCACCCGCAAGCGGATCGGAGGTCGCAAGGCTCGCCGCCCAGCACGCACCGATCGGTGCAAAGATCTGCACCAACAGGGCAACCAGGACTATAGGTAGAAAACTCTTCAGCCGTTGGCGCATCGGTCCACCTGCGCAAAGGCTAGCGCAGGGAAGAGCCACCGTCGAGCCCAGGGGGCAATGGCGTAGAGCAGGAAGGAGCGGGCTGACGGATTTAGTGGACAGTGTTGTACGCCGGCCACAGCGCGAACTCGCTTCCAAGGTTGCGCCGATCGATCTCCACGCATTCCAGTTGATCTCGCTGCGCCCTAATCGAACGCCAGCGCCGATCGC
The DNA here is from genome assembly GCF_010811875.1 of Bradyrhizobium uaiense. GTDB lineage: Bacteria > Pseudomonadota > Alphaproteobacteria > Rhizobiales > Xanthobacteraceae > Bradyrhizobium > Bradyrhizobium uaiense. The sequence continues at coordinate 29,715 of NZ_VKHP01000009.1, forward strand.
CGGCGCGAGCTCGGCCGCGGCGAGCGCTGCTGCAGCATGCCGCCGATGACCTGGTCGAGCGTTGCGATCCGGTCCGCCATGCCGCGCGCAACCGCCTCGCGCGCGCCGAGCATACGGCCCTGGCCGAACTCCTCGCGGACCTTGGTCTGCGTCACGCGCCGGCCGCCGGCGACGGCCTTGACGAAATCGGCCCCGGCCTCGTTTGCGCGGCCCTGCAGATAGGCCTTGGCCTCATCCGACAGCGGCGCGAACGGATGCGCCTCGTTTTTCAGCGGCGATTGCTCCGAGCGGACGATCGTCATCTTGACCCCGACCTGGTCGAGCCAGCCGGAAATATCCTGGTGCATAATCATCGCGCCGATCGAGCCGACGTCTGCAGACGGCGTCATCACCAGCTCGCTCGCCTGCGAGGCGATCCAATAGGCCGCCGACGCCGCCAGCGTGTTTGCGATCGCGATAACCGGCTTTTTCGCTGCAGCCGCCGCGACAGCCGCGGCCGCCTCGACCGTGCCGGAGACCGTACCGCCAGGACTGTCGACGTCGAGGACCAGGCCGGCGACGTCCTGGTCATCCGCAGCGCGCGTGACCTGCGCCGCGATCCCGGAAAGGCTCGAGCCGAACCAACTGCCGCGCGGCGTCAAGCCGCCGGCAATCGAGACCAGGGCGATCTTGCTTGCCGAGCTCGAGGCCTGCGCGGTAGCTGCCGCGAGGAGCGCCTGCCGCTGCTCGGCGCGCGCCAGGCAATCAGCGAGCGCTGAGACCTCGAGCGCGACCAGGGCGTCGATCGACGTGATCTGCGTCAGCACCTGGCGTAGATCCGGCGCAGCGGATTCGATCTTAATCATTGTTGCCGTCCTCTTTTGGAGAGCTCGAGCCGCCGCCGGCGCCGGCATTGTCGTCGACGCCCTGCCCGCCGGCGGAGTCCTTTGTCAGCGGGTTTTTGTAGTCATTGCCGCCGGGATCAGTCCGCGGCGACATGTTCTCAAATCGCAGGATGTCGTTTGCAGACAACCATTCGCCCTGACGGCCGATCAGATACGCCCGATAGCGATTCAGCAGATCGCCGCGCAGCAGGCCGAAAAAGTTGAACTCGAAAAACAGATCGCCGTTTTCGTTGTCGAGCAGCAGATCCCGCTCGACGCCCTGCTCGATCTCGATCGCGAGCGGCGCCACACATCCGACGACAAAATCGAGCGACTGCTGCTCGACGTTGTTATTTGTCGCGCGTTTAAGGCGCGATGCGCGATGCAGCGGATAGCTCCAAAGGCCGAAAACCGCAGTGTCGGCGGCGTCCTCGGTCTCGAGCAGCTGCGCCTCGGAATTCGTCACCTTGATCGGATTATATTTGACGCCATGCGTCAGCAGCCGATCCTTGTGCCGGTTCATCCCGGTCCCGGCTGCCCGCCAGTTTTCGAGAAACTGGTTTCGATCTTCCTTGTCTTTGAACACGCCGGGATGCTCGAGCGTGCCGCCGGACTGGCCGTTGTTCTTAAACCAGATGTCGCCGTATTCATGAACGGCGATCGCGCGCGCGAAAACGTGTTTGGCGCTATGGAAAATCGGCTCGCCGAGCAGGCCATCCTCGCGCAACGGATTCGAGCGGATATGCCAGAGCTCGTCGTCGCGATAGGTCGTCTGTTTGAGCTGCGCGCCCTGGACGACGGTCGTCGGCGGATTGAACGTGTAATACAGGCGCCCGTCGATCCCGCGCTCGACCATCGCCAGGCGCCGCGGATGCAGCCATTCGAGGCCGCCGACCGCGTAATATTCCGATGCGCGCGGATCGCCAGGCGGCAGGATCGCGCAATATGAATTTCGATAGTACGAAACGTTCCAGGCGAGCTCGCCGACGAGCTCGGCCGGCGTCTGGCGAGCGTTCGGGTTGGCCGCAAACAGCCTGGTGACCGGATGATCCGGCAACGCCTCGCGCGCGCCGTTCGCACCGCGCCGATAGACCGACGCCGGCAGCGATTTCATCGCCGACGAGAGGCCATGACGGACGGCCTGGACGGCGCCGAGCTGGCTGACGTTGCTGTCAGTGACCTCGACGCCGGCGAGCGACATGCGACCGCCGAAATCCGCCCAATATTGCGGGTCGCTCATGTCGCGCGGCTTGCCAGGATCAAACGCATCCGCAACCACACGAAACGCCGACCCCAGCCCGCTCCGAAAAATTCCCATCAGACCACCGTCAGGATATCAGCGCCGGTCACGAGCAGCCCGGCCGTTGGATTCCAGCTCATGAGGATCGCGGCCTCGAGCAGCGCGATGAACGGGTCGATTTTCGCCGAGCCGGCGACCTGTTTGGTCACCATGTCGGAATTGCCCCGGCGTTCGGTCTTGGCGTTGCCGACCACCCAAGACATGAGGCCTTGCCCGGCATGCCAGAACGTCGCATCGGCGAGCTTGAAATCCAGCCCATAGACGGCCGGCGCGAGCGCCGAGCCCTGCAGCAGGCGCCGCAGCATATCGTCGGTCACGCCGACGGCGGTCAAAGCCTCGATAATCGCCGCCGCCTGGTTCGGATCGATACCGACGCCGTTTTTCTGCGGCAGCAGGCCGCTCGCGACGATGCGAGCGACCAGGGCGCCGAGATCCGCGATCGCGTCAGCCATATCGACGATCGTCAGCGAGCCTTCCTCGACGAAATCCTGCAGTTGGCTCGCGATGTCCTTTCGACGTTCCAGGACGATCGGATCTGCCCATGCATATGACCAGGACAGCCAATGCCGCGTACCGCGTTCGCGGCCGATCACCGCCAGGCCGAGCAGGTCGTCACGGCCGCCGGAGTCGATTCCGATCGTGACGACCTCGCAGCGCGTCAGGATCGCGTCGAGATCGAGCCCTGCGATCGCCTGCGCATCCCAGAGATCCGCGCCGCCCCAACCCTCGTTATTGATGCCCTGGCCGATCTCGATATTGAGATGTTGCGAGGCCCAGATCCGGATTGCTTCCTCGCCCTTGTCGCGCTCGCCCTCCCAATCGGCGGCGAGCTCGGCCAGCGACGGACCGGAGCGGCCGAGGTTCGGCATCACCATCGACCAATTTGCCGGGTCCATCCAGCGCGGCTCGACGCCCTTTTTCCGCTCCTCGCGCGTCAGCGTCGCGATGTCCGGCGGAAATTCATACAACAGCGGCAGCATCGGCCGGATGACCTTGCCGCGATAATTGCCGTCGCGAACGTTGCGCGCGAATTTCAGCTCGGACTTGAAAATTCCGGCCGGAACGTCGTCGCTCTGCGTCGTCGTCATGACGAGCAGTCCCTCCGGCGTCTTGTCGAGGCCGCCGCGGATCTGGCGCAGCACTTTCGCGCCCTTCGCGTTGAAGCCGAGCAGGTGGATCTCGTCGAGCAGCACGAAAAACAGGCCCATCGCGCCGGTCAGGATGTTGACGTCGAAGGTCTTGACCTGCGCCTCGGCCTTGGTGACCAAGTCCTCGATCATCATCTCATGATCGTGCGTGCGAAAACGCCGCTTTAAATCCGGCGACTCCTCGATCATGCCGACCGCCTGGTCATAGGCGCGCGTCGAGATCGCCTGCGTCGGACCGACAAACAACGCTTTACCGCGCGGCCGATAGTTCATCAGCATGGCGACGATCAGCAGCGCGGCCGAGTTTGTCGTCTTTGACGAGCCCTTCGGCACCATCGCGAGAATGTCGCGGATGTACCGGACCTGGTTGACCGCATCCCAGCTGCCGAATGCCGCGCGCACCAGCTCGCGGAACCATGGGCCGGATGCGGTCCGCATCTTTGGCTTGCCCGGCACGTCAGGCAGCTGGATCTCGTCATAGAACGCCTGCGCCATGTCCGCCTCGCCGGCGAACAGCGGCATATCCGGCATCAGCGAGCGGCCGTCGCGGATGCGCTCCTGCCAATCGACGCGGGACAGATCCCACGGCACGATGCCAGGCGCCGCGGCGGCCTCGATCGAAGTCTGCATCAGTGCGAGGTCCCGGCCTGTTGGCGGCGCATCATGAGCTCGCCGAGCGGCGTGCCGGCGTCGGGCTGATGCGCGGCGGCGAGCGCGGCGGCTTTCTTGCCGATCTTCTCGGTCGGCGCCGCCCTCTCGGCCGGCGCGGCCTTCGCCGGCTGCTGCGTCTGGCCGTACAGCATCAGATCGTTGCGTTCGAGATACTTCTGGAATTCTCGGATCGCCGAGACGTTTCCGGCGTTGACGCCGTCCATCAGTTTGACGCCGACCTGCGCGACCAGCCGATCGCGCGCGACGTCCTTAAACTTGAGCTCTGAAAAATAATGCTTCCGCAGCGTCGGCTGCGTGATGAAAAGCGCCGACGCGATCCGCGCATTGCTCCAACCGAGCGCGACTAACAGGCTGACGCGATTCCGGTTTTGCTGGTTAGCGACATGCTCCGGCCGACCACGCCCGCCCCAGTTGGCCGGCACGGGATCGCCGAATAGGTCGAAAACTTCGGCCATGATGAAAAAAAACCTGTCAGTGTGAGATAGGCCGGTCCGTGGAGAGGCACCCGCCAAGGAAATGCCCACCCCCTACCCCTCAATCAGTCCCAGACGCCGCGCATGTGCAGGCTCGCCTGCTCCTCGCGCTGCTTGTCTCGATCGTGACAAGCCTTGCAGAGCGTCTGCAGGTTGCCCTCATCCCAGAACAGGCGCTCATCGCCACGATGCGGGATGACATGGTCGCAGACGAGCAGCGACGTATCAGGCTCGACCCTGCCGCATGCCTTGCGTTGGCATGTATAGAGATCGCGCAGGAAGATGCGCAGACGCAGCGCACGCCAGCGCGCGAGCTTGTACCAGGCTTTCCAGGGCGGCTGCGGCATCCAAAAAAAGGAAAGGGCCGACCACCTTGCGATGATCGGCCTCGGATCCAGGACCAGACGTTCAAATCTTGCAGGAACCTTGCCCTACCTGTGACGTTGAAGAGCAAAGGAACAAACCGAGGAGGACATCATGAGAACTCTGTCACTGGCTGCTGTGCTGGCGATCGCGGGCTTCGCTGTCGTCACCCCGTTCTCGATTGCACCTGCGTCGGCTCAATTCGCCATTGATACTCCGGTCGGCGGCGTCGTGGTTGGCCCGCAACACCGATATTACGACCGAGATTATGATCGACGCGCTTATCGCGCCTACAATTATGATCGCGGCTATCGCGGTTGCCGCACCGTTACGATCGAGCGCGATGACGGTTCGGTCCGCCAGGTCCGCCGTTGCGACTAACCAGCACCGACGGCTCACCGGCTGCCGCAATCAAGCTGGGAGCGCAATCGAAAAAGGCCGCCTAGTTGGCGGCCTTTTTCATTGCGGTAGGGGCACGCTGCGCGCGTTCGCCTGAATCAGGCTCTGCACTTTTAGTCGAACTGCCGCGCATGCACCGCACCGCGAATTAGTCGATCAGCTCGATCTGCGCCTCGGTCAAACCGCTTACCTTGACGCCGTGCTTTCCGTCGCCGACTAAGACGCTGAGTCGGCCTTTTGAGTCAATTCGCTCGATCAACGCGCGAAAGCCAGAGAACAGGCCGTCAGCGACACGGATCTGACGTCCTACTCTCATTTCGGTTTCCTCTTTGACCTCGGCGACGCTGATGAAGCCATAGCGCAGGAACAGCTGCGCCAACGCCCATCGGCGACGCGACGGCAGCATGTTCTCGATCTTGACGATATCGCGCAGCAACTGCATTTCGGTCGCATTGAGCCACGACCGCAGCTCGCCGAACTCGAGCAGGTTGTCGACGTCTGGAATGCTGCGGATCTCGGCGAGACGCGCAAGCTCGAAATCAGGCAGGAAGATCAGACCAGGCAGAAACGGCTTTTCGATCCGGCGGCCGAGATGCGGACGCCGCGCCGGCTGGCCGCCGCCACGTTGGACGAAATGCACAACGGTCGGCGACCAACCGCTAATGCAGCGCTCGCCGAAAGCCTTGATGACCTTGGCATCGCGACCAGGCATGACCTGCAGCACGCGCCAGCTCTCCGGCATCGCCGGGACCGCCAAACGACCGCCGGCCTCGACATAACCGACGATCTGCCCTTTGCGGTATTGCATGTTCATTCGCCCTCCCCTGCGACTTGCCACGTCCCATCGCGGCGCGGCGGCCACGGCGCCGGCACGCGAAAGCCCTGCTTTGACTTCCTCAAGCGGAAATTCGGATTTGACGACGAGACGCCATGAACGTTCTGGTCATACGGCTCGAGGAAAATCCGCTCGGCCTGCGGCTCGGCGCCGATCCAGAGCGCCAGGCGATCACGCCAGGCGGCAAACTGCGGCGTCCCGAGGTCGACGACCTGCCAGGCCTCGCGATCGACGCCGGCAAACGCTGCCATCGCCGTGAGATCAACCTGCGGCGGCAGCTGCGTCCAGACGCCCTCGCCGAGATCCAGCTCGCGGATAACGCGCGGCTCGCGCCGCTCGGCGATCTGCGTCGCCACTGCTAAGCCCTTGAGCTCGTCGCCCTGCACAAACCGCCGTTGTGGAGCTGCAGGCTTTGCCGACGCAACACCAGGCGCGGCGAATTCTCGAAATCCGCGAGTCCGCGACCAGAGATGGAAATTCATCGGACGGCGCTGTTTGAGCTCGCGCAGCTTCGCCATGTAGAGCGGCACGGCATGGACGCACCAGGCGCGATCGTCCGGCGTCAGGAGGCGGAACTCCTCGAGCGCCAGGTCGCGCCGCATGACCTCATGCCCGACATAGCTCTCGAATGCCGCCGCGAACTCGGTCGGCTCGCCTTCCTCGATCGTTTTGCGATCCTCCGGAAAGCCCCCGGAGGGGGACTTAGGGGGATTCTCCGGTTCAGGTTCAGAGATTAGCTGGTCGCACAACTGCGAGGGCTGGCCGAGGGCTGGCGGAGTCCTAACCACTTCGGCACCCGAATTTAGCCCTTGCTGCCAGCTAGGGCTAATCGCCGTTGAATTCACTGGCGTTTCGTCGACGACGCGACCGGCAGCCCGCGCCTCGATCGCGTCGGTATCGGCGTCGACCAGCAGACGGACGAGATCCGTCGTGCGCTTGCCGCGGCCCTCGCCGTTGCGACGACCATTCTCGTCGACCCATTGCCCGGTCCTGCCTATCGCACCGATGTCCTCGAGCCAGGCGAGCCGCCGCCGGACCGTGTCCTGCGACAGATCGCAGTCCATTGCCAGCTGCGGGATGCCGACCCAGCACATGCCTTCGCCGTCGACATACTCGCCGAGCGCGCGCAGCACGCTTTTTGCGTAAGGGTTGCCCAGCTCGAGATTGCGCGCCCATCCGGTCGCCACGTCCGAGCCGATGCGCAATCGCGCCCGCTTTTTCGCGGTCATCATAACTTCCTAATCAGAGAATTCGGGAAAACGCTGACGCAACGAAACACTAGAAATTCAAGACCGCGGCTGCAGCAGGCGCTCGACGATCTTGTCCGCCGACAGCGCAGAGATCGCCTCGAGCTCGATCGCGACGCCGAGCCGCTCGAGCCACTCGCGGCGGAAACCGCGACGTTTGAGCCGCGGCGGATCGACGACGCCGGCGGCGATCGCGTCGCGATCCGGGATCTCGTATTCCTCGAGCTCGCCGAGCTCGGCGCCCTTGACGACCAGCTGGCAGATGACCTCGGCGAGAGTCATCGCCTCCGGCCCTTCGGCGGCCAGGCAGCGCGCGATCGCGGCGCTGGTCATGCTGCAGCCGCCTCGCATCGCGCGTCGCAGGGCGGCGTCGCCGTGCAATGGATGCGCTCCTCGTCGCGCCAAAACTCATCCCAATAGCCAGCAGGACCGCCCTGGCGGCGACCAACCTTGACCATGTCGCACCGGACGCATTGCTGCTCGGTCTTGAGCGGAAACCGGACCTTGTCGCCCCACTTGTGCCGCGTCGAGCTCATGCGTGCCATTGCAGCTCGCGCCCTTCCGCCGCCGCCTCACGCCAGACGCGGCGTATGTCGTCGACCTCGGCGCGCGACAAGGCTCGATTCATGCGAAGGCACTCGCCGTCGCGATCAAACGAAATCCGCAGGCGCTGCCCACAATGCATCCAACCGAGGGAACAGCCGAACATGAACAGGCCGAACGCGCCGACGGCGAACGCTGCGATCTCGAGCTGCGTCATTGCCGCTGCTCCTGCGCCGCAAGCGGTCGCCTCAAACGCGCCGGCACTCCGGTCGGATTCCGGTTGCGGTCGAACCGCTCGCCCTCAGCGATCGCCAATGCGACGCCGCGGACCAGGTCGCGCCGATAGCCCGCCGGCTTCCACCATTCGCGCGTCCAAGGCCATTCGTGCGGGACAGCAGGCGATTCCGTGCCGGCGTGCAGTATGAACGCAGCGCCAGCCCGGCCCAGCGTGCCGCGATCGTATCCGTCATCATGCTCGGTCGACCAACCCTCGCGCTCGATCTGGCGGAATCGCTCGGCGATAACGGCCTGCATGAACGGCGACAGCGGCCGGCGGATATTCAGGGCCTCGAATAGCCGGCGCAGCAGATACGACCTGCAGATCGAGATCGCGGTCATGATTAGCGCAAACGCAACGTTCTGGCCGATCGAGACCGTGACGCCGAGCAGCGGCAGGAAATAGACCTGCGCCGCAAGGCTTATGACGAAGCCAACTAAGACGTTGATCGCGCTCTCCGCGAGTGATGCCAGTTTCGTTTGCTTCATTGCCGCATTGCCCCTTTGATGCTCGCCTCGTTCTGCTGCAACCAGCGCAGCGTATTCGCGGCGGCCTCGAGGCCGTCGCGTTGATAGATCGCCGCAGCCGAGCTCAACTTGCCGCGCGCGCCGCTGCGGCGATCCTTGAGCTCGGTCTCGACGGCAGTGGCCTGCCTCGTCATCGAAATTGCGCCGGCCGGCAGCGGCGCCGCCGCAGCGATGCGAGCCTCGTTCTGCAGCAGCCAGCGCAGCGTTTTCGCACCAGCCTCGAGGCCGTCGCATTGGCGTTGCGACGCCGACCGATCGAGCCTCGAACGCGCGCCGGCGCTGCGATCCTTGATCTCGGCCTCGACCGCAGCGATCTGCCGGAATAGAGCGACTTTGTCAGTCACAGCCCACCGCCAAAGCAAACGATCGCGGCCACAGCGAGGACCAGCCAAATCAGATAGGCCCAGATCAGGCAGCCGCCGCCGTGAGGTCCAACGTCCATCGGCTCACCCTCCGATCTGCGATGCACGGCCGGCGTCGAGCGGCGCCGGCGACGCGACCAGCTGCGCCAGGAATTTGCGGCCGGCGTCGCTGACCTTGACGCTGGACGTCGAGCAATGCGCGAAGCCGGCACCGACCAGATGCCGCACCATGTCGCCGTCGATCTTCTCGCCGGCGTCGATCGCGAGCAGCGCGGCTTGCATGTCGAGCTCGTCCTCGGTCAACGGCAGCCGCGTTTGCAGGCGATCGTCGACGACCTCGACCGGCGCGCGATCGATGCGCGCGAGATCCATCTCGCTTTGCGCGACGACGAGCTCCGGCGCCGGCTTGGGCGAGCGGCGCAGAAACGCCGGGATGTCGAGGCCGTCGTCGTCGGGAATTTCGCGTCCAGGTCGGTTCGCCGGCGGCTCGGCTGTATCGGCGCGGCCAGTGACGGCGACGCTCGAAACGACTTCCCCGATCGGAGACGCGGCAACAGCGTCCGACAGGGCTGGACGATCGCCGGCGTGAGCTCCGGCGTCCGCTAACTGTGAGGCCGCAGCGCTATGGCTACCCGTTGCGGCCTCGTCCGATGACCGACCATCGGCAGTCCGATCGCGCGGCGGTTCTATACCCGCTGACGCCCCGTCAGGCGTCGAGCTCGCGCCCGCGATCGCTTGGGAATCGAATCTCTCTATTGCGGCGATGTCAGCCGCGATGACCTCATCGCGCGTCATCCAGCGCGAACCGCTCGGCTCGTCTGCCGGCGCCGCGGCCTGGTTGCCCCACGCATCCCAGCCGGTCGGCAATGGATGCTCGGCGTCGACGCGGGCGAACAGCTCGAGCGCCGGCACGCCGCCGGCCATCGCCGCAATCATGCGCCGGTAATGCTCCGGCTTTCGCGAGTGACCGAGCGGCCGCGACCGCTCGCGATGGTTGGAGCCGAACTTTTCGCCGCTCGCCGGCTTCGGCAGCCCCTTGCCGCGCTTGAACAGCAGCAGCAGCTCGTCCTGGTCGCGCACCAGGACGGCGCCGCCGGCCTCGTCCGGATGCTCGTCGTCGTTTTTCGTCCAGACGAAGGCCGTTGAGTAGGACTTAAAGCCCCACGCCAGCGCGACAGCCGAGGCGAGCGGCATCTGGCAGCGGACCTTAATGACCTCGCCGGTCCGCAGATCCGTCGCCTCGATCTCGGCCTCATGCCAGGCGAGCAGATGCGCGCGCGGAATCCAGAGAAACAGCCAGGCGTCCGGCAGGACCATATCCTTAACCGGCAGATCGCAGATCTCGGACCAGGCCATGGTCGGATAGTGATTTTCGTAAGACCGGCTGGTCACGCCCTGGTTTCGATGCCAGGGCGGATCTGCATATACGATCGGATACTTGCGGCCGGTCGGCTGCAGCGCCGAGGCGTCAGAGAGCGCCTGCGCCAGGCCGCGGCGATGCTCCCTGCCCTTTTCCTCGGCGGCGACCTTGGTCAGGTCCATCGCGACGCGGCCGGCACCGGCGCGCATCTCCTGCTCATGCCGACCGAGCGCCGCCTCGAATTCGGCTGCATCCATAGCGGCCAGGCGCTGCGCCTTGGACGAGAGTTTGCGATCGATTCCAGCCTCGGCCAGCGTCGGCCGATCGTCGGATTTAGGCTGTTCCGGCTCAGAACTGCCTAAACGCGGTCGACCGGCGCCGGCCCGGCCGCGGTTGAGACCGACCGTTTCCTTTTGCAGCTTGACGAGCTCGCCGAGGCGCCGCTCGGCGCGAAACCGGATCTTTGAAGCCTGGACCTCGAGATCGACGTTTTTCGCGACCCTGCTCGCGAGCCGCATCGCCTCGGCCTGGTCGCGTATCGTCATGACCTCATCGGCCGCAACAGCTTCGGCCAGCGCGCGGCAGGCTGCCTCGTATCGGACGAGCTCGGTCACGACGCGGCGCCCTCCTCGTCATCGACGAGAATGGCGACGCCGTCGCCGCATGGAATGACAGTAGCGACGTCGCCCTCGAGCTGGTCGAGGTGCAGCGCGATCGCGTCATCAGCGACGGCCGTCAGCTTCTCGCTGTTCGCCGCGCAATATGCGGCGAGCCGCGCTGCGGTATGCGACCGGACCGAGATCATGACGCCATCGCCGCCAAAGCCGGCGACCGCGACCCAACCGCGCCGCTTCACGGCCGTCAGCTCGCCCCGCTCGACCAGGCTATCCATCAGCCGGTTTGCGTTGTTCTTACTGCAGCCCATCACGCCGGCCAGCGCGCTGCGCGACGGCATCGCACCGTGACGGCCGACAAACTCGGTAATCGCTTTCAAGGCGTCGACCATGCGGGCCGTCAGCCCCATGCCATCGGATGCGGGAACGTCGGTCAAAACGGAACCTCCTGCGGAAACGGGATGTCGTGAACGCGCATCAGCTCGAGGACGATCTGCTCGAGCGAAGGGATCGCCGCGCGCGGCCGGCGGTTTTTCATGTTCTGTTTGTGGGTACACCACGCGAGATTGTCGTCGCGGTTGTCGAGCGTCTGACCGTTGCCGTGGTCGACGTGATGCGTCCGCATGAACCGCTCGGAGCGCGGATCGCGGACGATCTTGATCTCGCGATGTTGCCGCAACGTCGCACGCTCCGGCCCGACGTTGCGTTTAGCGTAGAGCTGCCAGGGCGTGCGCGAGCCCCAAGACACGTTCCAGGTATTTTTCGACAGCCATTCGTAATCGCAGGCGTCGACCAGCGACCAGACGTTATCGCGCGCCGAGAGAATGATGCGGCGCCAGGGCGTCAGCCCGGAGTCGAGCAGTCGCTCGATCGAGGCGACCTCGCTCGGCCGGACACTGGCGAAAGAGCCGTGCATCACAGCATCCCCAGCGCCTGCATGTAGGTCTCGAGGATCGCCTCCTCGGCCTCGCGATCAATCGGGTCCTGCTGGCGAATCCTGATGATCGCGCGCAGCGCCTTGACGTCGAAACCGTTACCCTTGGCCTCGGCGAACACGTCGCGGATGTCGTCGGCGATCGTCTTTTTCTCCTCGGTCAGCCGCTCGACGCGCTCGATGATCGATTTCAGCTGGTCCCTGGCGATCGTCGTCGCGCGGGTTTCCGTGGCCGGCTTCCTGGTCATCGGCGCACCCAGCGGAAACCGGCGCCGGCATCGCGGCGGCGATCGAGGAAGGGCTGCAACGCGGCGCCGATCGCGGCGAACGCGGCGACCAGCAGGACGCAGCCCATCATGACGAGAAAGCTGAGATCGTTGACGTCGACGCCGGCGAGAGTTTCGTGCCCCATGGATGCCCCAGCTAATCCGCGATGTCGCGCTGCATGGCCTCGATCTGCTTGCGCAAGTGGCTTTCGGCCTTGACTAGTTCGGAGAGTTCAAGATGCCGCCGGTAGCCCACCCACCAGGCGGGCTTCGCCGCGCCCATCACCGCGATCAGGACATCCTTTCCGACGTCGGAGCGCAGTAGCGCCTCGAGCATGGGCGCGCCGGGCTGCTTGGCACCCGACAACACCTTGTCGCAAAAGCTCAAACTGGCTCCGGTCTGTAGGTGAAGGCGCGCCGCAGTCGACTGTGGGAAAATCCGCTTAAAGGCAGCGATGGCCGGATGAATCGACTGCACTTTGGTACGGATTCGACTGCACTTTGGTGCGGGAGCAGAGTTTGACTGTCCCCGCGCAGATCTTACGATGCGGGTCATGTGCTCAGCTGCTCTGCTTTCTGATCGACGTTGCGCGGGCCGACCCCGACCCAATCGTTCGGCGTCACGCAGCCGGACGTCAGCGCGTAGATGGTCGCCATCGCCGCGTGATCAGGCTCACGCTCGCCGGCTCGGTACCTCCGAACCGTCTCACCCGACCAACCCGCCTTCTTACCGAAGCCAGGGTTGGTCTCACCGTTCCTGCTCATCCATTCCGAGAAGTGCATGAGGAGCATCCCACACCAATTTGGTGTTGATTCGCAAGTCGCATACACCAAAATGGTGTTTGCGGGTCACACCAATTTGGTGCCCCCTGCGTTCATGAAAGGGAAATTTCCGAACGGACTATTCGAAGCGATGGAGCGCCGCGCGATCAGCCAAGGCGCGCTCGCCAAGGCTATCGGCACCACCCAGCAACAGATCAGCAAACTCGTGCATGGCGAGCGCGAGATGACAGCGCTCTGGGCGGAAAAGCTCGCGCCCTTCTTGCGGACATCTCCCGAAAAGCTGGTTTTTCCGGGTCTTAAGACCTTCCGGGCACCGCTCCTCTCATGGGTCAGCGCCGGCCGCCTGGCTCACCAGGAGGGCGTAAAACGTTCGGATGTCCGCAAATACGTCTATCTTGCCGATCTACCGAAAGGCGATTGGATTGTTCTCGAGGTCCAGGGAGATTCGATGGACCGGATTGCTCCTGACGGCGCCTACATCTGCGTCAACCTCTCCGACCAACGCGTCATCAACGACAAATTTTATGTCTTCGGCACCCCTGAGGGCGAAGCTACATTCAAACGCTATCGCGGAGGCAATCCGCCGAGATTGCAGCCCTATTCCACAAATCCAGATCACGAAACGATCCACATGAGTGGGGAAACTGTCGTCGTCGGGCGCGTGGGAAGGGTAATTCATGAACTGAGCTAGTCTGGCGATGGAATTAATTATTTGCCACGACTGCAGTGGCCAAGTCTCGTTCAGCGCTCAATCCTGCCCGCACTGCGGTTCGGAAGAACCAGCTGGGCCCTACCAAATGAGCCGTCGCGAGAAACGCGCATTCCGTCGAGAAGCTCACAACGATCGCAATCTGATCGTTGGGATGAGCGCCTGCTCAATCGCAGGGGCCGTCACTGGCTGGATAACAGCGGGCGGATTTTTCCAGTCAATGGTCCTGCCGCCCCTCTATGCGATTATAGGTGCCTCGGTAGGGCTAGGCGCGGCGCTTCTTGTGAACGTCTTCTCTGCGCGGATGACCTGACTGCGGGAAAAGCGCAGATCGACGGCAAAAAATAGAGGCAACTCGCTACCTACACCAATTTGGTGTTGACGCCACACCATAATGGTGTTGGAAAATGTTTTCCGTGAAACAAACGGGGAACTCCCATGCGACGTACATACTGCAATCGCCTTCCGGCCGCCAACCGCACACTCGCCGCGCCAGCAACCGTCCCTGACTACATCGATACCGCGCTCGTAAAGCCGCGCGCACCGCTCTCGCCGAGCGAGACGGTCAAGCGCATGGCCGACGACATGCGCGCCGCCTCGTACCGCGAAGGCGGAATTACCGAAGACGATCTCGAGCGGCTCGGCTTCACCCGCTCGCAGATCAAGGCTCACGCAGCGGATGCTCGAGCTTTGGCGCAGCAGCTCGCCGGGCCAAGCTTGTGAGGGATAGCCCTTCCCCGGTGAAGCGCATGCAACGTAACCACTACATTGCTCTGGCGCTGCTCGAATACAGCCCTTTCGAGCGGCATCCGCGCGGCGGCTGGCGGTTTGGTGCCAGGAAGATCACGAGGGAGATGGCCGACCGCCTGATCGCCGGCGGTCGCGCGAAAATCGTGGGCGACAAACTACAGCTAGCGAAGCCAGAGACTCGTGCATGACCGCACAGATCACCGAGAAACGCTTGCAAGACGCAATTGCGCTCGTTTCCGAGGTGATTATCTTGCATGGGGAGAAATATGCACCACTGCTTGATCGTCTGGAGCAAGAGCTCGAGGCGATCAAGCGCTACGAGAGCCCCGTTAGCCGCGCTCAGCGCCATCTTGCACAGCACGGATCGGGGCGACGAGTCATCGGGCCCCGCAATGCCTTAGCAGCATCCCGCCCTTAATAGCTTTCGGCTCGCGCTGTTCTCAGACTCACAACGAGTCGGATACAGACGGCGGTCAAATCAGCCCTGTCTGCATCGGTCATTCTGCTGCTTGTTTGCCATTCGCCATCAGCCAATCTTTTATACTGTTGCAATATGGATGCGTCAGTTGCGCGTTATCTATGTGAGCAGTTCCGCCGTATTTTCTATCGACTGCATGGTCTACGGAAATGGACTTGGACTGCATCCTGCATCCGCAAAGCTTACAACGCATCGACGTTTGCAACGCTTCCCTGATGTACGCCGCAGATTTCACGTTCCTACTGAACTTCTTTCCTTTGGGAGCATCCTCCTCATCAGCGGGCTGATACTTCGTCAGAAAGCTAAACTTCTGATCCCTCTTCAGCCCCTCCAAAATTGCAGCCGAATCCATGCCGCTGCCAAGACCGCCTAGGATTTTTTCGAAAAGATCCTCTACCCAGTCGTATCCCTTTGCGCCGCTTCCCCGCTTGGTGACAACCTGATTTATGAATTCCTTGTTTGTTATGAGGAATTCTTCGAACTCTCTTCGAATAAGCGTGAACTTTTTTAGCTTGTCCTGCTCCACGAGCTTTCGCGTGAGGCTCACGATAGCCAAAAAGGAGGTAGGCTGATGCTTTCCCGACGCGCTATAAACGTATACTGCAGGATCGAAGCCGAGCGACGATGGCTGTGTACCGGAGAGCCGTTGCGCTAGATCGCGCGTATTCTTCAAATATCGATACGTTTCTTCACCAGTTAGGTCTGGCGTGAACCCTGGTTGATGGGAACCCTTTTTCACGTCCACTACAGGGACGCCGTTGGCGAGGTTCACGAGATCAAATATCAGCGGAAGCGCCTGCCCGCTCTTTCCCGCGACGGGTAGGTTAAGGGTTTTAACCGGCGTCTCTAAGGGAGGATAAAACAAAATAGAGAATATCTCCCTGCCGATCGTTTCCATGGCTGCGCCCAGATCGTTGGAAAATCCAGACCAGTATTTATGCCCGGTCGCGTTTCTCACGATCACCCGCGCGGCAATTGCATTGGGCGAAGTGCGCGCCTTCAATATTCGTAGTTCTGTTCGATCGATCCCCACAGCTTCTTGGTTGATCTTAAAGAATGAATCTTCGGCCTTCTTAGCGTCGCTGTCAGGCACCCACTGCAACTGGAGAGCCAAAGAGCCTAGGCGTCGGGCGCGCTCGACTATTTCCGGTTTCGAGTTCTGAGGGAATTCGATCGCCTTCTTATGCTCGATATAGCTTCCGATCGTCGCGTCAATTTCTTTCCTCGTGCGATCCGCAGCCCGTTGCTGTTCGACTGGGATCTCATTCTGAAAGAATTTTCGGGATATTTCCTTGTCGCCATAGTCGTCGTGCACCCACGCAGCAAGTGCGCTCAATCGATGGGCTCCGTCGATAACGAAGGTGTATCGGCCGGATTGCCAGAGGATGACCGCCGGGATCAGATCACCGTCCAAGAAAGTGCGAACGAACTCGACGATCTTGGTAGAGTCCCAATTTGCAGTCTCGCGCTGAAAATCCGGCTTTCTCAACGCGTCATAGAGGAAGGCGTTGGGCTCAAGATCGTTGATCTTTAGAGTTTGCGACTTCGGAAAAGCTCTCCCGAACTCCGTTCGCACCTCAAAGTCTTCGCGCGGGATCAGCGCGTCCAGGTTAACCGCGGTCATAGCTTCGTCCTCAGGCTGAATCGGTTCAGCCACCGAGGCCACAGTACCTGAGGTTGTAAGTTGAAGGGCTCATTTAGCCCTTCACCCACAGTTTCCCAACCTCGGAATGGAGGAACAAAATGAGAACGCAAGAAACATTACCCACGTCCAACAAAACGTCCAACACGCGTGAGAGCCGGAGCTCAACCATTTGGAATATCAGGTGTTTTTTCGGCGCCCGTACGCGATGGCGCTCCCTAGCGGAATCGAACCGCTCTCTCCACCGTGAAAGGGTGGCGTCCTAACCGATAGACGAAGGGAGCAAAACCCCCGGCAAATCAATACGTTAGACGTGAGATGCGCCGGACTGGCCACAGCCGTCAACGGCCGCGACGGGCGAACGTATAGTGGCGATTGGCCGGGCGGGCAAGCGTTCAGAACGCTTTTCCCGCGTCACCTGCCGCAGATCACTTGCAGGACAACCCGGCCTCGATCGAGGTCCAGAAGCCGCAATGCGGCGGCACATGGGCGTGCGCCCGCGAACCACCCACGTGAATCAGGATGGCGGCCGCGAGTGCGACGACGATGGCGGGAACAAAGGCTCTTCGGAACGACATGGGGCTGCGCATCGAACGACAACGTGGCCTAACTAAGGCCTGCGCGCCGAACGGCGGCATGTTCCGCGCCGGCCGCTAGTGATTGCTGGCGACGTCCTGACGATTCGTCGGCTGCGCCGCTGCCACCGCCGGTGCCTTCTTGATGCAGGTGCTGCAGATCACGAGCTTGCGCGCCAACCGATCGTCCGCGTCCTCTTCCGAGAGTTGCGTCTCTGCTGCCGCCGGCGACGCATTGCGCGCATGGCGGCGCGGCTGCGGCTGATTGGGATCCTGTCCGGCACCGTCCCAGGCCAGCGGACCTGTTCCCGACGGCGGGGTCGTCATGCTGTATTGTTGCGAATATTGCGCACAGGCGCCGAGCGCGATCGGAAGAAACAGCACAGCGGCCTTGCGAGCCCAGTTCCGGAATGCAGACATGATCACACTCACACGCTATTCGTACCGCGACATCAGTACTGCGACCTAAGAGCAGAACCGCTAACAATTCGTTTGCCCTGATTTATTCCGTCGCACCCAACCGCGACGGCATCAAGACGGGATTGAGGCGCGAACACGCCAATCAAAACGCTAATCCGGAGTCCACTTATGCCAGGCATCAACGGTCGCTTCGACGGCAAGCGCGTGCTCGCCGATCTCAACGCGCTGCGTGCGATCGGCGCCTACAAGACCGGCGTGCACAAGCCGACATTCTCGGAACCGCATTTGCGCTCGCTCGATTGGCTCGCCGGACATCTGCCCGACGCAGGTCTCACTGCAACGATCGACGGCATCGGCAACGTGCTCGGCTTTAGCGCGAAGGCCGGACCGAAACTGCTCGCCGGCTCGCATCTGGAAAGCCAGAACCATGCGGGCTGGCTCGATGGACCGCTCGGCGTGATCTATGCGCTCGAGGCCGCGCGCGTCATCAATCCCGATCCGGACATTCGCGGCGCGGTCGAGGTCGCCGCGTGGTGCGACGAGGAAGGACATTTCGGCAGCTTCCTCGGCAGCCGTTCCTTCGCCGGGACCGTCACCGAAGCCGACATCGATGCCGCGCGCGACCGCTCCAGCGATCGCACCATGCGACAGGCGTTGCACGATGCGGGCTTCGCCGGCCGGCCGCGCCTCAACGCCGAACCTCGTCGCCATATCGGATATCTCGAAGCCCATATCGAGCAAGGCGACACGCTGGAGGGCAGCGGGCTCAACATCGGTATCGTCACGTCGATCGTCGGCATCTGGCAGTACCGCATCACGTTCACCGGCGAGCAGAACCATGCCGGCACCACGCGGATGGCGGTGCGCAAGGATGCGGGCCTGGCATTGGCGCGGTTCTGCGTCGCGATCGACGACAGCTTCCCTGCCCTGTGCGGACCACGCACGGTATGGACCACCGGCCGTATCACGCTGGATCCGGGGGCGCCGAGCGTGATCCCGGGCAGCGCCGAGATGCTGTTCCAGATCCGTGACGACAATCCCGAGGTGATTGCCCGCCTCGAGGAGCACTTGCACCGGATGGCGGCCGACGTCACCGCGCAAGGCCGCTGCAGCGTGAAGGTTGAGCGCATCCGCACCGGCGTGCCCGCGATAATGACGCCCGCGTTCCAGGATACGATCGAGGCCGCGAGCGCGGCCTGCGCCGGCGGCAAATCAATCCGGATGCCGAGCGGCGCCGGCCACGACGCCCAGGTCCTCGCCACCATCATGCCGGCGGCGATGCTGTTCGTGCCGTCGATCGGCGGCATCAGCCATCACTGGAGCGAGAATACCGCCGACGCCGACATCGTCACGGGAGCCGAGGTGTTTGTCGAAACCTGCCGGCGCCTGCTGGCAGGCTAGCCAGGTTGCGGACGCGACCGCGCGGCATGGTCCGCCGTCAGTTCGGACCGCTCCGGTTGCCCGATTTCAGCGAAGCCATCGCGTGCGAGCTCTGCACGCCGCCTCTCCGCGCGGTGAAGAAGACGTACAGCAAGCAGACGTCGATCAGCATCGTGGCGGCCATGACGCTGTAGGCCCATGGGCTTTCGATCAGCTTCACTTCCATCAGCACGCGCGACAGGCCGAAGCCCACGACCCACGCATCGAAGCTCATGCAGATCCGGCGAAACGTCTCGGCATCCAGCCGCCGGATCAACCAGGCTCCGAGCGGGATGCCGACGACAACACAGGGAACGAGCACGAACAGGATGCTCCGGCTCTCTTCGATGAACAGGCCGAGCTTGTAGTACGCGATCGCAGTCAGGCTGGACTCGGTCACCCGAACCAGTGCGAGACCGGCCCGGAACTCATCTTTGACGAGACCCTGATTGTTGAAAAGGATCGCCAGCGGCGGTCCCGAGATGGTCGTGACCGAGTACAGGACTCCGAGCGTCGTTCCAAAAGGCAAACCGACCAGCCATTTCGATTGGATCGGCCTCCGCCAACCGGCTGCCTGCAGCAGGATCAGCGGCAGGATGATCGAGTATGTGGCGAATTTGGTCCAGCTCGGCTGCAACGACGTCAGCGTAAAGGCTCCGACCGCGATGCCCGGCACCAGGCCGATCAGAATAGGCAGCACACGCCTCCACACCGCCGGAACGCCGCTCAGGTTGATGCACAGAACATACAGATTGACGACGACTTCGACGATGACGACGGCAGGGTTGAGGACTCGGTTGGTGTAGAAGACAAGCGCGACCGGCACGGTGAGCGAGGAAAACCCGTAACCCAGCGCACCGTTCACAAAGGCCGCAAACAGAGCGATCACGGCAAGAACGATCACAGCAGAATCAATTGACGTCATCTTTGGCTTTTACCGGATCAGTCGCTTTGCCCGCGATATTATAGCCCATGGAAGGGAACGCGGTGTCGAAACTTGCGGCCGTGGGCCGTCGCAAGGCACCGCCCTCGCCGTCACGGCACATCGCCACCACGCAGCGCTATGGCGCTGCGCCGTGACGTTCGCCGCGATCTTCGGATCGGTGTTGTCGTGATGGCGAGGTCTAACTTGTCGGCGCGGCTCGCGACATCAAGACAAACCGGTTGACCCGACAGGCCACCACCTCATCACAAATTCGGGCACTGAAGCTCCTTCGCCTGGCATGCCGCCTGTGGCATTCCGCCGACAGGAACCTCGCCACGGCTTCGAGTTGATTGAGACCCGAAATGACGGGTTTCCGGCGCGCTTTCGCAGGCACCGTGGTATATTGGACACGAGAACCGTGTCAGCCGACCCGATTCCCCTCACCGCCCGATTTGCAATCCGCTGAACTTGCTGCCATTTCTCTGGCACGCATCGCTTTGGTGCCATCAAAGGGGCCCGTCCGGCTCATGTTGTTGCTTGAGTCGCTTCCAACGGTAATCGGCGCCGCCGCCATTGCTCCCGCGTTGCTGGTATTGTGGCTCGTCATCGCCGCTGACGAGCGCCCCGGACCGCCGGTGCAGGTGTGGCTGGCCTTCGTGCTCGGCGCAGCCAGCATCTCGCTGCTAGGGCTGGCGCGACTTCCGTTCAATGCGCTACTCGCCATCCCCGACAATCCCTGGGCGACGCAGGCGATGCGCGCTCTGTTCGGCGTCGCGGCGCCGGAGGAGATCGTCAAGGTTCTCGTCATCGTCGTCATCTCGACGCGCCGCCGTGCCTTCGCCGATCCGATGGATACGGTGGTCTATGGCGCGGCTGCCGGGCTCGGATTTGCGGCTTACGAGAACCTCGCCTATCTCGTCCAGCACAAGGACATGTGGCGCGCGCTCGCGGCGTTGCGCAGCGTGCTGACCGTGCCGTTTCACGGCGCGCTCGGTATCATCGCCGGCGCCTACCTTGCGATCGCGCGCTCCGGCGGCGCGCTCGGCGCCTACCGGGGCCACCGCGACTGGGCCCGCATCACGAACTGGTCGCTGGTGCTGGTGGCGCCGGTCCTGCTGCACGCGGCGTTCGACTTTCCGCTGCTCGCGCTGCAGCGTATCCCCAATCTCAGCTCGAACACGCACCTGCTGCTCGGCTCGGCGAGCGTGCTGATCGGCTTCTCCTCGATCGGTTTTGCAGTCCGACTGGTGCGCCGCCTCGGCAAACATCATGCGCCGCGCACCGACGTTGCCCGCGAGCGGCTCAGCCAGTTGCGGCGGATGTGGGCGCTGCTGCTGATCGGCGGCGGGACTGGTTTTGCCGGTGTCTCCTTCCTGTTGACCTCGCTGCATCACTGGTACGTCAATCCCGAGCGCAATGCGTCCTTCATCCTGGTTCCGATCGGCTTCACCTCGATCCTGATCGGACTTGCGCTCCTGATCGCGACCACCGCCGTTTACTTCCTCGGCCGCAACCGGATGCGGACCGCCGCCGAGGGCTTTCCGTCCGCGCCCGGTCAAAGCTAGCGCCCCGTCCGGCTCCGATCCCCTTGCAAAATAACCTCGGCGGGTTCAGGGAGGGACACAGACTAGGCGCGAGAGGACGATGGGGCACAACTACAAGAATTATCGGCCGGATATCGATGGCCTACGGGCCGTTGCCGTCTCGTTGGTCGTGCTCGGCCACGCGTTCCCGCAATATGTTCCCGGGGGTTTCGTCGGGGTCGACATCTTCTTCGTCATTTCCGGCTACCTGATCACCGGGATCATCTATGGTGACATTCAGAACGGGAGCTTCAGCCTTGTGACGTTCTATGCGCGTCGCATTCGCAGGATTTTTCCCGCCCTGATCGTCGTCTTGATCGCCGCCTTCATCGCCGGATGGCAACTTCTGATGCCGAGCGAGTTGGTGGCCCTTGGAAAGGAGATTGCGGCAGGCGCGGGTTTCTCGGCAAACCTGCTATTCTATTCGGAGGGTGGCTATTTCGACGCGGCCGCGCAAACGAAGCCGCTGCTCCATCTCTGGTCGCTCGGCATCGAGGAACAGTTCTATCTTGTCTGGCCTTTGCTGCTGTGGGCGCTGATGCGATGGCGGATCGCCGCCGCCGCCCCCCTTGCCCTGATCTTCATCGCATCGCTTGTCGCAAATATCCTGGTCGTTCGAACCAACCCTGAAGCCGCATTCTACCAGCCGTTCACGCGGGCGTGGGAGCTCGCGGCCGGAGCATTGGTGGCCGTCTGCCTGCCCAACGGATTCTCCGCCGCGCGCGACCTTCTCGGATGGTCCGCGCTCGCAGTGATCGCGGCGGTAACCGCATTCTATTCGCCCTCCATGACCTACCCCGGGATCGCAGCGGTGGCGCCGGTCGCCGCAGCCGCGGCCCTCATCATGTCAGGTCGCAATCGATTTCTCTCGACCCGTACCGCGGTCGCGATCGGGCTGATCAGCTATCCGCTCTACCTCTGGCATTGGCCGATCCTGGTTTTTGCGGCGAGCTTCAAAGGTCGTCCCCTGACTTTGGCCGAGAACGGGCTGGCCGTTGGGGCCAGCTTCATTCTGGCCTGGGCAACCTTTCGCTACGTCGAGCGCCCAATCAGGTTCGGGCAGTGGCGGGTGGCGCCGGTCCTTGCGGCATCGTTGATGGCCGTTGCATCGGTGGGAGCTTTGGCGATCGTCGACGGCTTTGCCTTTCGGCTTCCGGCGATCGTTCGCGAAGCCGGCGCCATGACCGTATCCAGGGACTTCCTGAGATACGGCGAATGCCATATCTCCGCTTCCGCCGATCCCGCGTTTGAACCGAGTTGCGTCGACGCCAGCAAGCGTCCGCTTGTTTTCGTATGGGGCGATTCGACCGCCGGCATGCTCGCCGCCGGGCTGCGGCAAGTCCAGGGCGATCAATTCGGGTTGGCCCAGTTCACCGTCAATTCCTGCCCGCCGCTCTTCACCACGCAGGCCGAGACCATTCCGTTTTGTGTTCAGACCAACCGCCACATCGTTGCTGCGGTTGCCCGCTCGCACCCCGATGTCGTGCTCCTGCACATGTTGTGGAGCAGAGAACCCACCGCCGACGATCTCCGCCCAACGATTGCCGCCCTCAGACAGGCCGGCGACGCCCGTATCATCCTGGTCGGCCCTGTCCCGGTGTGGACCGACACGGTGCCCCATCTGACGGTGCAATATTTCCTGCGCCATCATGCGTTGATCCCGGAACGCAGCCACGATGTGCGATCGACCAAGCAGGCTGACGACAGGGTTGGGCAGATCGCCGCCGATCTCGGGATCGAATATCTGTCGCCCTATGAGGAGCTGTGCAACGCGGACGGATGTCTGACGAGGGTCGGGACCAGCGCAAACGATCTGGTATCGGCCGACTTCCTGCATCTGTCGCCGCGCGCCTCGCGATATCTGGCGGCCAAGCTCGTGCCAAGGATTCTGGCTGTCGAAAACCGCCATGCGGAAAGATGAGCGCACAGCTATCGCTGCCGCAACTGACGGAGCTGACCATTGTAGCCGGTTAGGATAGACTGCACACGCGCAGATCCGGAGAGCCGCGATGACCCTGTCCAACGACCTCGACAAGCTCCGATCGGAAGTGAAGGCCGCCGTCAAGCAGCACTGGAAGGCGTTCCTGTTCGAAGGCATCCTGCTCGTCGTCCTCGGCATCGCCGCGATGATCGTGCCGACCTTCGCGAGCCTCGCCGTCACCATCTTTCTCGGCTGGATGTTCCTGATCTCAGGCATCGGCGGGCTGATCGCAACGTTCTGGGCCCGCAACATGCCGGGCTTCTGGTGGTCGCTGATCTCGGCCGCGCTCGCCGTGCTGGCAGGCATGGTGCTGCTCGCCCGTCCGATGCAGGGCGTGCTGACGCTGACCATCGTCATCGGCGCCTATTTCATCGCCGAGGGCGTCGCCACCATCATGTACGCGCTGGAGCATCGCCGCGAATTGTCGGGACGCTGGTCCTGGCTCTTGATCGCCGGCCTGATGGATATCGTGATCGCCTTCTTCATCATCGCCGGCCTGCCGGAGTCGGCCGGATGGGCGATTGGCCTCCTCGTCGGCCTCAATCTGATGTTCGGCGGGGCGACCCTGATCGGCATGGCGTTGGCGGCGCGCAACACCTGACGGGCAACTGGCTGCCCTGCGCGGATTGGGGGGGTGACAGGCCCGCATCCGTGCGCTATAGAGCCGCCCCATGATCACCGTCGCCACCAGCTATTTTTGGTACTTTAGCTACGACAGCTCGCTGGCGGCAGGAGGATCGCGCTCAATCTGAAGAATTGCAGCAAACATCCAAAACAAGCCGCCAGACCTGGCGGCTTTTTTGTGTGCCGGCAGGTCCCGAAATCCCAAAGGAGCCAGCCGTGTTGAGTACGACAGACGATCTTCGCATCAAGGAACTGAAAGAGCTGAGTACGCCCGAAGAGGTGATGCGGGAGGTCCCGCGCACACTGACGGCGACACGCGTGGTGATGGGCGCCCGCAACGCCATCCACGCGATCCTCAACGGCACCGATGACCGCCTGCTGGTCGTCGTCGGCCCCTGCTCCATCCACGATCCCGCGGCGGCCGTCGATTACGCCGAGCGTCTCGCCGGCCTGCGTGAACAGCTCGCCGACCGCCTCGAGATCGTGATGCGGGTCTATTTCGAGAAGCCGCGCACCACGGTGGGCTGGAAGGGGCTGATCAACGATCCCGATCTCGACGGCAGCTTCGACATCAACAAGGGTCTGCGGCTCGCCCGCAACGTGCTGTCGGCCGTGAACAATCTCGGCCTGCCGGCCGGCACCGAATTCCTCGATATGACGACGCCGCAATACATCGCCGATTTGGTCTCCTGGGCCGCGATCGGCGCGCGCACCACCGAGAGCCAGATCCATCGCGAGCTGGCGTCCGGTCTGTCCTGCCCGGTCGGCTTCAAGAACAGCACCGACGGCGGCGTGCGGATCGCCGCCGACGCGGTGAAATCGGCGTCGCACCCGCATCATTTCATGGCGGTCACCAAGGGCGGCCGGTCGGCGATCGCCGCCACCAGCGGCAACGAGGACTGCCACGTCATCCTGCGCGGCGGCCGGGTGCCGAACTATGATGCCGCAAGCGTCGATGCGGCCGCCGTCGAACTCGGTCACGCCGGTGTCGCACCGCGGCTGATGATCGACACCAGCCACGCCAACAGCAGCAAGAAGCCGGAGAACCAGCCGGCGGTTGCCGCTGACATCGCACGGCAGGTCGCTGGCGGCGAGCAGCGCATCGTCGGCGTGATGATCGAGAGCAATCTGGTCGCCGGTCGTCAGGACGTCGTACCGGGCAAGCCGCTGACCTACGGCCAGAGCATCACGGACGGCTGCATCGACCTCGATGTGACTGCTGACGTGCTGAAGCAGCTCGCCGATGCCGTCGATGCCAGGCGCAAGGTGCGGCGTGACGGCCTGCAGGAGCGCTCGGCCTGACGCGACGGTCCGGATTGAGCTTTGCTGGCGGTGCGCACGAAATCGCGCTCCGCCAGCTTTCCAAGAGCCGTTGCGGGTCGTTGCAGCGCGAGGCGCCGGAATGGAGGTGTCATACGACTGGCTTAAGGTGTTTAATGGTCGCGGGGCTCGAACACGGAGTTCTCAATGAACAGCGTACAAATCGAGCAAAAGAGTTACGAGATGCCCCCGCAGGAGGGGATCAGCATCGCCCAATTTCTCACCGTCGCCGACATTGAGCGATCGGCTCGCTACTATGAAAAGGTTTTCGGCGCTCGCATTTTGAGCCTCGGTGACGGCAATGCGCCCGGATACCTTCAATTCGAAAATATCTGGATGATTTTGAACGTCGGAGGCGGACCGACACCGGACAAGCCGACGGTATCGCTCAGCGTTCCCGACCCGAACAACATCAACAGTTTTCTGAATCTCCGCGTTGCGGATATTCAAGCGTGCTATCGACTCTGGAAAAGCCGAGGAGCCGAGTTCATCACCGAGCCGTTGGAGAAATACGGCGAGTGGCGCTGCTACATCCGCGACCCCGACGGTTATCTGATCGAGGTGGGCCAGAGCACTACCGTCAAATACGGCTAACGCTCTGGCCGCACCGGGTGCGGATCTAGCAGCTTGCGCATCTCCGCACGGGAAAACCTCGCCCTGTTTGCGGCGTGCCCTATGATTCGAAAATAGGTACCGTGCCGGCGTTGCTGGCGGCCTAGCAGCCGCGACAGATGCTCTTGATCTTCTTGTCGAGCGCAGCGTCTTCCTTGTTGGCCTGGCTGTTCGGATCGCTGATATTCTTCTCGTTGCCGACGTCGCCGCGGCGCGGCTGACGATGTCCGACCGGCGCTTCCGGCACCCCGGAATTCTTCTGCATGGAGGACGATCCGCCCTGTTGCTGCGCCCAGGCATTGGACGTTCCAAGCTGGGGCGCTCCAACCGCAACCACCATCAGAGCCATCAACAAAACTGTCTTCCGCATCTCGCGTCTCCGCTTCTCAACCCTATTGCGCCCGTTCCGGCACTTCGACGGTAGCACAGTTGCGTCGCCCCTGCGCTGCGCAATCCTGTACCTTCCGTATATCGGCCATCGTGCCAAGGAGCCAGATTCCCGCGGCGACCAGCACCGCAAAGAAGCCGAACATCACAGCATTTTCGATGCCGCGGTTGCCCTCATTGTCGGGCGGCTCGCGCCGTCCGTCCCCGGCCCCGCTCACCGCGGGCTCACGATTGCGGCGGGTAAAGGTGAACGTCACCGCAATAATCGACGATACGGTATCGCCGTTCCACGTCTTCCTCACCTTCGCGGGAAGCCGGCTGCGACAAATAGGTCGGGCCGATCGGCGCCTTGCCGTGGCCGCCGGGGATGTCGAGGACATAATCCGGCTGACACAGTCCGGAGACGCGCCCGCGCAATGCCCGCATCAACGCCTGACCGGCTTCGATCGTGGTGCGCAAATGCGCGGTGCCGGGCGCAAGGTCGCCGTGATGCAGGTAATAGGGCTTGATCCGGCACTCCACGAAGGCGCGCATCAGTGCCTCGAGCGTCGCCGCATCGTCATTGACGCCGCGCAACAAGACCGACTGGCTGACCAATGGAATGCCGGCGTCAACAAGGCGGGCGCACGCCGCGCGGGCATTGGCGCCCAATTCGCGCGGATGGTTGGCGTGGATCGCAATCCAGGTCGTCGCGCCTTCGGCCCGCAGCGCCGCAACCGTCTCCGGATTGATGCGGGCCGGATCGGCAATCGGGACGCGAGTGTGGAGGCGGATGATCTTGACGTGATCGATGGCGGCGAGGTCGGCCATGATCTCGGTCAACCTGCGCGGCGACAGCATCAAGGGATCGCCGCCGGTCAGGATCACTTCCCAGATCTGTGGATGGCTACGGATGTAATCGAGCCCCGCGTGGTAGGCGTCGTCCGACAAGGCCGATGCCTTTCCGGGCCCGACCATTTCGCGCCGGAAGCAAAACCGGCAATACACCGCGCAGACATGGACGAGCTTGAACAACACCCGGTCCGGATAGCGATGCACGATGCCTGAGACCGGCGAATGCGCATCGTCGCCGATCGGGTCGGCGTTCTCGCCCGGCAGCTCCACGAGTTCGTCGGGGCTCGGGATGAACTGCCGCGCGATCGGGTCGGCAGGATCGGCCGGATCGATCAGCGCGGCGAGCTCCGGCGTCACCGCGACCGCGTAACGCGCAGCCACCTGCTCGAGCGCGGCAAGGGCTGCGACCGGCGCGAGGCCGGCATCGACCAGCTCGCGCGGCTGTCGCAGCGTCGCCGCCAATTTGTGATCGATGCTGTTCATGTCTCTCCTGCAGGCGGTGTCCAGACCACCTGATCAATTCGTGGCGCGCCGCTCGCCAGCATCACCAGCCGGTCGAAGCCGAGCGCGACGCCGCTCGCCTCGGGCATCTGGCCGACGGCGGCCAGGAAATCATCGTCGAGCGGATAGCGCTCGCCGTAGCGGCGGGCCTTCTCGTCCATCGCTGCGGTGAAACGATGGCGCTGCTCGATCGCATCGGTCAACTCGCCAAAGCCGTTGGCGAGCTCGACGCCGCAGGCATAGACCTCGAAGCGCTCGGCGACACGGGGTTCGCCCGCCTTGCTGCGGGCCAGCGCGGCCTCGGGTGACGGGTATTCGAACAGCACCGTCAGACGCCCCTGACCCAGATTGGGCTCGACATGCTCGACCAGCACCTTGCTGAAGATGTCCGACCAGGTGTCGTCGTCGGCAATCCGCACCCGCTCCTTCGCGGCCGATGCCAACGCTTCGCGATCGCCCTCGCCGCCCGCGATCGTCGCCAGCAAGTCGATCCCGGCGAAGCGCTCGAAGCCTGCGGCGACCGTCAGCAGCTCCGGCTCGGCAAACGGATCGGCCATCCTGCCGCGGAAGGAAAACCGCCCGATCCCGGTCGCCTGCGCCGCATGGGCGATCACGACGATCGTGTCGGCCATGATGGCGTCATAGCCGGCATTGGCGCGGTACCATTCCAGCATGGTGAATTCGGGGAGATGCAGGTCGCCGCGCTCGCGGTCGCGGAACACCCGCGCGAACTCGTAGATTTTCGGCTCGCCGGCCGCGAGCAGCTTCTTGCAGGCGAATTCCGGAGAGGTGCGCAGATAACGCGTCGCATGCGCACCATCGGTCTGCCTGAGCTCGGTGCGCGGGGCGTGCAGATGCGTCTCGTTACCCGGTGAGATCTGCAGGATGGCGGTCTCGACCTCGGCAAATCCCTGCTCCTCGAACCAGGCGCGGAGCGCCCGCGTGATCGCGGTCCGCGCCTGCAGGAAGGGCCTGCGGTCGGCATAGCGCGACGGTGTCCACCATGGCGAGGGCTGGTCGTGTGCTGTCATCGCGCGGCCGTCCCGGCGGTTGCGGATTCAACATCAACATGCCTCCACCCGCATTCAAGAGTCGGACGCAAATACTTGATTCCAAACAAATACATGACGCACACGACCTTGGCCTCCGGGGAGATGCGGCGACGCGGATCCCTTCTTGTCGAAAGATGCCGGTGTTGTCCATCGGTCGCCTCGGCTGAGCCTGAGCGGGGGCCCAGCATCCCGCACCGGTCCAACCGGCACGGATCAACCCATGTTCCGTCGACTGCGACCTCCGGGTACCCCACGGCTGCCTGGGCTTGCCTTGCTCGCGCGAGCCCGGCGCCAGCGGCCTGGGACGCGGATTCGGCTCGGAAACAGGGTCAATCCCGGCGAGCGGGAACGGTTGGCAAACTGCTGAATTCGGCCGCAAAAGACTGGCATCTCAGGGACAAATCAGTATGTTGCAGCCCGAAATCGCCGCCATGGCTGAGGGGCTGCCGAACCGGTTTGCGCCCCCGGCCCTCAAATTCAGGAAAACACCTTTGAAAGTCATCGCCAGTTCCATCCGCAAGGGCAACATCATCGAGCAGGATGGCAAGCTCTATGTGGTCCTCTCCGCCGAAAACATTCATCCCGGCAAGGGCACCCCGGTCAGCCAGATCGAAATGCGCCGCATCGGCGACGGCGTGAAGGTCTCGGAGCGCTACAAGACCACCGACCAGGTCGAGAAGGCCACCGTCGAAGACCACAACTACAACTACCTCTACGAAGACGCCGACGGCTTCCACTTCATGAACAACGACAACTACGACCAGGTCCAGGTCTCCAAGGAGATCGTCGGCTCGTCTGCGCCGTATCTGCAGGAGAACATGACCGTGAAGCTGTCGATGCACGACGGCAATCCGGTCGCGATCCAGCTGCCGCAGCGCGTGACGCTGGAAGTGGTGGAAACCGAGCCCGTCACCAAGGGCCAGACCGCGTCGTCGTCCTACAAGCCCGCGATGCTCTCCAACGGCATTCGCACCGGCGTGCCGCCGCACGTTTCCACCGGAACGCGCATCGTCGTCATGACCGAGGACGGTTCTTACGTTGAACGCGCCAAGGATTGAGCGATAGTCTCTCAGCAGACTCGAACCGGGGGGTGCAGTGAACAGGAAGGTGGTCAGCTTCATCAGTTGCTGGCTGGCAGCCCCGCTTTTGCCTCCTCCCGGCGCCCATGCCGACGAATTCCGGACGCCATCGATCTCGGCCATGCGGGTCGAATGGCGCGCCGTGCTCGACCAGCTGCAGCAGGAGATCAGCTCCCGCCCGGCCGTCGCCGCCAACTTCACCTTCGCCGGACAACGCCGCGTCCCCGCCACCGATCCGCGGGCGACGCCCGCTTTGGTGCAGCTCAATGCGGCGACCTCGCCGCTCTTCCCCGGCATTGCGCGCAGCCCGATCCCGGTGCTGCTGCCTTTCGACCCCGCAAGCTATCTCGACGCGCGGCAAGGCGCTGGATCGGACAACCTGCCGGTCGCGCGCTATCAGGCCGATTTCCGCGCTGTCGATCTCTTCCAGGCCGGCGCGTCCGGCTATGACGCGGTATTCTCGCTCGACCCCGGTGCCGGCGACGGCATGCCGCCGCGGACGTTTGCAAAGCCGGTCGAGGTGCAGATCTCGGGCTCGATCCTGGTCTATGACCTCGCCGACAGGCTCGGCGGCAAGGGCGAGCCGGTCAAGGCACTGGCCGCGCAGTTTCCGGACATGCGCCGCGTCATCCGCGAAGGCTACCTCCGCTATGCTTTCACCCGCTTCGGGATTCCCTATGTCGTGTCGATCCAGTGTCTCGACAGCGCGCCGCGGGCGAAGCGGCTGGCCTGTCGCGAGGCCACTCCGGTCGCCGAGCGCTTCCTGAAGGCGTTGCGCATCGCCGGCGGGCAGCCCTCGGAGCCGCGCGGCGACATCGCCTCCAGCTTCGCCGAGCGGCCGATCACACAGGCGGTCGACTTCAGCTACCGCCCGAGCGGCGACATCGTCGCGGGCAGCGGCGGGCGCAGGCAGCAGGGCGGCCACGCCGATTTCACCGTTTATTCGCAGATCCGCTTTCCGCTCGATAAGGCACCGGCCTTCGCGCACTCGCAATCCTTCGCCAGGCGCAAGGCGGGCGCGACCGCGGACGAGTATTCCTGGCAGGACAATTTCTGCGAGGCGCGCAGCTTCGAGGTCGGCCAATGCGCCAGCGGCTACGGCCATCAGGGCCAGGATATCAGGCCGGGCGCGTGTCCCGCCGACAGCAAGGACAGTTGCGAGCCGAGGCAGCAGGCGGTGGTCGCGGTGCGCGACAGCATCGTGATTCGCTCGTCGCAGCAGCAGGCGGCGACTTTGCAGGTCAACACCCGCACCGAGCATGTCCGCTTCCGCTACATGCACATGAACCCGTCGGTGATGGACGTCGACGGCCTACTCAACGGACGCCGCGTTGCCGAGGGCGAGAAGATCGGCGTGGTCTCGAACTATCTCGACCATCCCAACGGCACGTCACGGCATCTGCATTTCGACGTGCAGGTGTTCACGCGCGACGGCTGGCTCTGGGTCAATCCCTACACCACGCTGGTGTCGGCCTATGAGCGGCTGATCCGCGGCCGCGGCCGCGAGATCGGGCCCGAGCCCGGACCTGCCGCGGCCATTGCGCATGCCCTGCCCGACGATGTCCTGCATCGCATCGACACCCACGAAGGCGGCAGCAACTAGCTATTTCTCCAGGGTGCATCACCGCGCGACGCGGCTGCTGCGAAAATGCCCTGCTCGTAATCGATAAAGGCGCGCACCATGGCGCGATAAGCGGCTTCGGCAACCTTGGGCGACAGCCCGTCCGCATCCGCGAGCGCCATCGCCTTTTTCACCACAGCCTCGGCGCGCTCCGGCGCCTCGACCTGCGCGGGGTTGGCCTTGAAGCGCGCGGCTTCATGCACATAGCGGCCGCGCTCCGCCATCAGGCGCACGATCTCACGGTCGAGCCGATCGATATTGCCGCGGACCTCGCCGAGCGTCTTGCAGCAGGCGCCATTGTCGACCGTGGGGCTGCCCCACAGCGCCGGTGCATTGGTTGCGGGTTCCTCGGCCCATGCCATTGCAGGAACCAGCAAGGTCAACAGAAACGCCAGCAATCGCATCGTACGCCTCCCAGAATGCCGAGCACGCCTTGCGACTGGTTATGCCGATTTTGCGCGCGGATGGAAGCCACACCGCGCTGCAGCTCAGATACTGGATCCCCTCCCGTCACGCCCCGCGCGACGCAGTCAGTCGATCTCCAATGCGGCCACCGTCTCCTGGACCCTCCGCTGAGCGTCGGCGGGTAGCGACAGGATCGGACGTGGGGGCTCGGCCGTACAGATGCCTCTGAGATTGGCAAGCGCGTAGACGACGCGCAGACCCGAGTATGCCTTGAACAGCTCCCACATCGGCAGCAAGCGCGCATCGAGCTGTCGCGCCCGGGCCGCATCGCCGCTCCTCACAGCGCGGATGATATCGAGGCAAATCCTCGGGAAGATGCCTGCGAGGACGCTGTACCAGGTGTCCCCACCCGCCAACAGCGCCTCGGTGCAATTCCAGTCGGCGCTGTAACCCAACGCTACGCCGCCAGGAACGACAGCCCGCAATTCCCTGAGATGGCCTGCCAGGTTCGCGGCGTCCAGCGCCGGGCTCTTCACCGCGACGATTCCCTCGACACGGCCGAGACGGCCGATCAGAGCCGGCGTGAACCGGAAATGGGTGGTTCCGGGATTGTCGTAGATGCAGATCGGCAACCTGCTCTCGCGGGCCACGGTCTGAAAATGCTCGAAGACCTCATCATCAGTCAGGGGCGTATAGGAAACCGCCGCCAAAAGGCCCGCCGCCGCACCGGCATCACGCGCATCTTGCGCCAAACGCACCGCCTCGTCGGTGCGCAGCGCGCCGATACCGACCAGGATCGGCGTCCTGCCGTCGGCCAAGGCGGTCGCCGCTTGCACCGCCCGCAGCCGCTCCTCGCGGCTGAAATACGGATATGACCCGGTGCTTCCGAGCAGCCCGATCGAATCCACCTTCGCCGCAATCAAAGGTTCGAGCAGTGCGCGCAGAGCGCCCGTATCGACCTGCCCATCCCGGTTCGAGGGCGTTATCGGGAAGGCAGAGAGTCCCTTCAGACTGATCATCACATTGTCCCTCGTCAGCAGCCTGCAGCGCAACCTGTCACGCAATCAATCGACGCGCCGCATTGCACGCAAGGTCCACTTTCACTCAAGCTGAGCAGCAAACTGGTCCAGTGCGCTTGCAGCCTCCCGTCGATCGATAGCGGCTATTGGAGCATCGTGGTCAGCTGCGCGCCTTCGTCGGCCACGAACACCGCGATCAGTTCCGCGGGCTCCGTGGTGCTCGCATTGGCCGAGACCATGTGGGTCGAGCCCGGCGGCTCGAAGAACGACTGGCCGACCTTGAAGGTCTCGACCGGCCCGCCGCCGAGCTGGGAGCGGATCTCGCCCTTCGTGATGTAGGCCGTCACCGAACCCGAATGGCGGTGCGGCGGCGTGAAGCCGCCCGGACCGTAGAACACGCGCACCACCGTGACGCGCTTGCCCGCCACGTTGGGCAGCGCATGCGAGCTGATGACCTCGACCTTGTCGAGCGGCGACGCCGCATTCGCGCTGGCGCAGAGCGGCGCGATCACCGCGGAGATCGCATCCATCGGGGTCGGCAACGCCTTGCCGATCACGAAGGCGCACGCCAGTCCCGCGATCACGGCCAGCGAAACCGGGCGCGGCGGCCGTGCGAATGAAAGAGATGGTGTCATCGCCATCGAGCTCATCGGTTGGTCTCCCCTGTCTATTGTCGTTCTGATCCGTCTCGATGCTTACGAAGCCGGGGCGTCCGCGCGCTGCCGGCGCGGCGGCGGCGTCCAGCGATAGGCTGCGCCGAACCGGTTCCAGACATTGATCGACGCGATCGCCGAGGTCAGATAGGTCAGTTCCTGTTCGGAGAATTCGGCGGTGGCCTGCGCGTAGACCTCGTCGCTGACGCCGTTCGGCATGGTCGTCAGCGCTTCGGTCCAGGCCAGCGCGGCGCGCTCGCGGGCCGAGAACTGCGGCGCCTCGCGCCACACCACGACGAGGTTCAGCTTGTCGACGGGCACGCCGAGGCTCTCGCTTTGCAGGACGTGATACTGCACGCAGAAGGCGCAGCCATTGATCTGCGAGGCGCGGATCTTGACCAGCTCCAGCAGCTGCTTGTCGAGGCCGGCCTTCGCCGCGAACTGGCCGAGCGCACGCACGGCGGCGAACACATCGGGAGCGAGCTTCTCGAAGTCGGTGTATTCCTTGCGAGCATGTGACATTGGCGCGGCCTCATGTTATCAGTGTACTGACATATTATCAGAGCTCTGATATTGAGCAAGACGCGGACATTGGCGACGGCAACATGGCGGGAATGCAGAAACGAGGGAAATCCGGTGCCGCTGGGCGGCGTCCGGACCGGACAAAAGCCGGTGGAAAGGCCGCGGACGCCCTGCCCGCCTCTGCCGTCCCGCCCCCCGGCGAGGGCAAGCGCGGCGAACAGGGCTATCTCGCCTATCTGCTGCGCCAGGCGCATGCGGCGTCGCGGCTGTCGATGGAGCGCGGGCTCGCCGGGCTCGGCGTCACCTCGCCGCAATTCGTCGTGCTCACCATGCTCAAGGCCTATCCGGGCCTCTCGGGCGCCGATCTGGCGCGGGTGGCGCTGCTGACGCCGCAGACCGTCAGCGTGATCATCCGCAACCTCGAGCGCGACGGCGCGATCCGCAAGACGCCGCATCCTGTTCATGGCCGGGTGCTGCAATGGACGCTGACCGGCCATGGAACCACGCTGCTGGAGAAATGCCGCCATATCGCCCAGGCCCAGGAGCGCCGGCTTGCCGCCAGCCTCGATGCCAGATCGGACCAAATTGTCCGGCAATGGCTGTCAAAAATCGCCATAGATTTGCAGGATAGCTAGAGCATGTCCCGGAAAAGTGGGAACCGGTTTTCCGACAAGGGCATGCTCAAATAGTGATTCCTGCGGCGGCGTGGCTTTGGCTCACCCGATCGGCGCCGCTACACTGGCCCGATGAAACAGCCTGATTCTCCGAAGTCCCCTGCCCGTCGTGCCGTCCTCAAGACGGCGCTCGCCGCCGGCGTTGCGCTCGCCAATCCGCTCGGCGCGCTCGCAGCCGCGCCTCCCGGCTTCGACCAGTGGCGCGATAATTTCCGCGCCCGCGCGCAGGCAAAAGGCATCTCGGATGCAACCTGGAATCGCTGCATGGGACGGGTCGAGCCCGACATGAGCGTGTTCAAGCAGATGCGTAATCAACCGGAATTCCGCGAGCAGATCTGGCAGTACATCAACCGTCGCGTCTCCGACTGGCGCATTATCCACGGCCGCGAGGCCCTGAAGAAAAACGACGCGCTGTTCGGCCGGATCGAGCGCGACTTCGGCGTCGAGCGCGGCACGCTGCTCGCATTGTGGGGCGTCGAGTCCGCTTATGGCGATCCGCTGGTGCAGCAGAATCACATGACGCCGGTGTTTCCCTCGCTCGCCGCGCTCGCCTGGAACGAGCCGCGCCGCAAGGCCTATTGGGAGACCGAGCTGATCAACGCGATGAAGATCGTGCAGCGCGGCTGGAGCACGCCCGAGGAGATGAACGGCTCGTGGGCCGGCGCGATGGGCCATTCGCAGTGGATGCCGGAAGTCTGGCTCAATGTCGGCTTCGACTATGACGGTGACGGCAAGGTCTCGCCGTTCGGCCGGCCCGACGACGCGCTGGGCTCGACCGCGAAGTATCTCGTCAATCGCGGCAAGTGGCACCGCGGCGAGCATTGGGGCTACGAGGTGCGCGCGCCCGGCGGCAATGCCAGCGGCAGCCGCAGCTACGCAGCCTGGGCCAGCGCCGGCGTCGTCAGAGCCGACGGCCAGCCGTTCCCGCAGCCGAATGCATCGGCGCAGCTCTGGATTCCCGTCGCCGGCGGTCCAGCCTTCCTGCTCGGCCCGAACTTCAACTCGGTGAAGAGCTACAACCCGTCGATGAACTACGCGCTGGCGATCTGCCATCTCGGCGATCGCTGTCTCGGCGGCCCGCCGTTCATCCAGCCCTTCCCGGGCTCCGAGCGCGCGCTGACGCTGGCCGAAGTGCAGGAGATGCAGACGCGGCTGACCAAGGCCGGCTTCGACACCGGCGGCACCGACGGCCGCGTCGGCAACGACACCATGAAGGCGATCAAGGATTACCAGATCAAGATGAGCCTGCTGCCCGCCGACGGTTACGGCGGCCTCAAGGTGCTGGCGCGGTTACGGCAAGGCGGCTAGGTAGTCCCTCGCCGTCCTAGCAGAGCTTGTAGCCCGGGTGAGCGAAGCGACACCCGGGGCGATTTTCCCGCATGTCGCTCCGCTCATGCGGGCTACACTCCCTACGTCGGAGGCTGGCGCACCACGCCGCCGGCGTTCATACCGCCGTCGATCACGAGCTCGCTGCCGGTGACATAGCGCGACGCATCCGAGGCGAGATAGAGCACGCCCTGCGCGATCTCGATCGCCTGGCCAGCGCGGCCGAGCGGCGTTGCGAACCTCGCACGCTCCTCCGGATCGATCGGCGCGTTCTGGCCGGCGCCGGTTGCGCCGGTCGGGATCTTGCCCCAGATCGGCGTATCGATGATGCCGGGATGCACGGAGTTGACGCGGATGCCGTCGCCGACCTGGGCGCATTCCATCGCGATCGACTTGGCAAACAACCGGACCGCGCCCTTGGTGGCGCTGTAGCCGGAAAGCGTCGCCGCACCGCGCAGGCCGGCCAGCGACGACATCATGATGATGGAGCCGCCGCCGTGCTTGCGCATCAGCGGCAGAGAATGCTTCACCGACAGGAACACGCCATCGATATTGATGGCGGTCTGCCGGCGCCAATCCGCGAGCGACATCTCGACAATCGACGGCGCTCCGATGCCGATGCCGGCGTTCGAGACCATGATATCGAGGCGGCCATGCCGCTTGCCGATCTCGCTGATGACCTCGATCCAGCGCTCCTCGCTGGTGACGTCCTGAGGCAGGAAGCTCACCTTGCGCCCGGCTTTCGTGAGCCGCGCAGCGAGCTCCGGTCCCCTCAATTCGTCGATGTCGGTCGCGACAACCGTCGCGCCTTCCTGCGCGAGCAATTCGACGATGGCTTCGCCGATACCCGACGCGCCGCCTGTCACCAGCGCGACCTTGCCTTCAACCTGTCCTGACATGTCCTCTCCCAACGTTTCTTATCGGATCACCGTCGGGCCCTGATCCGGCGCCGCGACGTCGAGGACACGGAATTGCACACGTTCGGTGCCTTGCCAACGGTCGACTGCAAGAGAGCCCGCCACGTGAAGTTGCTGGCCACGATTTTGCGTCAAGGCGCTGCCGAGCTTCTGTCCAACGGAGCGGAATGCGATACCGTTGACGATGGAACCGTCGCCGGACTTGAAGCGCAGCCGCAGATGCGCCTGCCCGACCTCATCGGCATAGACCAGCTGATGCGACGGCAGCGCAATCACCGGCTCCGGATTGGCGCTGCCGAACGGGCCCGCGCGATTGAGCGTCGCGGCGAATTCCGGCGTCACCGCGCGCGCGGTGACCGCACCATCGATGAACAGCTCGTTCTCGTGGCGAGAGTTGGCGACGTCGGCCGCCAGCGCGCTTTCCATGTAGGCACGGAATTCCGCGAGCTTCTCCTTGCGCAGCGTCACACCCGCCGCCATCGCGTGCCCGCCGCCCTTCATCAGCAGCCCATCGTGCACCGCCTGGCGCACCGCCTTGCCGAGATCGACGCCGCCGATCGAACGGCCCGATCCGGTGCCGATGCCGCCCGGCTCGAGCGCGATCGCAAACGCAGGACGCGCGAACTTCTCCTTCAGCCGCGCGGCGACGAGCCCGACCACGCCGGGATGCCAGCCTTCCGCCGCGGTGACGATGACAGCGCCCTTGTCCTCCAGCCCAAGCGAGGCCAGCGCCTCGGCTTCGGCCTGCGCCTCGGCCGCCTGCTCGATCACGCGCCGCTCGCTGTTGAGGCGGTCGAGCTCGGCCGCGATCCGTGCGGCCTCCGAAACATCGCCTTCGAGCAACAGCCGCACGCCGAGATCGGCGCGCCCGATGCGGCCGCCGGCATTGATGCGCGGCCCCAGCATGAAGCCGAGATGCCAGGCCTCCGGCGGACCGTTCAGCCGCGCCACATCCATCAGCGCGGTATGGCCGACATGATCGCGCCGGCGCATCGCGATCAGGCCCTTGGCGACGAAGGCCCGGTTGAGCCCGATCAGCGGCGCGACGTCGGCGACGGTGCCGAGCGCGACATGATGCAACATGCTGAGCAGGTCCGGCTCCGGCATCACGCCGGTCCAGAAGCCGCGCTGACGCAGCTCGCGGTTCACCGCGACCAATGTCACGAACACGAGGCCAACGGCCGCGAGATGGCCGAGCCCGGAGAGATCGTCGGGCCGGTTCGGATTCACCAGCGCGTCGACCTCGGGCAGATCATCGCCGGTCTGATGATGATCGATCACCACGACCGACATCCCGAGCTTCCTGGCTTCCGCCAGTGGCTCGATGCTGGTGGTGCCGCAATCGACGGTGACGAGCAGCGTCGCGCCCTTTGCCGCGAGCGCACGAACGGCGTCGATGTTCGGCCCGTAGCCTTCGAAAATGCGGTCGGGAATGTGGATCAGTGGATCGAGCCCGCAATGGCGCAGATGCCATGTCAGCAGCGCCGCCGAGGTCGCACCGTCGACGTCATAGTCACCGAAGATCGCGACCTTCTCCCCGCGTACCGCGGCATCCGCGATACGCTTGGCCGCATGCTCCATCTCGGTAACCGTATGGGGATCCGGCATCAGCTTGCGGATGGTCGGGTCGAGGAAGTCGGCGACATCGTCGATCGCGACATCGCGCCCAGCCAGCACGCGCGCCAGCATTTCCGGCAATTGATAGCGCTGCACGATCGCGAGCGCCCGCGCCGCCCCGCGCGCATCCAGCCGGTCGCGCCAGAGCTTTCCGGTCAGCGACCGCGACACACCAAGAAACGCCAGCGGCGCTTCGACGGGCAATGCGGATGCGTGGAGCGTCATGATTCCTTTCCAATCAGGCAGGAATCGTAGCGCCTCAGTGAATCCCAAGCCAGTTCTAGCAGCCCATCCGGCTGGCGATTTCCCCGAAATCCTTGGCCACGATGTCCCAGTTGCCGGTGGCCTCGAAATCGACCTTCTGCAGCGGGCCGTATTCGGTCGGCCGCGCGACAAAGGCGGTCTTCAGGCCGTGCTTCTGGGCGTGCTTGAGATCGTAGTTGTGCGCGGCGACCATCATCACCTGCTCCGGCGGCAGGCA
Source organism: Bradyrhizobium uaiense (assembly GCF_010811875.1). Taxonomy (GTDB): domain Bacteria; phylum Pseudomonadota; class Alphaproteobacteria; order Rhizobiales; family Xanthobacteraceae; genus Bradyrhizobium; species Bradyrhizobium uaiense. Next base: position 68,807 of record NZ_VKHP01000009.1, read on the forward strand.
GAGCAGCTTCGCGGCGCCGAGATAGGTTTCCGGGTCCGGCTTGTAGTGCTCGAACAACTCGGCCGACATCACGAGGTCCCAGGGCAGGCCCGCGAACTTCGCCATGTTGGTGAGCAGCGCGACGTTGCCGTTGGAGAGCGGCGAGATGATGTATTTGCTCTTCAACCGGGTCAGCCCGGCGACGCTGTCGGGCCAACCATGCAGGCGATGCCAGCCCTTTGTCAGATGCTGCAGGTCGGCCTCGGTGAGTCCCTTGATGTCGAACTGAGCGACCAGATTCTCCAGCGAGCGGCGGTGTAACTCATCGAGGATGACGTAGGCGTTCTGCGGATTCTTGCGCACCTCGTCCATCGAGGCCGCATAGACCGCGCGCCAGCCGTCGACCAATGCGGTCCAGTCGGCCTTGATCCCGCGCGTCTCGCCCCATTTGGTGAAATCGTTGATCAGGCTGGTGCGCCAGTCGACCACGGTGCCGAACACGTCGAACACCAGCGCCTTGACCCCGGACAGATCGGACATGCGCGTCTCCCGCTATTGTTGTTCTTGCTTGATCCGTCATTCCGGGGCGCGCTCGAGCGCGAACCCGGAATCTCGAGGTTCCGGGTTCGATGCTGCGCATCGCCCCGGAACGACAGCCTTAGTCCAGGTGGAACTTCTCCAGCTGCCGATGCTCGGCCTTGATGTAGCGCACGGTGCCGGTCACCGAGCGCATCACGACCGTCTCGGTCTCGATCACGTCCTTCTTGAACTTCACGCCCGTCAGCAGCGAGCCGGTGGTGACGCCGGTGGCGGCGAACAGGCAGTCGCCCTTGGCCATGTCCTCGATGCCGTAGATCATCTTCGGATCGATGACGCCCATCTTGTGCGCGCGCTCGCGCTTCTCTTCGGTGTCGAGGATCAGGCGGCACTGCATCTGGCCGCCGATGCAACGCAGCGCGACCGCCGCCAGCACACCCTCGGGCGCGCCGCCGGTGCCGATATACATGTCGACCCCGGTCTCATCGGGCTTGGCGCAGTGAATGACGCCGGCGACGTCGCCATCGGTGATCAGCTGCACGGCGGCGCCGGTCGAGCGCACGCTGTTGATGATCTCGGCATGGCGCGGACGGTCGAGCACCAGCACGTTGATGGCGGTGGGGTCGACGCCCTTGGCCTTGGCGAGCCGGCGCACGTTGTCGGCCGGCGGCGCGTCGAGCTCGATCACATTCTTGGCGTAGCCCGGGCCGATCGCGATCTTCTGCATGTAGACGTCCGGCGCGTGCAGCAGCGTACCGCCATCGGCCATCGCCATGGTGGCGATCGAGCCGGGCATGTTCTTGGCGCACAGCGTGGTGCCTTCGAGCGGGTCGACCGCGATGTCGACCTTGGGACCGGCGTTGAGGCCGACCTTCTCGCCGATGAACAGCATCGGCGCCTCGTCGCGCTCGCCCTCGCCGATCACGACGGTGCCTTCGATCGGCAGCTTGTTGAGCTCACGGCGCATCGCGTCGACCGCGGCCTTGTCGGCGGCCTTCTCCTGGCCGTGGCCGCGCAGCCGCGCGGCCGACACCGCCGCGCGCTCCGTCACGCGCACGATTTCGAGCGTCAGGATGCGCTCGAGCAGCATCTGCGGCGGAACGGAAATATGGGTCGACATCGGCGTACTCCTTAAGCCTCTGGGACAGGCCAGCCTGCCCGCATCAATCGTCTCACGCCCGACCCGTTCAGGCCATGCGCTAGTTCTTCTCGATCCGGATCACCTGCGGCCGGCCGCTGATGACCTTATCGCGCTGCACTGCGGCCAGCGCGCGATGCACGGCATCCTCGCTGGTCGCATAGGTAATCAGAATGACGGGGACCGGTGAAGGTTTTTTGGCCGCGCCATTCACATCGACGCCATCCGGGTGCCGTTGCACGATGGATTCGAGAGATATCTTCTGTTCCGCGAGCCGGGTGGCGATTGTTGCGGCAGTGCCTGCAAGATCGCGCGCCATCAGGCGGATATAGTAACCACCCTCATGGCGTTCCATCGGCGCCTTGGAGGTGTCGCGCAACCGCTCGACCGGACGGCCGAACGGCTTGGCGCGAATGCCGCGGGCCACGTCGGCGATGTCGGCCACCACGGCCGAGGCGGTCGCGCCGCCGCCGGCGCCGGGCCCGACCAGCGTGATCGGCGGAATGCCCTCGCCGTCGATTGCGACAGCATTGGTGACGCCCATCACCTGCGCGATCGACGATGATTTCGGCACCATGGTCGGGTGCACGCGCTGCTCAATGCCCTTTGCCGTGCGCACGGCAACGCCGAGCAGCTTGACGCGGTAACCGAGTTCCGCCGCGGCCTTGAGGTCTTCCGGCGTGATCGAGGAGATGCCTTCGACATATACAGCGCTTTCGGCGACCTTGGTTCCGAAGGCGAGGCTCGCCAGGATCGCCAGCTTCTGCGCGGTATCGTGACCATCGACGTCGAATGACGGGTTGGCTTCGGCGTAGCCGAGACGCTGGGCGTCTTTCAGGCATTCTTCAAACGACAGCCCCTCCTGCTCCATCCGGGTCAGGATGTAATTGCAGGTGCCGTTGAGGATGCCATAGACGCGGTTGACGCTGGTGCCGGCGAGACCCTCGCGCAGGGTCTTGATGACAGGGATCGCCGCACCGACCGCCGCCTCGAAGTTCAGCGCGCCGCCGTGCTTCTCGGCAGCCGCCGCGAGCCGCAGGCCATGCTTGGCGATCAGCGCCTTGTTGGCTGTCACGACCGACTTGCCGGCCTTCAGCGCGGTCTCGATCGCGGAGAGCGCCGGATCGCCGGAGCCGCCCATCAGTTCGACGAAGCAGTCGATGTTGGGATCTTCGGCCAGCGCCTCGGGGCTCTTCGCCCAGGCGATGCCGCGCAGGTCGAGGCCACGCTTCTTGGCTTTCGAGCGCGCCGTGACGGCGACGACGCGAACGCCGCGGCCGCTGCGCTCGGCGAGCGCCCGGCCTTGCGTTTCGATGAGGCGGACGACATCGGCACCGACGGTGCCGAGCCCCGCTATGCCCACGTTCAGGGGTGCGACCATGGATTTAAAGGACCTGGAGATTAAGCAACCTGGAAGGATCAGCGTCGGTTGGCGAGAGGAACGACGTTGTGCAACGTTTCGATGCCGCTTTCAAGGAAGCGGCGCACGCCGCGCGCGGCCTGCCGGATGCGCTGCTCGTTCTCCACCATCGCGATGCGGACATAGCCTTCGCCATGTTCGCCGAACGCAACGCCGGGCGACACCACGACGCCGGATTTCTCCACCATCAGGGTCGCGAACTGCATGCTGCCGACCGCCTCGAACGCCTTGGGCAGCGGCGCCCAGGCGAACATCGAGGCCTGCGGCGGCGGAATGTCCCAGCCGGCGCGGCCAAATGACTCAACCAGCGCATCGCGGCGCTTGCGGTAGGTGTCGCGCATCTCGCGGATGCAGTCGTCGGGACCGTTCAGCGCCGCGGTCGCCGCCACCTGGACCGGCGTGAAGGCGCCGTAATCGAGATAGGATTTGACCCGCGCCAGGGCGGCGATGATGCGCTCATTGCCGACCGCAAAGCCCATGCGCCAGCCGGCCATCGAGAAGGTCTTCGACATCGAGGTGAACTCGACGGTGACGTCGATCGCGCCGGGCACCTGCAGCACCGACGGCGGCGGCTTGTCCTCGTCGAAATAGACCTCGGCATAGGCCAGATCGGACAGGATGAAGATGTCGTGCTTCTTCGCGAATGCGACCAGATCCCTGTAGAAGTCGAGGTCCGCGACATAGGCGGTCGGATTCGACGGGTAGCAGACGATCAGCGCGATCGGCTTCGGAATCGAATGGATGATCGCCCGCTCGACCGCCTCGAAGAACTGCGGCGTCGGCTCCGACGGCACCGAGCGGATCACGCCGCCCGCCATCAGGAAGCCGAAGGCGTGGATCGGGTAACTCGGGTTCGGGCACAGCACGACATCGCCGGGCGCGGTGATCGCCTGCGCGACGTTGGCAAACCCCTCCTTCGAGCCGAGCGTCGCAACCACCTGCGTATCGGGGTTCAGCTTGACGCCGAAGCGGCGCGCATAATAGGCGGCCTGGGCCTTGCGCAGGCCGTTGATGCCGCGCGAGGCCGAGTAGCGGTCGGTCCGCGGCTTGCCCAGGGTCTCCTTGAGCTTCTCGATCACATGCGACGGGGTCGGCAGGTCCGGGTTGCCCATGCCCATGTCGATGATGTCGGCCCCGGCATTGCGCGCGGCCGCCTTGGCCTGGTTGACCTTTTCAAAGACGTAAGGCGGCAGACGGCGAATGCGGTAAAAATCTTCCATGGGACCCTTGCTCCGACAACCGCGACGCCAGAATCGACCCCCTTGGTAGATTTGCGGAAGCCGTCACGGCCTCTTACAGAAATCGCGCTGAATCAATGATTTAGAGCGAATTCAGGCGCACGATCTGGGGGCTGCGGCCGGATCTGCGGTTGAACTGGGTTTCTTTTAGCACGGACGCCGGGCGGCGCCAGCGCTGATCGGCCACCTGGCGCGGCTCACTTGTACCGCTCACTTGCCGGCCTGGGCCGACGCCTGGGTCTGGCGCTCGCGGGCGGCAACCAGCTCCTGCTCGATCTTGGCCTGATCCGCCGGCTTGATCGTCGGATCGGCGCGGTCAGGCGGAAGGTCGTGGACCGGGAGGTAGCCGCCGGCATCCTTTTGCCGCGCCGGCGCGTCGGCGGGCATGCCCATATCGGCAATCGTGCTCGAGCAACCGCTCAGCGCCAGCAACGACGCGAGCAGCACTGCGGCCGCGGGCCCTCTGTTCATTCTATCGATCGGCATGCGCCGAATTGTCCCCAACAAGCTAGCGCGCAGGTCGCACGTTGCCGACACGGGTCGCACTGGTACGAGCCTTGCAGCGTCCCCGCTGCGTTAATCCTGGCTTTAATCGTTTCAAACGATTGTCGCTCGAAACGCTTAAGCCGTGAACAGCAAAAGCGACCCCTGAGGCTTCAATATGACCGAACAAAGATTTTTTGTCGCACCGCAACACAGCGAAACATCGGATTTTCACTGATTTTCGTTGCCGCACCGCGCGATGACGACCCCCAAACGACGCGATATTGTCCTTCAAATGAGCAACGTCAGTACCGACATCCAAGCCGCCCCGAAATTCAACGCCGAAGCCTTCGCCATGAACATCGCCAGGGCGATGGAGAGCAGTGGCCAGGCGCTGGCCGCCTATCTCAAGCCGCGCCAGACCGGCGAAGTCCGCGACAAGCCGCCGAACGAGCTCGGTGAGGTCATCAAGACCTTCAGCGTGATCGCCGAATACTGGCTGTCCGACAAGGAGCGCGCCTCGTCGCTGCAGATGCAGCTCGGCAAGGATTACCTCGATCTCTGGGGCACGGCGGTGCGCCGCCTGGCCGGCGAAGCCGATGCCAAGCCCGCGATCGCGCCGGCCCCGCGCGACAAGCGCTTCCAGGATCCGGAGTGGAAATCGAATCAGTTCTTCGACTTCATCCTTCAACTTTACCTCTTGACCGCGAAATGGGCGCAGCAGCTGGTCCACGACGCCGACGGGATCGATCCGCATACCCGCAAGAAGGCCGAATTCTACGTCCAGCAGATCACCAACGCGCTGGCGCCGTCGAACTTCGTGCTGACCAACCCGGAAGTGCTGCGCGCGACCGTCGAGACCAACGGCGACAATCTGGTGCGCGGCATGAAGATGCTGGCCGAGGATATCGAAGCCGGCCACGGCACGCTGAAGATCCGCCAGTCCGATTCGAGCAATCTCGAGGTCGGCGTCAACATGGCGACGACGCCGGGCAAGGTGATCTACCAGAACGAGCTGATGCAGTTGATCCAGTATTCGCCTGCGACGGAGAGCGTGCTGCGCACGCCGCTGCTGATCGTGCCGCCCTGGATCAACAAGTTCTACATCCTCGATCTGCGCCCCGAGAAATCCTACGTCAAATGGTGCGTCGACCAGGGCATCACGGTGTTCGTGATCTCCTGGGTCAATCCGGACAAGGAGCTCGGCAAGAAGACCTGGGCCGACTACATGACCGAGGGCCCGCTCACGGCGATGGACGTGATCGAGAAGGTCACCGGCGAGATGAAGGTGCACACCGCCGGCTATTGCGTCGGCGGCACCATGCTCGCCTCGACGCTGGCCTATCTCGCCGAGAAGCGCCGCCAGCGCGTGACGTCGGCGACGTTCTTTGCCGCGCAGGTCGACTTCACCCACGCCGGCGACCTGCTCGTGTTCGTCGACGAGGACCAGATCTCGGCGCTGGAACGCGACATGCAGGAATCCGGCGTGCTCGAGGGCAGCAAGATGGCGATGGCCTTCAACATGCTGCGCTCGAACGACCTGATCTGGTCGTATGTCGTGAACAATTATCTGAAGGGCCAGTCGCCCTCCTCGTTCGACCTGCTGCACTGGAATTCGGACGCGACGCGGATGCCGTCGTCGAACCACTCCTATTATCTGCGCAACTGCTATCTGGAGAACCGGCTGTCGACCGGCACCATGGTGCTCGACAACACGCTGCTCGATCTGTCGAAGGTGAAAGTGCCGGTCTACAATCTCGCGGCACGCGAGGATCACATCGCGCCGGCGGAATCGGTGCTGTACGGCTCGCAGTTCTTCGGCGGCCCGGTGAGGTATGTGCTGGCCGGCTCCGGCCATATTGCCGGCGTGGTCAATCCGCCCGCCTCGAAGAAGTACCAGTACTGGACCAATGACAACATCAAGGACATCAAGCTCGCCGACTGGCTGAAGGGCGCCGAGGAGCACAAGGGTTCGTGGTGGCCCGACTGGCGCGCCTGGCTGGAGAGCCATGATCCGGAGATGGTTCCGGCGCGCATCGTGGGCGCCAACGGAACGCCGGTGCTCGAGGACGCACCGGGCAGCTATGTCCGCGTCCGCGCGTAGCGCGAACTCTTCCGCTCAGCTATAAACAGACGATCCCGGCGGTCGGGAATCGCATTGACGTGAGGGGGAGACGATGACGCGCGAACTGTTCTGGCTGTCACTGACGGTGATCCTGACCGGCATTTTGTGGATCCCCTACATCATCAACCGCTGTCAGGTGCGCGGCCTCTCCGGCGCCATGGGCAATCCCTCGCGCGGCGACAAGCCCCACGCCGAATGGGCCAACCGGCTGATGTTCGCCCACGACAACGCGGTCGAGAACCTCGTGATCTTCGCGCCGCTGGTGCTGATCCTCAACGCCGCCGACTATTCCACCAAATGGACCGTGCTCGCCTGCGCCGTCTATTTCTGGGCCCGCGTCGCGCATCTGGTCGTCTACACGCTCGGCCTGCCGGTGTTCCGCACGCTGGCCTTCACGGTCGGCTTCCTCGCGCAGGCGGTGCTGGCGCTGGCGATCTTCAAGATCGTCTGAGCAACAACATGGCGCCGGCCACCGCGCCGGCGCTAGTCCCCGCTCTTGCGCACCACGATATGCAGCATCGTGGCGGGCGCCTCGTCAAAGCTCTTGATCTGGCTGGTGTCTGACGAGACCTGCGTCCATGCCCCCGACGATGCGTAGGTCGCCGCCAGCCAATCCGCCGCGGGATAATTGTAGTAGCGGCCGATGCTGTCGCGGCCATCGCCATGGCCGATCTTGTAGCTCGCGTAGAAGATGCCGCCTGGCTTCAGCGCCCGATGGATGCGGCTGAGGATGCCGGCCAATTCGTCGCGCGGAACATGCAGCAGGCACGCGCTGGCCCAGACGCCGTCATAGGCTTCCAGGTCGTCGAGCTCATCGAACAGCATCGCCTCGACCGGATGATTGATGCGGCGCGCCGCGACTTCAGCCATTTCAGGTGAACCGTCGGTCGCGCGCAGCAGAAAACCTTCGGCGAGCATGACGGCGGCATGATTGCCGGCGCCACAGCCGAGCTCGAGGATCGCGCCGCCCGGCGGCAACAGCTTGAGAAAGCCGATCAGCCGGGCGGACGGAGCTTTCGCCCACCCGGCATAAGCCTCGGCATTGCGCCGATAGAATTGCAGCGTGGCGTCGTCCACGGTGCGCCTCGTCGTCAGCTATCGGCCAGTCCGAGCATCAGCCGCATGTTCTGGACCGCGGCACCCGAGGCGCCCTTGCCCAGATTGTCGAGCCGCGCGACCAGCACGGCCTGGCGGTGCTTGTCGCTGGCAAAGACATAGAGCTCGAGCTGGTTGGTCTCGTTGAGTGCTTCCGGCTCGATTTTGCCGCCCGTGCTGGCCTCGTTCTGGAGCGGCATCGCCGAGACGTATTTGCTGCCGGCGTACCACTTCGCCAGCACAGCCTGCAGATCGGCTCCATCAGGCTTGCCCGGCAGCGCGTCGAGTTGCAGCGGCACCGAGACCAGCATGCCCTGCCGGTAGTTGCCCACCGACGGGATGAAGAGCGGCCGCCGCGTCAGATGCGAGTAGAGCTGCATCTCCGGCACGTGCTTGTGCTCGAAGCCGAGCCCGTAGAGATGGAACGCCGGCGCCGAGCCGTCTTCGAAGCTTGCGATCATCGACTTGCCGCCGCCCGAATAGCCGCTCACCGCATTGATGGTGACGGGATAGTCGGCCGGCAGCAGGCCACCGTCGACGAGCGGCCGCAGCAGCGCGATTGCGCCGGTCGGATAGCAGCCCGGATTGGAGACCTTTTTTGCGTTGCGGATCTTGTCGGCCTGGCCGGGCGCGAGCTCCGCGAAACCATAGGCCCAGTCGGGCGCGACCCGATAGGCCGTCGACGCGTCCAGCACCTTCGGCGCTGAATTGCCCATGGTGTCGATCAGCGCGACGGTTTCCTTGGCGGCATCATCGGGCAGGCAGAGGATCACGAGATCCACCTCCTCCGTCAGCGCGCGCTTGGCACCGGCGTCCTTCCGCTTGTCCTCGGCGATATGCTTCACCGCGACGTCGCCGATCGCATGCAGCCGTTCCTGGATGCCGAGCCCGGTGGTGCCTGAGCCGCCATCGACGAACACGGTGGCCTTGGTCGCACCGCTCTTGGTCTTTGGATTGGTATCGGTGAGGGTCATGGCACGTTCCTTTCGAGCTCATTCGTTTCGTTTGCTAGCACATTGGCCACGCCTGCGCCGCCAATCCGGGGATGGGCAGCTATCCCTGGATCGAGCGCATCCTCGTCCACGTTAACAACCCCCGCTCACGGAAACAGCGCGATCTGCTCCAGTCCGGTGGTTTCGGGCAAGCCGAACATCAGGTTCATGTTCTGGATCGCCTGTCCGGCCGACCCCTTCACAAGATTGTCGAGCGTCGAGAGCACGATGGCGCGGTTCTTGATCCGGTCGGCGACGACGCCGATCTGAACGTAATTCGAGCCACGCACGTTCTGCGTCTGTGGCAACACGCCCTTCTTCGTCACATATACGAACGGCTCGTCGGCGTAGGCCTTTTCCAGCTCGGCGCGCAAATCGTCCGGCGTAGCCCCGTTCAGCTTGACATAAGATGTGCAGAACTCACCCCGCGCCATCGGAATGAGATGCGGGGTGAAGTTCACTGTCACGGCCGAGCCAGCGGCTGCACCGATCTCCTGCTCGATCTCCGCCGAGTGTCGGTGGCTTCCGATCGAATAGGGCGACAACCCTTCGCCGGCCTCGCTGAACAGCGTGTTCTGCTTCAGTCCGCGTCCGGCGCCGGTGACACCCGACTTGGCGTCGATGACGATGTCGTCGACGTCAATCATCTTTGCCTTGGCCAGCGGAACAAGCGCCAGCAGCACCGCCGTCGGATAGCAGCCGGGACAGGCCACCAGCCGCGCGGCCGCGACCTTCTCCCGGTAGAGCTCGGTCAGCCCATAGACGGCCTCGTCCTGCAATTCGAGCGCCCGGTGCTCATGGCCATACCATTGCGCGTAGCTGTCTTTGTTGCGCAGCCGGAAATCCGCGGACATATCGAGGATCTTGATTCCGGGATTGGCTTTCAGCACCGCAGCGATGATCTCTTGCGTCGTCCCGTGCGGCAGTCCGCAGAACACGGCATCGAGCCGCGTCCAGTCGACCTTTTCCCATTCCACGAGTTTTGGCAGGTCAAGCATGAAGAAGTGAGGAAACACCTCGCTCATCGTCTTGCCGGCATGGGTGTTGGCGGTAAGCGCGGTGATTTCGGCATTCGGGTGCCGCGCCAACAGGCGCACCGCGTCGGCGCCGGTGTAGCCGGACGCGCCCAGAATTCCGATTTTCTTCTTCGTCATTGCTCGCTCCTCGGAAGCGTAGTCATCTCGGTCTGTATCATCGCGAAAGCCTGCGGGCGCACCTCGCGCATCAATGCAGCGATGTCCCGGGCACCGGAATCGGCCTGCAAAGCGAGCGTGTTGCCGACCGCCGCGAAATCGGCTTCGGATTTGTGCTGGTTCAGCTTGAAGCTGCCCTCCACCTCTTCCACCGTCATCTCAAAACCCACGATCGCCTTCTTCATGGCATCGAGCCGCGGGGCTGTCATCTTGCCTGACGTCCACGGGGGCTTCGGCAGCAGCCGGTCCTCGAACTTGGCGCTCAGCGTGTCGATCTGAACCGCGAGTTCCTCATCCGACAGGGTCCGCACCGACCCGGTCAGATGCACAGCCTGATAGAGCCAGGTCGGCACCTGGTCGGGCGACACGTACCAGTCCGCCGACACATAGGCATCCGCGCCGTTGACGGCCAACAACCAGGGAGCCCCGCCCACCAGCTTTACCAGCGGATTGTGACGGGCAACATGAAACAGCGCCCGCGGCGTGCCGTCGGCGGCGTAGGTCAAATAGAACGGCAGCACGGAGGCGATCGGCTTGCCGCCGTCCCACGCGCAGGCCATGCCGAAACCGCGCGCTTCCGCGAAGGCAAGGCTCGCGGCGCGGTCAGGCTTGAATACCGGTGGCGTATACATGGTCGAAACTCCTGCGTGACGAAGGAGCCGCCAGATCGAACCGCGTGTCTTTTTGAGGAGAGCGCCGCGGGATCAGGTCCGGCGGCAGAGGCGATGGTCTTAAACGCGAGCGACCGCCCATACCGCGATAATGCGGCGGCGGCGGGCAATGATGATGGTCGCGGCGTTGATCATGGGCGCGGCTATAGGGCCGCACCCCTTTGACGTCAAGAAAAACCGTTCAGATCGCCGGATTCCACGGTGCCAGCACGACGCGGTAGCCGACGCCGTCCTTCACCACGTTGCCGAGGCCCGGGAACGGATAATGGAAGCCCTGCACCTGGAGCCGCTCCGCGACCACCATGTCGTAGATGCGGCGGCGGGTCTTCTCCGCCACGTCGCCGTCCTGGTCGAAGAACGCATGCCAGCCGGGGTTGGTCGCGAACAGGTTCGGGTTGTTGGTGACGTCGGACTGGATGAAGACCTTGTCCGAGCCCGAGGCCAGCACGTAGGAAGTGTGGCCCGGCGTATGGCCGACGGTCTCGACCGAGGTCAGGCCCGGCGCGATCTCCTTGCCCCATTCATAGGGCGTAACCTTCTTCTTCAAGCCCGCCTCGAAGATGTTGCGGTTGTTCTTGAACAGGCCCGCCATGCGGCCGGCCGGTGCCCGGCTCATCTCGCCGTCATCCATCCAGAACTTCCATTCGGTGGCCGGCACAAGCACTTCGGCGTTCGGGAATGCCGGCGTGCCCTCGGCCGTCAGCAGGCCATTCACATGGTCGCCGTGGAAATGCGAGATCACGACCATGTCGACATTCTTGGGGTCGAATCCGGCGGCAACGAAATTGTCGGCGAACAGGCCATTGGTGCCCTTGCTGCTCACCTTGGCCAGCGCACCGTTGCCGGTGTCGATCACCACGAGCTTGCCGCCGGTACTGAGCACGAGAGGCGCGAACCAGATCGTCATCATGTCGCGCGGCATGAACGCCTTCTCCAGCGCCGCATTGACGTCGTCGCGCTTCGCATTCGGAATGAACGAGTCCTCCAGCTTGAAGACATTCTTGCCGTCGGACACCGCGGTGACGAGGATGTCTCCGACCTTGTAGCGATAGAAACTCGGCGCCTGCTTGTCGGCTACGGGCGCTGCGGCGACCGCGGGAACGGCTGATAACAATGGTGCGGTTGCGATGCCGGCAGCGCCAGCGAGAGCGTGACGTCGTGTCAATTCCATGTGTTGTCCTCCCAGTGAAGCGGCGCCCAATGAACTCGCGCTTGGTGCGCGCGGTTGTATCAGCGTTTCGATACTCGCGCGATGACTACAGCGCGAGCGGTTGCCCTCCCGGCCTAACCCCTGCGCGGTCGCGATATTCCTGACATCGCTACACCACCCGCCACATCCACTCGATGCCTTGGGCAATGACGTCGCCGAACAGCAGCAGCGCCGCGGACCAGACCAGCGCGGAGACGAAATTGGCGACCTGGAACTGCCAGTACGACATCTCGAAAATGCCGGCCGCAAGCGGCACCGAGGCGCGCAGCGGACCGAAGAAGCGCCCGATGAAGATGCTCGGCACGCCCCATGTCTTCACGAAGGCTTCGCCGCGCGGCAGGATCTCGGGATAGCGCGACAGCGGCCACATCTGCGCGACCTGCTCCTTGTAGCGATAGCCGAACCAGTAGGAGACCCAGTCGCCGAGCGCGGCGCCGATGCCGCCTGCAATCCAGATCGGCCAGAAGCTGATCCCGCTGACGCCGATCAGCGCGCCGATCGCAACCAGCGCGCCCCAGGCCGGCACCAGCAGCGAGATGAAGGCGAGCGATTCCGCGAACGCCAGCAACAGGACGATCGGAGCGGCCCAGGCCTGGTGATGGCGCACGAATTCGGCCAGGGCCCGCGCAAGGTCTTCCATTTCGTCGTGTGCCTTCCGCTCCGTTGAACCTCGAATGAACCTTTCTACCGGCATGCAGCCTAAGAACAGGTAAGCCAGCCCATTGCGTGACATCAAGTCACAAAGGCGGGGATCAAACGTGATTTCCGACAGGCTCCGCGGTCCGGGCCGGCCGACATCTCCCTCATAAGAAAAAGGATTCACTGGATGATCGGGTCACTGATGATGTGCGTGGGGGTTGTCGTCTTGCTGTTCGGAATGCTCGCGGGCATCGCCATGGGTATCCAGCACGACTTCACGTTGGGGCCGGCGCATGCGCATCTCAATCTCGTCGGCGGCGTGCTGCTGTTCCTGTTCGGCTTCTACTACCGGCTGGTGCCGGCGGCAGGCACGATGCTGCTCGCCAGGATCCAGGGTTGGCTGCATATCGTCGGCGGCATCCTGTTTCCGGCCGGCGTCGCCGGCGTGCTGTTGAGGGGGCCGGCGTTCGAGGCGGCCCCGATCGTCGGCTCGCTGATGGTGGTCGTCGCCATGGCCCTGTTCACGGTCGTTGTATTCCGCACCTCGCGGGCGTAATCGCGGGCACCTATCTACACAGGCGGCCGGCTCTTCAGGGGGCGGCCGCCCCCATTTGGCAGCCCATCCGTGGCATAGTCAGAGCAACCGATTCGCTGCGCCAAAACCGGCGCGCCACTTGAAGAACCATGGCCAAATCATTGAAGTCGAACGCCAAAAGTAAATCTGCCGACGACCTGTTCGGGGCTCCGCAGCCGAAGGGACGTGCACCGGCCAAGGCCGCCTCGCGGGCTGCAGCCGGCGCCGAAGCCGGCTATACGGCGGCCGATATCGAGGTGCTGGAAGGGCTGGAACCGGTCCGCCGGCGCCCCGGCATGTATATCGGCGGCACCGACGAGAAGGCGCTGCACCACCTGTTCGCCGAGGTGATCGACAACTGCATGGACGAGGCGCTCGCGGGTCACGCCACCTTCATCGACGTGGAGCTGACCACCGACGGCTTCCTGACCGTGACCGACAATGGCCGCGGCATTCCGGTCGACCCGCATCCGAAATTCCCGAAGAAGTCGGCGCTCGAAGTCATCATGTGCACGCTGCACTCGGGCGGCAAGTTCGACTCCAAGGTGTACGAGACTTCGGGCGGCCTGCACGGCGTCGGCGTCTCCGTGGTCAACGCCCTCTCCTCGCGGCTCGAGGTCGAGGTCGCACGCAGCGGGCAGTTGCATCGCATGACCTTCGAGCGCGGCCATCCCAAGGGCAAGCTCGAAGACCTCGGCAAGGTCAACAACCGCCGCGGCACGCGCATCCGCTTCAAGCCGGACACCGACATTTTCGGCGCCAAGGCGGCCTTCAAGCCGCAGCGTCTGTTCAAGATGACGCGCTCGAAGGCCTATCTGTTCGGCGGCGTCGAGATTCGCTGGCACTGCGATCAGGAACTGCTGAAGGGCGTCGAGGACGTTCCGGCGGAGGCCAAGTTTCACTTCCCCGGCGGCCTGAAGGACTATCTGGCCGCGGCGATCCATGCCGACACGCTGGTGCATCAGGACATCTTCTCCGGCAAGTCCGGCCGCAGCGGCGCGCATGGCGCCTGCGAATGGGCTGTCGCCTGGACTGCTGATGCCGACGGCTTCCTGTCGTCCTACACCAACACCGTGCCGACGCCCGACGGCGGCACGCATGAATCGGGCCTGCGCAGCGCGCTGCTGCGCGGCCTGAAGGACCATGCCGAGCGCGCCGGCCAGGGCAAGCGCGCGGCCTCCATCACCTCGGAAGACGTGATGGTGGGCGCGGCCGTGATGCTTTCGGTGTTCGTGCGTGAGCCTGAATTCCAGGGCCAAACGAAAGACCGTCTCGCCACCGCCGAAGCGCAGCGCATCGTCGAACAGGCGATGAAGGACCCGTTCGACCACTGGCTGTCGGGCAATCCGAACCAGGCCAACCGGCTGCTCGATTTTGTGATCGATCGCGCCGAGGACCGGCTGCGTCGCCGCCAGGAAAAGGAAACCGCGCGCAAGACCGCAGGCAAGAAGCTGCGCCTTCCCGGCAAGCTCGCCGATTGCTCCGACGCAGGCACCGAAGGCTCCGAACTCTTCATCGTCGAAGGTGACTCGGCCGGCGGCAGCGCCAAGCAGGCGCGCGATCGCAAGACCCAGGCCGTGCTGCCGCTGCGCGGCAAGATCCTCAACGTCGCCTCCGCCGGCAAGGACAAGCTGACCGCCAACGCGCAGCTCTCCGATCTCGTGCAGGCGATCGGCTGCGGCACGCTCGCGCACTACCGCGAAGAGGATCTGCGCTATCAGCGCATCATCATCATGACCGACGCCGACGTCGACGGCGCGCACATCGCATCGCTGCTGATCACCTTCTTCTACCGGCAGATGCCGCGGCTGATCGACGAGGGCCATCTCTATCTGGCGGTGCCGCCGCTCTACAAACTGAAGCACGGCACCAAGTCGATCTACGCGCGCGACGACGCGCACAAGGAAGAGCTGCTGAAGAGCGAGTTCAACGCCAACGCCAAGGTCGAGGTCAATCGCTTCAAAGGCCTCGGCGAGATGATGCCGGCGCAGCTGAAGGAAACCACGATGGATCCGGCCAAGCGCACGCTGCTGCGCGTGGTGCTGCTGGCCGATGATCGCGAGGGCACGGCCGATTCGGTCGAGCGGTTGATGGGTACCAAGGCGGAAGCCCGCTTTGCCTTCATCTCCGACAAGGCCGAATTCGCCAGCGACGACCTGCTCGACGTCTAGGATCAACCGGCTGATCTGAAACGATTTTCCGGCCGCCCTCCTGATCGGGGGCGGCCGTTTTCATTGGCCTTTTCGGAGCGCCCGGCGGCTTCGTTTTCGGGCGGTTGTGTCTCACCCGCAACAGCATTTCCGACGGAACCACGTATAGTCCTGACATGAGTTTCGGGAATCGGTGCCAGTGCACCCCCGTCAGCGACCCGATCGAACGCTAGTCGAGGATTTGGAAATGAAGAAGATTTTGCTCGCTCTGACCGCGGTTGCTGCGATGACGGGTTCCGCGTCGGCTGCCGATCTGGCCGTCAGCGAACACGCCGATGACCCAGCTGTTGGCGGTCTGCCAATCGTAACCGGCGCCGACGGTGCCGTACCAGCCATCGCCGCCCTGGCGCTGGTTGAAGCCGAGGATCGGTGCGCCGGTCACGGTCGACTGAACGCCGGTGTCAGCATCCCAGATGCCGCCGCCGCCACCGCCGAAGATGTAGAAGCCGGTCCAGCTCGGCGCCACCGCGATCGGGGCGGGAGCCTTGGTGTAGGGGCGGGCGGCCAGATCCGCAGCTGACGAGGAACTCGTCACCGCGGCAAGCCCGGTCAGAGCGAGCAAACACCGCCCCCTTGCCCAATCCTCGACGAGCGTGCGATCGCGCCGCTGGCGGGGGTGCCCTCGCCCCGACTCCCCCAAACCATGTTAGGTCTATCTCGGGCCCCCGCGGAACGGCCAGTTCGGGCGAGGCACCACCGCTCGTAAACCAGGCAGCAGGTCGACCCGAAA
>NZ_VKHP01000096.1 GCF_010811875.1 Bradyrhizobium uaiense
AGTATCCGACGATCTACGAAGGGCTGCAGCTCGCCTGCCGGCAGGGCAAGCTGCCCGGCATCGATCTCTCCGACGTGACCTACTATATCGGCCGTGAAACCATCATCCCGCGCGAGGACGTTCCGGGCATGTGGGTATGGCGCGAATCGCTGTTCGCTTTCCTGCAGCGCAACGCCGAACGGTCCGCGGCCTTCTTCGGCGTGCCGACCGGTCAGGTGGTGGAGTTCGGCACGGAGATCGAGATCTGATCGCAGTATCTGCGTAGCCCGGATGAAGCAAAGCGTAGTCCGGGACAACCGACGCCACGCTGGCCGACCCGGATTTCGCTGCGCTCCATCCGGGTTACGAGATCGGCCCGGCGGGGCTAGCCGCCGTTGCCGTTCTCGCCGTTTTCCTCTTCCGGAATGTGCTCGACCGAGACCACGTGCTCGTCCTCGGCGGTATCGAACACGATCACGCCCTGGGTCGAGCGGCCGGCGACGCGGATGTCGGCCACCGGGCAGCGGATCAGCTGGCCCTTGTCGGTGACCAGCATGATCTGGTCGGCGTCCTCGACCGGGAACGACGCCACCAGATTGCCGTTGCGGTTGTTGACGCTCATCGCAACGATACCCTTACCGCCACGGCCGGTGGTGCGGTACTCGTAGGACGAGGTCCGCTTGCCGAAACCGTTGACGGAGACGGTGAGCACCACCTGCTCGGCCGCCGATAGCTCGGCATAGCGCTCCTGCGACAGCTGGATCGCGTTCGCGGTCTCCTCGCCCTCGGCCTCGACCGGTTCCTCGGCCGTGGTCTCGCCGGCCACCGCGCGGCGCATCTTCAAATAGGCCGAGCGCTCGTCCGAGGTGGTCTCGACATGGCGCAGGATTGCCAGCGAGATCAGCTTGTCGGCCTCGGGGAGCGCAATGCCGCGCACGCCCATCGAGGTGCGGCCGGTGAAGACGCGCACATCGGTGACCGGGAAGCGGATGCACTGGCCGCCGGCGGCGGTCAGCAGCACGTCGTCACGCTCGGTGCAGATCTGCACGTCGACGATCGCCTCGCCCTCGCCGAGCTTCATGGCGATGATGCCGGAGCGGCGGACGTCGACGAAATCGGACAGCTTGTTGCGGCGAACCGTGCCGCCTGTTGTCGCGAACATCACGTCGAGATTGGCCCAGGAGGATTCATCCTCCGGCAGCGGCATGATCGTGGTGATGCGCTCGCCCTGCTCCAGCGGCAGGATGTTGATCAGCGCCTTGCCGCGCGCGTTTGGCGCTGCCATCGGCAGTCGCCAGACCTTCTCCTTGTAGACCTGGCCGCGCGACGAGAAGAACAGCACCGGCGTGTGCGTGGAGGCCACGAACAGGCGCGAGACGAAATCCTCGTCGCGGGTCTGCATGCCGGCGCGGCCCTTGCCGCCGCGGCGCTGCGCCCGGTAGGTCGACAGCGGCACGCGCTTGACGTAGCCCGCATGCGACACCGTCACGACCATGTCCTCGCGCTGGATCAGGTCCTCGTCCTCGACCTCGCCTTCCTGCTCGATGATCACGGTCTTGCGCGGCGTGGCGAACTGCTGCTTCACCTCGGCGAGCTCGGTCTTGACGATGCCCTGCACGCGGGCACGCGAGCGCAGAATGTCGAGATAGTCGGCGATCTCAGCCGCGAGCTTGTCGAGCTCGTCGGAAATCTCGTCCCGTCCGAGGGCGGTCAGGCGCTGCAGCCGGAGATCGAGGATGGCCCTCGCCTGCTCCATCGACAGCCGCAGCGTGCCGTCGTCGTTGATGCGATGCCGGGGATCGTCGATCAGCGTGATCATGGCCTCGACGTCGCGCGCCGGCCAGTCGCGCGACATCAGCGCCTCGCGCGCGGTGTTCGGATCGGGCGAGGTTCGGATGACACGGATGATCTCATCGATGTTGGCGACCGCGATCGCAAGGCCGACCAGGATGTGGGCGCGATCACGCGCCTTGCCGAGCAGGAACTTGGTCCGCCGCGTCACCACCTGTTCGCGGAACGCGACGAAGATGGTGAGCAGGTCCTTCAGATTCATCGTCTGCGGACGGCCGGAATCCAGCGCCAGCATGTTGGCCGGGAAATTGGTCTGCAGCGGCGTGAACCGGTAGAGCTGGTTGAGCACCACATCGGGCACCGCTTCGCGCTTCAGCTCGATGACGACGCGATAGCCGTCGCGGTCGGACTCGTCTCGGAGATCACCGATGCCTTCGATCTTCTTCTCTTTCACGAGGTCGGCGATGCGCTCGACCATCGTCGCCTTGTTCACCTGATAGGGAATTTCGGTGATGATGATGGCTTCACGATCCTTGCGGATGGTGTCGATCGCCACCTTGCCGCGCATCACGATCGAGCCGCGGCCGAGATGGTAGGCCGAGCGGATGCCCTGGCGGCCGAGGATGACGCCGCCGGTCGGAAAGTCAGGTCCGGGAATGATGTCGATCAGCTCGTCGATGGTGAGCGCCGGATTGTCGATCAGCGCCACGCAGGCGTCGACGACCTCGCCAAGATTGTGCGGCGGGATGTTGGTCGCCATGCCGACGGCGATGCCGCCGGCGCCATTGACCAGCAGGTTCGGGAACCGGGCCGGCAGAACCGACGGCTCCTTCTCCGAGTTGTCGTAATTCGGCTGGAAATCGACGGTCTCCATGTCGATATCGGCGAGAACCGCCAGCGCCGCCTTGGTCAGCCTCGCCTCGGTGTATCGATAGGCCGCCGGCGGATCGCCGTCGACCGAACCGAAATTGCCCTGGCCGTCGATCAGCGGCACCCGCAGCGAGAAGTCCTGCGCCATGCGGACCATCGCGTCGTAAATCGACTGGTCGCCATGCGGGTGATATTTACCGATCACGTCGCCGACGACGCGCGCGGACTTCACGTACTTCTTGTCCGGAGTGTGTCCCTGCTCGTGCATCGAGTAGAGAATGCGCCGGTGCACCGGCTTCAGCCCGTCGCGGGCATCGGGCAGCGCACGCGACACGATCACGCTCATCGCGTAATCGAGGTAGGACTTCTTCATCTCGTCGAGAATGGAAACGGGACGAATATCTGAAGGCACCGGCGGCTCGCCGGGCTTATCGTCTTCGGGTTCGGACAAAGGGGAAATCCGGTCAGTTTTACTGGGGAATCATATAGCCCATCGGGGGTCTGATAACCACCCTTCGGCGGCTCCCGCAAGCCGTTTTTCCCTTCGTTTTTTCATGCACTTACGGGCAGGTCGGGGCGGCCACGGCCGCTCGGTCGAGAAGCGGATGGCGAATAGCGAGTGGACCCCCGTATTCGCCACTCTCCATTCGCTATTCGCACATCCCATCATTGGCCGAAAACCACCGCGTGCATGATCCGTCCGGGCATGAAGGTGAACAGTCAGGCAATGACCAGCGCGCCGAAGAAGATGCCGATCATCGTGTACTTGTGGCTGCGGACGTTGTGGCTCCGGGCAGCCGTGACGCCGAGCACCAGCATGACCAGCGAGAAGATCGACAGCAGATGAATCGGGCTCCACGGCCCCAGCAGACGGATCTGGTGGATCCAGAACGAGCTGCCGGCGACGACCAGCATCAGGATCACCCACATCCAGCCCAGCGTCCGATGCGGCAGCGTGCCCTTGGGTGCGGCGAGCTGAATGGAGCCGAGCACGAAGGCGGCCATCGCGACAAAGGCATGGAGCGGGATCGCAGGCGCGGCGTCGAGCAACGGCGCGAGGCTCATGGAGGCGGCCCTCGAGTGAAGCGCGCGGCCGGACATCGCTTGCCGCGGGCCAATGTAAATATCATTCACATCGACCTGTGTCAAAGTCCCGGGAACTCGCACTGTTCGCCGTCAGCGACGTAAGCCACTCCAGATAGTTGGGAGGTTATCCTCACAATTCACATGAGGAAATTGCCGTGACGCATCGAGCCGCCGTCCCGGGAAATGATCTTCACGGGGCGGCAGCGGCCGACATAATGTTCGAGGAGCGCGCTCAGAACGGGATGTCGTCGTCCATGTCGCTGTTGCGGCTGCCGCCGCCGGCGGCAACTGCACGGCGCGGTGCCGAGCTCACCGGTCCCGACGAGCCGAAATCGCTGCCGCCATCATCGGAGAAGCTGCCGCCTCCACCGCTCCGCCCGTCGAGCATGGTCAGGTTGGAGTTGAAGCCCTGCAGCACGACTTCGGTCGAGTACTTCTCGACGCCGCTCTGGTCGGTCCATTTGCGGGTCTGCAACTGACCCTCGATGTACACCTTGGCGCCCTTCTTCAGATACTGCTCGGCGACCTTGCAGAGGCCTTCGTTGAAGATCACGACGCGGTGCCACTCGGTCTTTTCCTTGCGCTCGCCGGTGCCCTTGTCGCGCCAGGTTTCCGAGGTGGCGATGGAAAGATTTGCGATCGGACGGCCGTCCTGGGTCCGCCGGATTTCCGGATCCTTGCCGAGGTTTCCAACCAGGATCACCTTGTTCACGCTTCCTGCCATCGCATCATCTCCACTCAAAAACCGGGCGTCCGGACATCGGCCGCCACTCTCAACCTTCGCCACTTACATTGCAGGCGTCGTGGATGACCCTATACGCCGGTGCCGGCTCGCCGCCTTGGTCCTCGCGCGGTTATCCACGATAATCAGATATAGCATCCCTGCCAGGAATGTTCCAGTTTTGTTCGCCACAACCAACCGTAGAAGCGGGCGCGGGCAATGGAGCGACAGCCGATTTCGGTTCAGGCCGCCGAGCGGCTTCGGCACTTTGGAAAATTAATATATAAATCAGCATCTTATTCTCGCCGCACTTCTTCCCCGAGTGTGGCTTTTGGGAGACGGCCTTTCCGGTTGAATCAGCGTATAGCTACCAACCATCAGACGGGCGCTCGCGTCTGAGTTCGGCTTCGGGACCCTTTTGGAAGCCGATCGGGAAGCTGGGGAGTTTTGAATGAAGAAGTTTTTGCTCGGTACGGTTGCTCTGATCGCGTTTGCTGCGCCTGCCGCGGCCGCTGACCTCGCTGCGCGCCCCTACACCAAGGCACCGCCGATGATCGCTGCCGTCTATGACTGGAGCGGCTTCTACATCGGCGCGAACGGCGGCTGGGGCTCAAGCCACAATTGCTGGGACCAGGTCCCGCGCGGCGTCTTCATCGGATCGGATGGTTGCCATGATGCGACCGGCGGCGTCGCCGGCGGCCAGATCGGCTACCGCTGGCAGGCGGGCACCTGGGTGTTCGGCCTCGAAGCGCAGGGCGACTGGGCCGACCTGAAGGGCAGCAACAACAGCGCCATCTTCCCGGGCCTGTTCACCAACCAGACCAAGATCGACGCCTTCGGCCTGTTCACCGGCCAGATCGGCTACGCCGTCAACAACGTGCTGCTCTACGCCAAGGGCGGTGCGGCGCTGACCGACAACCGCTTCAGCACCTACTTCACGCCGACCGGCGCGCTCGCCGGCCGCGCCAGCGACACCCGCTGGGGTGGCACCATCGGCGCCGGCATCGAAGTCGGCTTCGCGCCGAACTGGACCGCCGGCATCGAATACGACCACCTGTTCATGCAGGACAAGACCTACAACCTCACCACCCCGACCGGCGCGCTGTTCAGCAGCATCCGCGATCGCCAGGACGTCGACCTCGTCACCGTCCGCGTGAACTACAAGTGGGGCGGCCCGGTCGTTGCGCGCTACTGATCGCGCGACCCGGATTTGATCCAGACGAAAGGCCGGCCTCGCGCCGGCCTTTTTGTTTGCGCGCCCGTTCCACTGCAGCGAATGAAGCGCGCGTGCGAGCCCTAGTCTCAGCGGCGGCGTTTTCCGTGGATTGTGGTTTCCCGGATACACAACTTCCAGCGTTTCTCTGTAGAAGCGTGCGCACATCACGCAACATTGCGATGACGTTCCCTTCGACTGAAGGGACAACAAGAAAATCGGCAAGAAAAGCAGGATTTGGACTTTGAAAATCAGGAATGTTTTGCTGGCATCGGCCGGCATGTTTGCACTGAGCGCTTTTGCACCGGCCAACGCCGCTGATATGGCGGCTCGCGCCCCCTACGTGAAGGCTCCGCCGCTGGCCGCGATCTACAACTGGACCGGCTTCTACATCGGCGGCTTCGGCGGCTACGCCAGCGAGAACTCCGGCAATCCGAAGATGGAAGGCGGCTTCGCAGGCGGCACCATCGGCTACAACTGGCAGGCCGGCAACATCGTGTACGGCCTCGAGGCCGACGGCGGCTGGGCTGACGTCGATGCGTCGGCGAGCGCGCTCGGCATCACCGTGAAGAGCAAGATCGACGCGCTCGGCACCGTGCGCGGCCGCATCGGCTTCGCTGTCGACAAGGTACTGTTCTACGGCACCGGCGGCTACGCCTGGGTCGACAACAAGCTCAGCGTCACCGCGCTCGGCGTGACCGCCTCGCAGAGCAACTTCCACTCCG
This sequence comes from Bradyrhizobium uaiense, assembly GCF_010811875.1. Lineage (GTDB taxonomy): Bacteria > Pseudomonadota > Alphaproteobacteria > Rhizobiales > Xanthobacteraceae > Bradyrhizobium > Bradyrhizobium uaiense. The sequence goes on from NZ_VKHP01000096.1 coordinate 6,386, forward strand.
GCTGGACCGTCGGCGCCGGCATCGAGGCGTTCATTGCCCCGCAGTGGTCGATCAAGGGCGAGTACCTGTATCGCAGCCTCGGCGGCGAGAGCTACTTCGGCATCCCGACCGGCGATCTCAACCTGCACAGCGTGCAGTTCGGCGTGAACTATCACTTCGGCGGCCCGATCGTCGCCAAGTACTAAGACAAGTACTAAGTCGATCAGCAACGGATCGCTCGGAAAGGCCGGCCTCGCGCCGGCCTTTTTGCGTGAGAGCGTTTTCGAGCGAAGCGGACCCCGGTCGCGTTACAGAAAACGCGCCAGAACAAAAATCCGGAGCCCCGTTCCGATTTCGTCGGGACGGGAAAAGCCTCCAGCGGAACCGGTCCTGCTGACGGCTGCTGCCATCAAGCAAACTATCCGTTGATGGCCGCGACTCAGCACTGGAAATTGTCGACCGTTCTTCCTACGTTCCAGTCCTCACACCCCATCGGCGCAGGGTCCCGGCATCACCGGCGATGCGCGCCCAAAAGGCGCCCGATCATGCGCCCGGAACCGTCGCAATGGATGAAGTGCTCAAGGCGAAGCGCCAACAGAACGCCGGCTCCTCATCGCGCGCCATCACGATCCGCGGCGCGCGCGAACACAATCTGAAGAACATCGACGTCGAGATTCCCCGCGACAAGCTCGTGGTGTTCACCGGCCTCTCCGGCTCCGGCAAGTCGTCGCTCGCCTTCGATACCATCTACGCCGAGGGCCAGCGCCGCTACGTCGAGTCGCTGTCGGCCTATGCGCGGCAATTCTTGGAGATGATGCAGAAGCCCGACGTCGACCAGATCGACGGCCTGTCGCCGGCGATCTCGATCGAGCAGAAGACCACATCGAAGAACCCGCGCTCCACCGTCGGCACCGTCACCGAGATCTACGACTACATGCGCCTCTTGTGGGCGCGCGTCGGCGTGCCCTATTCGCCCGCCACGGGCTTGCCGATCGAGAGCCAGATCGTCTCGCAGATGGTCGACCGCGTGCTGGCGCTGCCGGAAGGCACGCGACTGTATCTGCTGGCGCCCGTCGTGCGCGGCCGCAAGGGCGAGTACAAGAAGGAGCTCGCCGAGTATCTCAAGAAGGGCTTTCAGCGCGTCAAGATCGACGGCACCTTCTACGAGCTGTCGGAAGCGCCCGCGCTCGACAAGAAATTCCCGCACGACATCGACGTCGTGGTCGACCGCATCGTGGTGCGCCCCCACCTCGCCCAGCGCCTCGCTGAAAGCTTCGAGACCGCGCTGAAGCTCGCCGAAGGCCTTGCAGTGATCGAATACGCCGACGCGCCGGCGGCCGCGCAGGACGAGAAAAAAGAAGACAAGAAGAAGACCGCAAAAATCCACGACAAGAGCGGCCCCGAGCGCATCCTGTTCTCGGAGAAGTTCGCCTGCCCGGTCTCCGGCTTCACCATCCCCGAGATCGAGCCGCGTCTGTTCTCGTTCAACAATCCGTATGGCGCCTGCCCGGCCTGCGGCGGCCTCGGCGTCGAGCAGCATATCGACGAAGACCTGGTCATCCCCGACAAGGAGCTGACCTTGCGCAAGGGCGCGATCGCGCCATGGGCGAAATCGTCCTCGCCCTATTACATCCAGACCCTGACCGCGCTCGGCAAGCACTACAAGTTCACGCTCGACACCAAGTGGAAGGACCTGACCAAGAAGGTCCAGAACGCGATGCTGCACGGCTCCGGCGACGACGAGATCAAGTTCTCCTATGAGGACGGCGTCCGCTCCTACGACACCAAGAAGCCGTTCGAGGGCGTGATCACCAACATCAATCGCCGCTACCGCGAGACCGAGAGCGAGTGGGCGCGCGAGGAGCTCGGCAAGTATTTCTCCGACGTGCCCTGCGAAGGTTGCCATGGCTACCGCCTGAAGCCCGAGGCGCTGTGCGTCAAGATCGGGGCTAAGCACATCGGCGAGATCTCGGAGCTCTCGGTGAAGCGCGCCGGCGAATGGTTCGAGACGGTGCCGGAGGCGCTGAATGCGCAGCAGAACGAGATCGCCGCGCGCATCCTCAAGGAGATCCGCGAGCGCCTGACCTTCCTGCTCGATGTCGGCCTGAACTACCTGACGCTGTCGCGCTCGTCCGGCACCCTGTCCGGCGGCGAGAGCCAGCGCATCCGCCTCGCCTCGCAGATCGGGTCGGGCCTGACCGGCGTGCTCTACGTGCTGGACGAGCCGTCGATCGGCCTGCACCAGCGCGACAATGCGCGCCTGCTCGACACGCTGAAGCGGCTCCGCGACCTCGGCAATACCGTGGTCGTGGTCGAGCATGACGAGGACGCCATTCGCCTCGCCGACTATGTGCTCGACATCGGCCCCGGCGCCGGCATGCATGGCGGCCACATCGTCGCCGAAGGCACGCCCGACCAGATCATGCGCAACCCGAAATCGCTGACCGGCAAATATCTGACCGGCGAGCTTTCGGTGCCCGTCCCCGACCGGCGGCCGCCGAACCACCGCCGCACCATCAAGGTCATCAACGCGCGCGGCAACAATCTGAAGAACGTCTCGGCGGAAATTCCGCTCGGCCTGTTCACCTGCGTCACCGGCGTCTCCGGCGGCGGCAAGTCGACCTTGCTGATCGACACGCTCTACAAGTCGATCGCGCGCAAGCTGAACAATGCCAGCGAGGGCGCCGCCCCGCACGATCGCATCGAGGGCCTCGAGCACATCGACAAGATCATCGACATCGACCAGTCGCCGATCGGCCGCACGCCGCGTTCGAACCCCGCGACCTATACCGGCGCCTTCACGCCGATCCGCGAATGGTTCGCCGGCCTGCCGGAGGCGAAGGCGCGCGGCTACGAGCCCGGGCGCTTCTCCTTCAACGTCAAGGGCGGCCGCTGCGAGGCCTGCCAGGGCGACGGCGTCATCAAGATCGAGATGCACTTCCTGCCCGACGTCTACGTCACCTGCGACACCTGCAAGGGCAAGCGCTACAACCGCGAGACGCTGGAGGTGCTGTTCAAGGGCAAGAGCATCGCCGACGTGCTCGACATGACGGTCGAGGAAGCCGCCGAATTCTTCAAGGCGGTGCCGCGCGTGCGCGAGACCTTCCAGACCCTGCATCGCGTCGGCCTCGACTACATCCATGTCGGCCAGCAGGCGACGACGCTGTCGGGCGGCGAAGCCCAGCGCGTCAAATTGGCAAAAGAGCTGTCAAAGCGCGCCACCGGCCGCACGCTCTACATCCTGGACGAGCCGACCACCGGCCTGCACTTCCATGACGTGGCAAAACTGCTCGAGGTGCTGCACGAGCTGGTCGCCCAGGGCAACACGGTGGTGGTGATCGAGCACAATCTCGAAGTCATCAAGACCGCCGACTGGGTCATCGACCTCGGCCCCGAAGGCGGCGACGGCGGCGGCGAGATCGTCGCCTGGGGCCCGCCCGAGGACATCGTGAAAGCGCCGAGGAGCTACACGGGGAAATTCCTGGCGCCGGTGCTGAAGAAGGCGAACAGCAAGTCGCGGAAGAGCTCAGCGAGCGAGGCTGCGGAGTAGTTCTCTAACAGAGATCAAATGCAGCTATGCTGATCTACGCGCCAGTAAAGCTCAAAATGCTGCGGAAAAATGGTGATTCTGACGAGATCAACCTCGCCATAGCGAGCGGGTTTTTCTGGCAGCACGACAATGATTTTTATTTGATAACCAACTGGCACAACGTTACCGGCTGGGACCCGGTTAATGACCGAAGCATGAGCAAGTTGGGTGGGCAGCCTACTCACCTAGAAATGCCCCTTTTGCTAAAGGCCGAGGCGACCGCGGACAATCGATCGATGGCAGTCCGCAAAAGGTACTACCTGAGCCTCTACGAAACCGATGGAACACCAAAATGGATCGAGCACGCCGCTTTGGGTAGACATGTAGACGTTGTTGCTTTGAAGATCGCTCAATTGGACGATACGCTAGTTAGCCGTCCAATAAACACTCTTAATGACTTCGTGGATTTCGCGCCCACTGTTGGCGGTGACGTGTTCGTGCTGGGTTACCCCGGCGGAGTGGACGGTGGTCACGAACTTGCAATTTGGAAGCGAGGATCTATTGCTAGCCAGCCATTCTTAGACATTGATCAGTTGCCGAAGATCCTCATTGACACCGCGACACGAAGCGGAATGTCGGGGGCTCCTGTGATTGCTCGACGATCGGGAATTATAGTTCCGAAGGATATCCCAAGCACGCCGGACGCGCTTTCCGGAAAGGAAATCATTGGTCAGGCCAACACATTTCTAGGCGTGTACTCCGGCCGTATTGGAGATGATCCGATGGGTCTTCAACTCGGCATCGTTTGGAAAGCAAACGTCATTGACGAGATCGTCAGAAATGGAAAACCTGGGCAAGGACCATTTGAGCAAAACGGTTTGCAACAAGCGTAGCGAAGCATTCGCCATTTCTGTTGCCGCAACAACGGCAAATTATAGCTCCAGCTAGCTCGCCGCACACCATTGCTCATGGCTCTCCCGGGTCGTGAATGATCCGCACCGAAGATTGCCCCTTCCGGCACAGCTTGGCCGTCTCAATTCCCGCGATAGGTGGCGATCTGCCAGACGTTTGCCCAGGCATCCCGCACCATCGCCCGTCTGTCGCCATAAGGCGTATCCGCAGGAGCCTCGATCGATTCAGCGCCGGCCGCAATCGCGCGCCGGTAGGCCTCGTCGGCGCTCTGAACATAGACGTAGAGAAAGGCCGGCATTGCCTCTCGTGCGCCGCCACCGTCGCTGATCAGGATGATCGAGTCCCCGATGCGCATTTCCGTCGGCGCTCCGGGCCGGACTTCGCCTTCCGCGCCGAAGACATCTCTCAGGAAACCGGCCAAGCCGGTCAGGTCGCGTGTGACAATTCTCGGTATGACGGAAGGCCAGCCGGCGGGCTTGAAGTGAGTCATGTGTGCCTGTCTTGGGCTAAGCAAGTCCCCCGGACGAGCGAAGCGCTATCGGGGACTTCCGACCAAATACGTTGGTAGCTCCCGCATGTCGCTTCGCTCATGCGGGCTACGGCATCTCCTCGTCTGCGCGTTACACCGCCCAATAGTTCGGGTGCGTATACGATCGCGAGCGGTCGCCCCAGTCAAATTCGTCGCCGTCGAACTCGGACGGCCCGGCGCGCAAATCATCCAGCGTCACTTCGGCCTCGAAGGCCTGCCGCGCGGGATCAAATCGCAGCGCGGTCCATCTGACGGGATAGTGGTGGTGGGTACTCAGCACGCCGCCGGTCTTAATGATGGCGTAGGCCACGGTTCCGCTGACCTTGTCGAGCATCAGCCGCTCGATCGAACCGAGCCTTGCGCCATCGCGCCCGAAGACGCAGACGTGCTCGACGCGGTCGCTGGGCACCAAGGTATGATGCATGGCATCCTCCCTGTGTTTCCTCGCATTTGCTGCATAATATATGCCCGCCGCGCCGGTGAGCCAATGGGTCGCAGCTCGGCGACGGGCCGTAGGCGGGTTGGCCCCGCTGCGTCATTCCAGGTCAACGAGTTGCACGAACGCCGGTGACAGGCTCCTCGCAATGACGAAAGGAGCACCCGACAAATGCTATCGCGCTGCGGCGGGCACCTGCACTATTTCGGAATAATAGAAGCGTATCGCTGATTTGCCCGACGCGTCAAGTCGCTTTTCCAGGTGCCGACAGCAACCGGCTACTGTGCATGGGGTTGTTTTCGATATTTTGGGACGTGCACTTTCCGCCTACTCCGTCCGCCTGAGAAACGCCCCGAACGCGCGCGGCCCGTCGCCGACCTTGACCTCGCCGGTGACCCTCATCTCGGCAGCATCAATCATGGTCAGCGTGTTGCTCTCCCAGTTCGCGACCACGATGCGCCGGCCGTCGGCCGTCGCCTCGATGCCTTCGGGATAGTCGCCGACCGTGATCCGCTTCAGCGGCTGCAAGGTCGCGAGGTCGAACACGCTAACCTTGCCGTCATACTGGTCGGTGACGAAGCCGCGGCCCTGCGCCAGCGCCACCGCGTAGGGGCGCAGGCCGACATGGACGCGGCCGATCTCTTGCGCGGTGGCGATGTCGATCACGGAGACGTCGTTGGAGCCGACATTGGCGGTGTAGGCGCGCTTGCCCTCGGCATCGACGGTGACGCCGAACGGGCGGGTGCCGACCTTCACGATCCCTCTCCGCTCCCGCGTGGCGGTGTCGACGATCGACACGCTGTCATCATCGCGGTCGGCCGAGAGCAGCAGGCGCCCATCCGGCGTCACGGCGAGCCCGGACGGCGATGCCCCGACCGCGATGCTGGCGGCAACCCGCTGCTCCTTCGCGTCGATGACGCGCACCGCGGCGGCGTACCAGTCGGCGACGTAGACCGTCGCGCCGTCGGGTGCCACCGCAATGCCGAGCGGGCCGCCGTCGACATCGACCCGGCCGACCACCTTCCGCGCGGCCGCGTCGACCACGGTGAGCGCCTTCGCATCCGGGCTGGTCACATAGGCAAAGCGGCCGTCATTGCTGACGGCGACGCCGGCGGGCTTGCCGCCGATCGCAATCGTCGCAACCGGCTTCGAGGTCGCGAGATCGACCACCGTGAGATCGTCGCTGAGCTGGTTGGTGACGAACGCCTCCTCGGCATGCGCGCCGCCGAGCAGGCCGAGCAGCGCAGCCAGAACGATCGCCCTCAGGGTACACACAATTCTATCCACGTCATTGCGAGGAAAGCGAAGCAATCCACGGCGCCGCAGAACGGAAGAATGGATTGCTTCGTCGCTGCCGCTCCTCGCAATGACGGTACGGTTGGCATCCGATCAGGTGCCGCTCTCGATCTTCTTCTTCAGCGCTTCGAGCCCGGCCTTGTACATCCCGCTCACCGCCTTGATCGCGGCCTCGTCGTTCAACTCCGGCGGCGGATCGTTGTTGGGAAAGCCGCGGTAGAACGCGCCGGCCCATTCCAGCTTCGTCCTGCCTTCGGGCGCCGGCGACACCGTCAGCGTCGAGGAATAATTCGTGACCGGCAGCACCTTCACGTCGACCGCCGTGATCCGGTACGAATAGCTCATCATCTCGGGCTCGTATTTGTAAAGCTCCTCGTCGACGGTGTCGCCGGGCGCCAGCGTCAGCCGCCGCGTGGCGCCGATCTCGTTGCCCTTCTCGCCTTCGGTCTTGGTGACGCCGGCGAGCCAGCTCATGTCCTGGAAATTGCCGATCACCGCCCACACCTTGGCCTGCGGCGCGTCGATCTCGATGGATTCCCGCACCTTCTGCCGGGTCGGCCCATGGGCCCAGGCGGCCCCCAACACAGCCAATGCCGCTACCACGACGCCAGCACGCGCGATCGTACGCCTCATCCTTGTTCTCTCCCGGTTTGCCGGTCTACGCCGTGACGGGCGCGCCGAAGCTTATGGTTCGAGATTCTAGACTAGATCGGGGATCGGCTTCTTGCACCAGAGCGAAGTTCGCGGCCGCCGGGATCGCCGGGAGGCAAGCCGCTGGACAACAGGATCATTCCTCGATCGCGGCCTCGACGAACCCGTTCGGGTCGTCACAGAACTCGCGCATCAGCCGGTAGTGATCGGTCTCCCGCAGGCTTACCGGCTCAAGCCCGTATTTGGTCAGCCGCAGCAGCGTCGCGTTCGGATAGGCCATCAACACCGGCGCATGCGTCGCCATGATCACCTGGCAGTGGCCGGTGCCGTGCATCCGGTGCAGCAGCTTGAGGAATTCGATCTGGCGCGACGGCGACAGCGCGGATTCCGGCTCGTCGAAGATGAAGATGCCCTGCCGCTGGCAGCGCTCCTCGAAGAAGCGCAGAAAGCCTTCGCCATGGGAATAGGACAGGAAGTTCGGCGGTATGTCTCCGACGTCCAGCGCGGCCTCGTCGACATAGCGCGCCACCGAGAAGAAGCTCTCGGCGCGGAAGAACCAGCCGTTGGTGATCTTGGGCAGCCAGCTTGCACGCAGCGCCACCGCAAGCGAGCCGCCCATCTTCTCCACTGCACGACCGTGGTCGACCGCGCGATAGCCCTTGCCGCCGCCGGCGTCGTCATAGTCGGCCATCACGGCGATACCTTCCAGCAACGTCGACTTGCCGGTGCCGTTCTCGCCGACGATGATGGTGATCGCCTTGTCGAAGCTGAGTTCAAATTCGTCGCGCAGCAGCGGCAGCACGAACGGGTAGGCCTTGCGGTTGGGAATGCGGGTCGGATCGAGCCAGACCCGCCGGAGATACGGCGCAGGCATATTGATCGGACGCTGTCGTCTTGCCACCGGCCGCCCTCGCCTCCACGCACCAGCCCGAACCATCCCAGATGCGCTGGACAGCGTCAAGAACATAACAGGAACAGTGCACGGGGCCGGCGCGCATGCCCGCGCACAATGATATGTTCGGCTCCCGGCACCGCAACGCTCCGCTCCAACCCAGATGATCCCCACATGACAGCTTCGCCTCCCGAGGGCTTCAAACTCCTGCCGAACCGCCCAGGGTTCATCGACCACAACGGCCCTTACTACTGGCGCGAAAGCGAAGCAGGCCCCGAATGGGGTTTTCAGAGCGACGAGCGGCACGGTAACCCCTACGGCTACATCCATGGCGGGGCGATCCTCGGCTTCCTCGACACTGCGCTCGGCAGCGCCGTCTTCGCGGCGACCAAGCGCAAATGCGCCACCGTGTCGCTGGACAGCCGCTTCGTCAGCGGCACGGCGCCAGGTTCATGGATCATCGGCCGCACCATCGTGAAGAAGATCACGCGGACCTTCGCCTTCGTCGACGGGGAAGCCTTCGCCGACGACAAGCTGCTGGTGACGGCGGCGGCCGTCTTCCGCGTCTTCGACGAATGAACGGATGGCAAGTCGCACCTACACCACCTTCCGCAAGGCGATCCTCGCCGAGCAGCAGGTCGTCTGCGTCTATGCCGGCCGCCGACGCGAGCTCTGCCCGCACATCATCGGCCACAACAAGAGCGGCGAAGAGGTCGCGCTGGCCTGGCAATTCGCCGGCGAAAGCTCGGGCAAGCTGCCGCAATGGCGCTGCCTGCGGCTCGCCAATGTCACCGACGCCAAGGCGCGTGACGGAAGCTGGCACGAGGGCAGCTCGCATCGCACCGAGCAGACCTGCGTCAACGCGATTGATCTCGACATCAATGTCCATGTGCGCAAGCGGCGGTGAGCGGCCATTCCCCGAGTTGCGGACTCTCCAACACACTCAGCGTCGTCCCGGCGAAGGCCGGGACCCATTGCCACGAATGCGACTTGTTGCGCGATGCTGGGGCCACAGCCTTCGTTCTACAACACAACCCTGTGGTTATGGGTCCCGGCCTTCGCCGGGACGACAGCAGAGGGTGCGGCGCGGTATCTCCAGGGACGACGCGTGGAGAGGATCTGCCTAGGGCTGCTCCGCCGCCTCCAGCACTTCCAGCACCAGCTCCATCGT